>JAGWTQ010000061.1 GCA_028868905.1 Betaproteobacteria bacterium
TGCTGCGACAGCCAGGACTGGCGTTCCAGCAGCAGTTCGCGCAGGGCGCGCAACTGGCTTTGCAGCTCCACGCGCAGGCGCGCTTCGATGACGTCCGCCACCTGCTGCTTTTCCAGCAGGCGCATGCCCTGGTGATGGTGCAGGCAGCGCCGCACTTCGTCGTGATAGTCCTGCGTGGCTTCGATCAGCATGGTGTGGTCGAGCCCCAGCAGGGTGTTGCGTCGCCCCAGGTTTTCCGCGCGCTGGCGGTGCTCGGCTTCCGTCAGATCGGGCCGCTGCAGCAGATGGATGTGCTGTTCGAGGCGCGCCAGCACAGCCATCTGCTCTGCCGGTGTGAGGCGCGGCAGGATTTCGGCCAGGGTCGGGCGACTCAGCCACTCGTCGTGAAAATGCCGGCCGAAACGGGCAGGCAGCGGTGCCAGGGGGCCCTGCACGGCGTGCAGCAACACCGCAGCTTCCGGTCCGTACGGCGCCACGTGGCGCGGCAGGTTCTCGCTGCTGCGCAACTGCCCTTCCCCCCAGATCTGCCACCAGGCGGCGCGCGTGGCCTTGTGCGCCTTGAGCCCGTGCATGGCCTCAAACGCATGGCGCAACAGCTGCCCGCCGTCACCACTGTCGTCGGGGTAGAAGGTGAGTCCGAGGGACGCCTTGAGTGTGACGGGACCCACCCCGGGCACCTCGATGGGGTCGCTGATGGCCGCGCCCAGTTCCTCCAGGCGGGGATAGAGGTCGTCGTAGCGCAGCAGGCCTTCCACCACGAACACGAATTCGTCGCCGCCGGAACGCGCCACCAGGTCAGTGTCGCTCACGGTGGCGCGCAGGCGCTGGGCCAGCATCTTGAGCAGCAGGTCGCCCGCCTCCTGTCCGTACAGGTCGTTGACCGACTTGAAGTCGTCGAGGTCAGCCAGCCCCACCGCCAGCACCGTGTGGTCCTTGCGCGCGCGCGCCAGCGCCCCCGGAAAATGATGTTCCAGGGCGAAGCGGTTGGGCAGCCCGGTGAGGGCATCGTGCACGCTCAGGTACTGCTGCTTGTGCTGTTCGTGCTCCAGGCGGCGGCGCAGGACGATGTGTTCCAGGCCGCGCGCCACGTCCAGCGCCAACTCTTCCAGCAGGCCGCGCAGGGATTCGTCAAAAATGTTTTCTTCTTCGTGATACACCGACAGCACGGCGCGTACCACGCCGCCGCGCAGAATGGGAATGGTGGCGTTCGCCCCCAGACCGCAACGCCGCGCGCGCTCCAGCCAGGGCTGCAGATGCGGCGCGCCGGCGAAGGACTGGTTGTACTGCACGGCGCGCTCGCGCCAGCAGCGGCCGATGGACCCCTGCCCTTCAGTCACGTCGGGGTCGATGGAAACCGTCAGGCCTTCCAGGTAGTCCGTGTCGCCGGCCGACGCGATGCAGCGCATGCGCCGCTGCGAGTCGGGCACCCCGATGAAGGCCAGCTTGAACTGCCCGTGCTTGACGGCGCTGTCGCACACGGCCTGGAACAGTTCGTGAGGGTATTGGGCCTCGGTGATGACCTGGTTGACCTGGGCCAGCATGGCGTTGAAATGCAGGTTGTGCGTGAGCGCCCGGCGCTGTGCCGCTTCCAGGGTGCGCATCTGGGCGTAGCGCAGCACGGTGCCGGTCATGGCGGCGCAGAATTCCAGCAGCTCCAGCGCTTCGCTGGCGGGCGTTCCGGGCACCTGCCCGGTGAGCGCAAAAGTGCCGGCCACCTGGCCGTCCAGCCACACGGGATAAGACCAGCAGGACTGCAGGTTCCATTGGTTGGCCAGATCGCGCAGGTCGTTCCAGCGCGCATCGGTTCTGATGTCCGCCACCAGGGTGGGCGTTTGGCTGTACACCGCATGGCCGCAGGAGCCAGCCTGGGGGCCGGGCTGGAGGCCGTCGAGGGCCGCCAGCAGGGCAGCAGGGACGCTGGGGCCGGCCCAGGGCGCGAGCCGCCCGTCGCCGTTGAGGGCCATGATGGTGGCGATGCGACCCTGAACGAATCCTTCGGCAAAGTGGCAGATGGCCTCGCCCAGCGCCTGCGCCGACTGCCCTTCCGCCAGATCGTTGAGGATCCGCGTGGGCAACTGCAGA
Organism: Betaproteobacteria bacterium; assembly: GCA_028868905.1. GTDB lineage: Bacteria > Pseudomonadota > Gammaproteobacteria > Burkholderiales > Ferrovaceae > JAKBAT01. The sequence goes on from JAGWTQ010000061.1 coordinate 2,083, forward strand.
AATGCCGTTTTCAGCGTGGTGTCGGGCATCGCGCACTCAAACACGTCAAGGAAGGTGCATTCTGCCACGGGGTTCAATGCAGTGTCACCGCAGGACCGTCACGACCACGGCCCGCGGCGCAGGACCGTGGCTTGTTTTCAGGAATATCGGCCGGAGCGGTCAAAAATTGACGCTTTGCGATTTTTTTCAGGGCGCCCTATAATGGCGGGCTCAGGCGAATTAGCTCAGCCGGTTAGAGCGACGGAATCATAATCCGCAGGTCCGGGGTTCGAATCCCTGATTCGCCACCAAATCCCAAAAGCCCTTGAGTTTCCGCGAGAAACCCAAGGGCTTTTCATTCCTGCCGGCTGTGGCACAATGATCCGCTGGACCCTGACCCCACCGGTGACCGCCATGAAAACGATCCCGCTGTTTCGCATCGCCCTGGCCCTTCTCTTCGCAAGCCTCGCCTGCACGGCCCGGGCCCAGACCCAAAGCAACGAAGACACCTACGACCAGGAAACCATGCTGCAGGCGGCCGAAGGCTTTTTCGGCAGCACCACCGAAGGACTGGCCAAGCTCATTGAAAAGGCGTTCAAGGAACAGGGCCGTCCCAACGGCTACATCAAGGGCGAGGAAGCGGCCGGCGCCATCGCCGTGGGCCTGCGCTACGGCGACGGCGAACTCACCCTGAAAAATGGCGGCACCCGCAAGGTGTTCTGGAGCGGGCCGTCGCTGGGCTTCGACCTGGGCGGCAACGCCTCCAAGGTGTTTGTGCTGGTGTACCACCTGCCTTCCGCCGACAAGATATTCCAGCGCTTTCCGGGCGTGGACGGCAGCTTCTACTATGTGGGCGGCGCCGGCATCAACTACCAGCAGCGCGGCGCCATCATCCTGGCCCCCATCCGCCTGGGCGTGGGCCTGCGCACGGGCGCCAGCGTGGGCTACATGCACTACACCCCGGAGAAGACCTGGAACCCCTTTTGAGTTAAAATCGGGGTTTCCGTCTTTTGCATTCCCGACCGTTTGAACAAGAAAGTCCATATCCGCACTTTCGGCTGTCAGATGAACGTGTACGACTCGGACAAGATGGCCGAGTTGCTGCGCGCCAGCCACGGGCTTGAACCCACGTCCCACGCCGAAGAAGCCGACGTCATCGTGCTCAACACCTGTTCGGTGCGCGAGAAAGCCCAGGAGAAAGTGTTTTCCGACCTGGGCCGACTGGCCGAACTCAAGGCCGGGCGCCCCGATCTCGTGATCGCCGTGGGCGGCTGCGTGGCCAGCCAGGAAGGCGAGGCCATCGTGGCGCGCGCGCCGTGCGTGGACCTGGTGTTCGGCCCGCAAACGCTGCACCGCCTGCCCGAACTGCTGGACGCCCGGCGCGACAGCGGCCGCCCGCAGGTGGACGTCTCCTTTCCTGAAATCGAAAAATTCGACGCCCTCCCGCCTGCCCGCGTGGAAGGTCCCACCGCCTTCGTGTCCATCATGGAAGGCTGCAGCAAGTACTGCACTTTCTGCGTGGTGCCCTACACCCGCGGCGAAGAGTTTTCGCGGCCGGCCCATGCGGTGCTGGCCGAAGTGGCCGACCTGGCGCTGCGCGGCGTGAAGGAAGTGACGCTGCTGGGGCAGAACGTGAACGCCTACCTGGACCCCGACGGCCCTGAAGGCGACCTCGACTTCGCCGACCTGCTGCAGGTCGTGAGCGACCTGCCCGGCATCGAGCGCGTGCGCTACACCACCAGCCATCCGCTGGAATTTTCGCAACGCCTGATCGATGCCCACGCACGCCTGCCCAAGCTGGCAGGCCAGGTGCACCTGCCGGTGCAGTCCGGCTCCGACCGCGTGCTGGCCGCCATGAAGCGCGGCTACACCGCGCTCGAATACAAGTCCATCGTGCGCCGCCTGCGCGAAGCGCGCCCGGACATTTCCATTTCCAGCGATTTCATCGTGGGCTTTCCCGGTGAAACCGAAGCCGATTTCCAGGCCACCCTCGACCTCATCGACGCCGTGCGCTTTGACGGCAGCTACGGCTTTGTCTACAGCGCGCGTCCCGGCACGCCGGCCGCCAGCCTGGCGGACGACGTCACGGACGACACCAAGCGCGAACGCCTGCAGCGGCTGCTGGCCAAAACCGACCTTGAAGCGGCGCGTGTGAGCGCCACCATGGTGGGCACGCGCCAGCGCGTGCTGGTGGACGGACATGCCCGGCGCGACACCTCGGAACTGCGCGGGCGCACCGACAACAACCGGGTGGTCAACTTCAAGGGCGGCGAACGCCTGATCGGCCAGTTCGTGGACCTCACCATCACGGACGTGGCCCACTACACCTTGCGCGGGGCCCTGTGAGCACGCTCGAACTCGACCTGGAGCCGGTGGACAACCAGCGCCTGGCCAACCTGTGCGGCGTGCTTGACGAAAATCTGAAACAGATCGGGCGTACCCTGGGGGTGGCAATCCGCCGCCGGGGAGAACATTTCAGCGTGGAAGGCACCCAGGACAAAACCGCATTGGCCGCCGGCGTGCTGCAGTCCTTTTACCGCAATGCGCGCCACACGCTTTCCAGCGAAGACATCCACCTGGGGCTGGTGCATGCCCTGGACAGCGCCGGCCCGCGCACAGGCGGGGAGGCCGGTGGGGAGGCCGGCGGGGAAGACGAAAGTCCGCGCCTGCGCACGCGCCGCCTGGACCTGCAGGGCCGTTCTGCGCACCAGGTGCAGTACCTGCGTCAGATCCGCGAACACGTCATCTGCTTTGGCGTGGGTCCGGCCGGCACCGGCAAAACCTACCTGGCCGTGGCAGCCGCCGTGGATTCCCTGGAGCGCGGCGAAGTAAAGCGCATCGTGCTGGTACGCCCGGCCGTGGAAGCCGGCGAAAAGCTGGGCTTCCTGCCCGGCGACCTGAGCCAGAAAGTGGACCCCTACCTGCGCCCCCTGTACGACGCCCTGTACGACCTCATGGGGTATGAGCGCGTGGGGCGCCTGTTCGAGCGCGGCGTGATCGAAGTGGCGCCGCTGGCCTACATGCGCGGACGCACGCTCAACCACAGCTTCATCATCCTGGACGAAGCCCAGAACACCACGCCCGAACAGATGAAAATGTTCCTCACGCGCATCGGGTTCGGCACCAAGGCCGTGATCACGGGCGACGTGACCCAGATCGACCTGCACCGCACCCAGAAAAGCGGGCTCATCGACGCGCGCAATGTGTTGCAGCGCGTAGAAGGCATCGCCTTCACCATCTTCCAGGCGGAAGACGTGGTGCGCCACCCCCTGGTGCAGCAGGTGGTGAATGCCTACGAGCGCCACGCCCGCCCGCACGAATGACCATGGACCCCGAGCCGCAGCCTTCCCTTGCCCTGTCGGTGCAGCGTGCCAGCCGCACCACCGGGCAGCCCAGCACGCCCCAGTTGCGGCGCTGGAGCAACGCCGCCCTGCAGGGCCCGGCCACTGTGACCATCCGCCTGGTGGACCGGCGCGAAGGACAGCGCCTGAACCGCGATTACCGCCACAAGGACTACCCCACCAACGTGCTCACCTTCGCCTACGGGCGCGAACAGGACACCTGGCAGGGCGACCTCGTGCTGTGCGCCCCGGTGGTGAAAGCCGAAGCGCGTGCGCAGAAGAAACCGCTCGCCCACCATTACGCGCACCTCGTGGTGCACGGCCTGCTGCACCTGCAGGGCTACGACCACGAACGCGCGCGCGACGCCGCCGCCATGGAAGCCCTGGAAATCGAGATCCTGGAGCGCCTGTCCATTCCCAATCCCTACCTGCCCGCCCACTGACCATGTCCGACGACACTGCGAAACCCTCCCTGCTGGAACGCCTGACCCACTGGCTGCACCACGAACCGGAAAACCGCGACGAGCTGGTGGCCATCCTGCACCAGGCGCTCGACCGCAACCTGCTGGACGCCGACGCCCTTTCCATGATGGAAGGGGTGCTGGGCGTGGCCGACATGCAGGTGCGCGACGTGATGATTCCGCGCGCCCAGATGGACGTGATCGAAGTGGACCAGTCGCCCGAACAGTTCATTCCCTTCGTCATCGAAACCGCCCACTCGCGCTTTCCGGTGGTGGACGAAGGCAAGGACAACGTGCTGGGCATCCTGCTGGCCAAGGACCTGCTGCGCTATTACGCGGGCGAGGAATTCAACGTGCGCGACATGCTGCGCCCGACCGTGTTCGTGCCCGAATCCAAGCGCCTGAACGTGCTGCTGCGCGAGTTTCGCGCCAACCGCAACCACATCGCCATCGTGGTGGACGAATACGGCGGCGTGGCGGGACTGGTCACCATCGAAGACGTGCTGGAACAGATCGTGGGCGACATCGAGGACGAATACGACTTCGACGAAACCGAGGACAACATCGTGCCGGAGCATCCGGGGCGCTTCCGCGTCAAGGCCGTGACGGAACTGGCGGACTTCAACGAGGCGCTCGGCAGCACGCTTTCCAGCGAAGACTTCGACACCGTGGGCGGGCTGGTGGTGAGCCGCTTCGGGCGCCTGCCCAAGCGCGGCGAACGCATCACGTTCGAGGGCCTCACGTTCCAGGTGCTGCGCGCCGACAGCCGGCGCCTGCATTCGGTGCTGGTGGAAAAAACGCCGCCCGCGGAAGCGCCGGCCCCATGAAGCACAACGTGGGCCTGATTCCCGCCCTGATCGCCGCCTTCGCGGGCGGGCTGGCCGTGGCCGGGTTCGCCCCTTACGGGTTCTGGCCGGCGCCGGTGCTGTCGCTGAGCGTGCTCATGCTGCTGTGGCGGCGCGCGCGCGGACCCTGGGCCGCGGCCGAACTGGGTTTTTTGTGGGGCATGGGCTGCTTCGTGAGCGGCATCAGCTGGATCGAAATCAGCCTGCACGATTTCGGCGGCATGCCGCGCAGCCTGGCCGTGCTGTGCATCCTGGGGTTTTCCGCGCTGCTGTCCCTGTTTCCCGCCCTGGTGGGCTACTTCGCCACGCGCTTTTCCAACCGTCCCAAAACCCGCTGGCTGCTGGCGGTGCCCACCCTGTGGACGCTGTCCGAATGGGCCCGCAGCTGGGTCCTGACCGGCTTTCCCTGGCTTTCGCTGGGTTATGCCCAGACCCCCGGCGGGCCGCTGTCGGGCTTTGCCCCGGTGCTGGGCGTGTTTGGCGTGACGCTGGCCACGGTGCTGCTGTCGGGACTGCTCACCGCCCTCGTGACGGCGCGCCGCGACAGCCACAGCGTGGTGCCGCTCGCGCTGGCCTTGCTGCTGCTGGTGGGCAGCGGGGTGGGGCTGCGCCACGTGCACTGGACGCGCCCTTCGGGCCCGCCCGTGAGCGTCAACCTGCTGCAGGGCAACATCGCCCAGGACCAGAAATTCCTGCCCGAGTTTTCCGACCTCACGGTGCAGCGCTACCTCAACCTGCTCAACAGCAGCTCAGGCCACCTGATCGTGATGCCGGAAAGCGCTTTCCCCGTCATGCGCCAGCAGCTGCCGGAAAGCACTGCGGAAACCCTGGAACGCTTCGGCTACGAACACGACGCCGACATCCTGGTGGGCATGTTCTCCGAACCGGAACGCGGCCAGTTCTTCAACAGCGTGTTCAGCTTCGGCCATTCGCCGTCGCAGACCTACCAGAAAGTGCACCTGGTGCCCTTCGGCGAATTCATCCCCCTGGAAGGGTTGCTCAAACCCCTCATGCGCGCCGTGCTCAGCATTCCCATCGACAGCCAGCAACGCGGCAGCGTGGACCAGCCGCCGATGCGGGTGGCGGGCCTGCAGGTGGCGGTGGACATCTGCTATGAAGACGCCTTCGGCGAGGAAGTGATCCGCGCCCTGCCGCGCGCCACAGTGCTGGCCAACGTCACCAACGACGCCTGGTTCGGCGATTCCATCGGGCCCGAACAGCACCTGCAGATGGCCCAGACGCGGGCGCTGGAAACCGGGCGCTCCATGCTGCGCGCCACCAACACCGGCGTCACCGCCATCATCGACCCCTACGGGCAGATCCTGGCGCGCGCCCCGCGCGGACAGATCTTCAACCTGGCGGGCCAGGTGCAGGGTTATGAAGGCAGCACCCCTTTTGTGGTGCTGGGCAATTACGGTATCCTTGCCCTTTGCCTGCTGGCGCTCACGCTTTCGATTCCATTGTCCCGCTATCCATGACCTGCGTCCCCACCCGCCGCCTCTGCTACGCCCTGGGGTTCGTGATCGCCACCGGCCTGCTGGCTTTCGCCCTCTACCTGCAGCATGCGCAGGGCGAAGACCCCTGCCCCCTGTGCATTTTCCAGCGCGTGGTGATGATCGCCCTGGGCGTGCTGTTCCTGCTGGCCGCCCTGCTGGGCCTGGGACGCATCGGCACGCGCGTGTTCGCCGTGCTGATCGGCCTCACCGGCGCCACCGGCGCCCTCATCGCGGCGCGCCACGTGTGGATCCTGCACATGCCGCCGGACCAGGTGCCGGCCTGCGGCCCCGGACTCAACTACATCCTGCAGGCCCATCCTTTCTTCAAGGCGCTGGAAGTGGTGCTCAAGGGATCGGGCGAATGCGCCGCCGTGGGCTGGACCTTCCTGTCGCTTTCCATTCCCGAATGGACCCTGCTGTGGTTCATCGCGCTGGGCCTGCTGGGCGCCCTGCAACCGTTCAACCGCCGTCCCTGACGCCATGACCACCCTCACTTTCCAGGAAATCATCCTGCGCCTGCAGCATTACTGGCACGAACAGGGCTGCGCCCTGCTGCAGCCTTTCGACATGGAAGTGGGCGCCGGCACGTCGCACACCGCCACCTTTTTGCGCGCGCTCGGGCCCGAGCCGTGGAACGCCGCCTACGTGCAGCCTTCGCGCCGCCCCAAGGACGGGCGCTACGGCGAAAACCCCAACCGCCTGCAGCACTATTACCAGTTCCAGGTGGTGATGAAGCCTTCGCCCGCGGACATCCAGGAACGCTACCTGGGCTCGCTCGCCGCACTCGGCATCGACCCCACCGTCAACGACATCCGCTTTGTGGAAGACGACTGGGAAAACCCCACCCTGGGCGCCTGGGGACTGGGCTGGGAAGTGTGGCTCAACGGCATGGAAGTAACCCAGTTCACCTATTTCCAGGAAGTGGGCGGACTCGTGTGCAAGCCGGTGCTGGGGGAAATCACCTACGGCATCGAGCGCCTGGCCATGTACCTGCAGGGCTGCGACAACATTTTCGACCTGGTGTGGACACAGGGCCTCACCTACGGCGATGTGTACCACCAGAACGAAGTGGAACAGTCGCGCTACAACTTCGAGCACAGCAACACCGAATGGCTGTTCCGCCAGTTTGCCGGTTTCGAGTCGGAAGCGGCACGCCTGATTGCGGCAGGCCTGCCCCTGCCGGGCTACGAGCTGGTGCTCAAGTGTTCGCACACCTTCAACCTGCTGGACGCGCGCGGCGCCATTTCCGTCACCGAACGCGCCGCCTACATCGGCCGCATCCGCACCCTGGCACGCCAGGTGGCACAGGCCTATTTTGAATCGCGCGAACGCCTGGGCTTTCCCATGCTGGCGCGCCGCAATGGAGGGCAGCCATGAACGCCGCCCTCCTCATCGAGCTGCGCACGGAAGAACTGCCACCCCGGCAACTGGCACGCCTGGGCGACACGTTCGCCACCGGCCTGCAGGCGCTGCTGGCAGCGCAGCAGTTTGTGGCGGCCGACACGCCGGTGCAGGCTTATGCCTCGCCGCGCCGCCTGGGCCTGTTGCTGCCCGCCGTGTCCGCGCGCCAGCCGGACCGCACGGTGGAACGGCGCGGCCCTTCGGAAGCCGCCGCCTTCAAGCCCGACGGCACGCCCACTCCGGCACTGACCGGCTTTGCCCGCTCCTGCGGCGTGCCGCTGGAAGCGCTCACGCGCGCCACCGACGCCAAGGGGCAAACCGTGTTCGCCCACGTGTCGGTGCAGCCGGGACAGACACTGGCCCAGGCGTTGCCGGAGCTGCTGGCCACGGCGCTGTCGCGCCTGCCGGTGGCCAAAGTGATGCGCTGGGGCGCGGGCGAAGCCCAGTTCGTGCGCCCCGTGCATGGCCTGGTGGCGCTGCATGGCGCCCATGTGCTGCCGGTGACGGCGCTGGGACTGACGGCCGGACGCACCACCCTGGGCCACCGCTTTTTGAGCCGCGGCCCCCTCGACATTGCCCGGGCGGAAGATTATGCCGCGCTGCTGGAAACGCAGGGTCACGTGCTGGCCGACTTCGGCGCGCGCCGTGCGCGCATTGCCGCCGCGCTCAAAGCTGCCGCCGGCGAGGCGCGCGTGCTGGCGGACGACGCCCTGCTGGACGAAGTCACGGCCCTGGTGGAATGGCCGGCCGTGTATGAAGGCCGCTTCGATCCCGAATTTCTTTCCGTGCCGCAGGAATGCCTGATCCTGTCCATGCAGCAGCACCAGAAATATTTCCCGCTGGGCGACGCGCAAGGCCGCCTGCTGCCGCGTTTCCTGCTGGTGAGCAACCTGGACACGGCCACGCCGGAAGCCATCGTGCGCGGCAACGAACGCGTGCTGCGCGCGCGCCTGTCGGACGCCCGCTTCTTTTTCGAGCAGGACCGCA
>JAGWTQ010000007.1 GCA_028868905.1 Betaproteobacteria bacterium
ATTTTGCTACTGCTCATACACGCTCTCCCTTGCTTGCCGGTTACGAATCACTTGTGGCATTGCCAGCAGTCATTCGGCCCATTGCTCGTTTTCGTGGTATTTGCATTTTCCAGATGTTCCTTCTGGTGGCAGCTGACGCACCACCCCATGGAAAGCGCCTTAACGCGGCGGGCTGTGGTCATGGATCCCACATCGCCGTGGCAGTAGCCACACACTTCCCGCACCGGCCGATGTTCGCGGAAATAGAAGCGCTGGATATGGCGTTCGTGATTGAAACGCACGAAATCCGGAAGGTCGTGAACCTTTTTCCAGGGAATGGGTTCTTTTTTCTCCCAGTATTCGAACAGCTTCTTGATGCGGGGCTTGTCCTTCACCGACTCGATCATCTTGTGACAGCCCATGCACTTGTCCAGGCGGGGGATGCCGGACACGTTGCTGCGACGGGCATAGGTGTGACAGTACATGCAATTGATGCCCATTTGCCCGGGTTCGGTGCCTGCATGGGTTTTATGGGGAAATTCAAAAGGCTGCTCGACAACCGGACCCAGAGCGTTAAACCCGTCATCCGTTTGGGACCCAATCGGCCCACCCTGAACAAAGGGTTCAGCGAAGGCGGTCGAGCACAAGCAACACAGCAACAGCCAGACTAAAATTTTTCTAACGTGAACTTTCATCCCAAGCACCTGTTTACAGAAAGATCAACCGGCATCGGGGGACAAGTCAGCCACGCGTAATGGCGCCCACGCACGTCCCGCGAAGGGACATGCCGAAGTTGCCAAAACACTCCCGCAGCGCAAACCCGTGCAACACGCGGATGCACTGGGAGCACTGGGAACGGACGGACCTGAAACCGTCAGCTTGATTCAAGCGCCTTCAGCCGGTTGATCCGCAAACGGAAAAAACCGGCCCGGATGTCACCCAAAAGGCAGCATCCGGCGCCAGACACACGAAAAGGCGCCTTGCGGCACCTTTTCGTCATTTAGAGCTTTATGTTATTTAGGCTTTGCAACAAACCCGTTGCAATAACAGGTCGGGCAGATTTCATCGTCGCCGGGATACAGCTTGCATCCGTGAACGTGCCCTTTGTCATTGGGTTTGCTCTTGTTGGGGAGGAAGTTCATGCACTTGGCACATTCCTTGTCCCCATTGGGAGTGTTTTGAAACTTCAGGGCGGCACGCACAGCGGTGTTCTGATGAGCGAACGCACTGGTATTGAAACCCACCATCGGCGCTGCCACGAGGGCAATGCTGCCCATTTTCAGCAGTTGACGGCGAGATTGCTTGACGTTGTCTTCCATGTTGTAACCCCCTCCAGATTGGAATGTTTACGGTGAACGGACGAGACCGCTACTTATATTTTTTATTGGCCGGTACAGCTTTTGGCCAACGGTGTGAACGTTGCTCGGCCGACCATGGACAAGAGCGTACCACCCAAAAAAACGGCTTGTCAAACATTTCGCACACGGCTTCACCCCCTTGCTGCAACATGTTGAAACACTTGTACGGCAAGGCGGAACAAGGTATTTGCTGTATGGAAAACGACCGTGATAGACTGCGCTACCGCGCCCGGTTTACCAGCCACACTACGTACTGTTTTCGCTGGTCGAACGGGCTCAGGATCAAGGGGGGCGCTGCCGGATATGCAGTTAATGACTTAAGCCGGAAGCCGCACAAAAAGGTTTTGTTTGGCACAGTTTATTTTATCTACAAGCCAATCTGGAGGGGGAGTACATGCGTAAGTCAATGATCAAGTTTTCGTCGGGTATGGCGCTGGTTGCCATGCTCGTCAGCGGCTCGGTGTTTGCCAGCGAAGAATCTGCAATGCCCGGCGATCTTGCCAACGGCAAGAAAATTTTCACGGAAGGGAAAGGAGCTGCTGTGGCCTGCATGACTTGCCACGGAGAAACCGGCTGGGGCACTGAAGCCATGGGTGCGCCGCGCCTTGCCAATCTGGGCTACCCCTACATCGTCAAACAACTGACCGATCTGGCAGAAGGCCGCCGCGTGCCTTCGGGCGCTGGCGCTGTCATGCCGCTGTTTGCGCAGCAGCTCACGGAGCAGGATCGTCGTGATGTGGCTGCCTATGTGAACTCCTTCAAAACGCAGCCCGAACTGTCCGATCTCAAAGCCCTCAAAGACAGCGGAACACCTGTCGGCGAAAAATATCTGGGCCAGGTCATCGTCAAGTATGGTGTGCTGGGCAAAGTGTCCGCCTGCCAGTCCTGCCATGGATACAACGGCCGTGGCGCCGCCCCCATGTTCCCGGTCATCGGTCAGCAAAAATACACGTACCTCGTCAACCAGCTGCACAACTGGCGTGATGCCAGCCGTGCCAACGATCCTTACGGCATGATGCGCGCCATCGCCAAGAATCTGACGGACAACGACATCATCAATGTAGCCGCCTATCTTTCGTCGGCTCCCCGCACCACCGGGGAAACCAGGGATGGCACCACTGGCAACCCGAAAGCACAGTAACGGCTGGCTCGGGCTGAAATCAGTCCGCAGAAGCACGTTGTATTGGCTCCATCTGAACCCGCGCGCTCAACGGCGCGCGGGTTTTGTTTTTGATATCGGTACTTTGGGAGGTTGCAGGTCATGAAATTCAGCCGCTTGAAACTGGGCGAAAAAATCCTGTTTGGCATCGTCGTCCTGATTTTTGTTTTTGCCGGCCTGAGTTTTGTGATGCTGGAGGTTTACAGGTCCCATCTGGATCACCCCATGTACCCCACGACAACCCATTTCGATTTCACTCCGGAAGGCCTCCATGGGTCGGAGCTGTTCAGGGACCGCGGCTGTACCTCCTGCCACCGTGCGGTGCGCAATGGAACAAACAACGGTGTCAATCTGGACGGGATCGGTTCGCGCCGCAGCCTGGATTATCTTCTGAGCTTCCTGAAAAAACCCGAGACCACTTATGAATCCAAGACACTGGATCACGGTCTCAACAAGGAAGCCGCCTATGTGGCCGGATTGCCTGATGCGGACCTTCACGCCATCGCCGTTTTTCTGTCAGAATTAAAGGCCACGCAAGGCTCAGCAGATGCACGCCTTCCCATGCCGGAACGTTCTGGTTTCGTGGATGAGATGGTCAAGATTTGGGCCCCCAGCACCTGGAAGCACGAATATCATGACTTGCGCCAGGATGCGATGCAGCCGCAAAAAAAGTAAGAGGTCTACAGCATGACACCACAGCAACCTTTGAACCCAGGCATCGTCACGCGGGAATACACGCTGTTTACCCTGCTTTTTGTCTATGCCTGCATCACCTACGCCATCATCGGGTTTTCCTGGGGCGCATTGATGGGAGGCATTCCAGCTTTCCGCATGTTTGTGGATACCGCACCCCACGGCAAACTGATCCTGCTGGCCCATGGCCATATCAACTTGCTGGGCTGGGTGGAAATGGCCATTTTCGGGGCCATCTACTATTTCGTTCCCCGCCTGGTCAACCGCCCCATTTACAGCATGTCGCTGGTGAAAATCCACTTCTGGATGCACAATATCGGACTGATGGGAATGGTGATTCTGTTCACCACGGCCGGCATCATCGGCGGCTATGATCCCGGTCCTGAAGTGGAGACCACGGTGACCCACCTGATGGCTGGCGTCGGTTTTTTTGGCACGCTGGTTCTTCTGGCCAACATCATCTGGGGTTACAACATTTTCAAGACGGGCAAACACGGCTCGGACGCGCCATGACTGCACGCTTGCGGAAGCATCTGCTGGGTATTCTGACTGCTGTTTTCCTGGCTGGATGCAGCGGCAACCAACACAACTCGGGGTTGGAGCAGGGCGAGGTCGCGCCCAGCCTGCCCACCAAAACCCTTGCCGATGTGGGAGGGGATTTGAGCCGTATCACCACCTACCGCCAACCGGATGAGCGCATGTATCAGTATTCACTGGACAAGGCCCTGGCCTTGCGCAAGCCCATCCTGCTGGAGTTTGCGACACCAGGACACTGCTCCATCTGCGATCGCCAGTTGCAAATCACAAAGGCCATGCTCGACAAGTACCAATCGCAAGTACTGTTCCTGCACATGGACCAGTACGAAAACCCTGAAGCATTCAAGGCATACCGCGTCATGGGCGATCCTTGGACTTTCGTCATCGACAGCAAGGGGATCGTGCGCTACCAGCAGCCGGGAGCCATGCTCTATGGGGAAATGGATCGCGCCATTCAGGGCGTCCTGGCCCAGCCAAGCCACGCTTCCGTCAACTGACTGTGCTGGCTTAATTTCCATGAACCAAGGCACGCGCTACCTTCTCAAACAGGACAAGCAAGGCATGGTATGGGACTTGCTGCTCTATGTTCCGACGGTCACGGCCTTGCTGGGCATTGCAGCCAATGCCTGGTTTGGCGAAAACCCGAACTTGGCCTATCTGCTGGTTTTCCTGGGCAGCTTCTTTCTGATTGCCGGGGCCAACCGCATTCTAAAAACCCGCCTGATGCTGCTGCCTACTTCACCGGTAGCCATCAATGCATCAAAGCTGCATGCGACGCTGGAGCTTCGCAACGGGCAGCGCGTGGAACTGCTCAAGGACATCAAGCTGTACAAGGACTATTCAGGCCGCTCTTTCGGGCTGACCGGCCTTAACAGCACCGGACAGCGACTGCAGTTCGTTTTCCACAAGGGACAGTTTGCCCTCGAACGGGACTACCAGGGCCTGCAGAATATTTACAAGCCGTCCTGAGTTTCAGCGCCCCCGCCGCCGGCGGTACACATCCAAGGCCATGAAGCCGATGACACCGCCGACCAACAGGCAGGCCCCTCCCATCAAGGTATATTCCGTATCGGGACTGACCAGCCCACCCACCAGCATGTGTACCGTGTAGGCCGTGAGAAAGAGGGAGCTCATGGTAACCACCAGGTATATCGCCAGTTCACGCAACGGCATGACGCCCCCTCCCCCATTCAGCGCGCGGAGTCGGGCGCCGTCACCGGTGCAGCGGGCAATGGCGCCAGAACCGGCGAGCGCACCTTGAGAATGACGCCTCCGGGCTGGAGCGATACCGTTTCCACGCTTGTGCCAAGCTGCGAAAGATTTTGGACCAGCCCAATATTTTTCTGTGCATTGGGCGCAAAAATCAGATGGGTCAATCCCCGCATCATCGCCAACTGGGTTTCAGGATCCTTGGCTGCAGGAGGCAGTGACAGCGCATCGCAACGACAGGCAATCATGGTCCGGGCAGGCCACTGACTGGCCACCCGGATGCGGGGCATGGGCAAGCGCTTTTCCTCCATGGCCACCCTCGTTCTGTCCACGTCGTCGGCGAACTGGCGGATCAGCTGGTCTTGTGCAGGCATTACCCCGTTTTTGCCTTGCTCGTACCAGATGCGATCACTTCGCATGAACAAGGTGGAAAGAATCACCACCAACAGCAGCAGCCATCCCCGCTGCAGGAAGAAGCCCTTCCCGGTCAGCAACTCCCTGGGTTTCAGGAGCCACTCGAAACCGCCGTAGCACAACAGTGAAACCGCCAGAAATCCCCACGAAGCATCACACAGGAACGCGCCCAGTACAGTCCCCCACCAGAGGGAACGTCCCAGCAGGTCATTCCAGAACAGGCGCCGTTGCCCTATGAGCAGCATCACCAGCAGCCCGGTAAGTACCAGGCCGGCGGCCCATTCGCCCGTATCGAGTTCTGGCGACTCCAGGTCGCTGGCTGTAATCCACGTCACCGCCTGGCGCAGGGGATTCTGCCACCCGCCCAGATCAGGCCAGCCCCAGCGCAGCAGCAACGCAATGAAGCTGACCACGGCAATGCCGGCATAAAAGTAGCGCTGCTGGATGCGGTCCAGAGGCTTCGTGCGCCAGGCCCAGGCCAGGGACAAGGGATAGGCAAGTCCGGCCGGATGCAGGCTCACTGCGAAAGCGCACAGCGCCAGTTGCGCAAAATACAGCCCCCCGAAATGTCTTGGCGCTTCCCGATATGCACGGTCCAGCCAGTACCCCGCCGTGAAAACGGCCAGCAGCAAAACCCCGGGGGAAAGGGTGTCGATCTGCTGCAGGCTGACCGGTGCGATCAGCAACAACCCCGTGGCCAGCAATGCAACTTCTTCGGATCCGGTTTGCCGGCGCCAGCTGTACAGGCCGTGGGCCGTCCAGGCGAGAACGGCTATCAGGACCACTTTGGCCACAATGATCTGTCCAGGCCAGAGAAACCCGAGTGGCAGCCAGAGAATGGCGCGCATATCCGGCAACCCCAGGGTGACAACCGAGCTCGCCACCTGGTCACCTATGGACCAGTCCAGCAACAGGGCCTTGGCCCCGCCCTCGTCCAGCACGTAAGGCGAGTGGCGCAGCAACAGGATCATGAGGATGGCCCATAGGGCCAACGACAGATAACCCCAAACGCGGAGAGTGATCAGGGCAGGCTTCACTTCAGTCAAGGTTCAATGCAGGCCGGCGGTAAAGTCCGCCAGTGCCTTGATTTCCTGGTTGCTCAGGCGATGGGCGACGGCTCGCATGATGCCGGAAGGGTCATTGCTGCGCGAACCGTTCTTGAAGTGCTGCAGCTGTATTTCGGTGTATTCCTGATACTGTCCCGACAACCGGGGAAAGAGTGCGGGAATTCCGCTCCCGGTCGGACCATGGCAACCGGAGCAGGCGGGAACCCCCCGGTCGGCATCGCCTGCACGCCAAAGTTTCTCTCCCATAGCCACCAGCTTCGGGCTGGTTGCTTGCGACCTTTTCGGAGGCTGTTCGGCGTACCAGGCCGCCACGTTCCGGATATCTTCTTCCGAAAGCATCGACACAATGCCGGACATGATGGGATTGTTCCGCGCCGGAGGGGCTCCGTTGATGGATTTCATGTTGTTCAGTTGCTTGGCGGTGTAATCCGGCAACTGGGCAGCCAGGTGAGGCTGGGTGGGAATCGGGCTGACGCCGTCAGCGCCATGGCAGGCAAAACACACGGAAGTGGCAATCACTTTGCCTTTCTGCGCATCCCCCTGAAACGCCCAGGACGACGTGGATAATACAGCCAACAATGCCAGTACAGCCGTTTTCCTCATGCTCGCTCCTCGCAGCTTGACGCCCCATGACCGGGGGGGTGCCGGGTGACCGCAGTATTTTATCAGAAGTCGGCAGGCGTCAGTCGTGCAAATGCCAAAGCCAGCCACTTCACGCCGGCATCGCGGAAATTCACTTGCACCCGGGCATCGCTGCCGCTGCCTTCGCATTTGAGAACCACACCGGATCCAAATTTGGCATGCGTAACGGATTGACCCATGAAAAAGGGGGGACGTGCCGAAGCGGTTGTGGAGTCAAGCGCGGCAGCCGGCCGAGAAGCCGATGGCTGAAAATCGATACGGGATGCCTGGAAAGCCTGCGCAGAAAGCCAGCGGCACAGCGTCTCGGGTATCTCGTCGACAAATCGGGACCTCAGACCGTAGCGCACCTGGCCATGCAGCATCCTGCTTTCCGCGCGGGTCAGATAGAGCCGCTGACGAGCCCGGGTCATGGCGACGTACATCAGGCGGCGTTCTTCCTCCAGTCCATCGGCTTCAGACAGGGCATTCTCATGGGGAAACAACCCTTCTTCCAGCCCGCATACGAAAACGACCTGGAACTCCAGTCCTTTGGCGGCATGCACCGTCATCAGCTGGAGCGCATCGGAGCCCGGAGCCGCTTCGTGGTCGCCCGCCTCCAGGCTGGCATGGGACAGGAAAGCCGCCAGATCGCTGTCATCGCTTTCGTGGTTGAAAGCCGCTGCAGCGGCCACCAGTTCCTCAAGGTTTTCCACGCGATCCGCGCCGTCGCGTTCCTGCCGGTAATGTCGCAGCAGACCGCTTTCATCCAGCACAACGGACATCAGTTCGTTCAGGGGCACCGCCTCGGCAGCCGATCGGAGCGTTTCAACGCACAGCAAAAACGCATTCAGCCCAGTCCCGGCTTTTCCGCCCAGCGGGGCCTGTCGCGCAGCCTGATACAGGCTGAGGCGGGCCGAATCGGCCTGCCCTTGCAGCACTTCCATGGAACGGGCTCCGATGCCGCGCGGCGGAAAGTTGACCACGCGCAGAAACGCTCCGTCATCGTCCGGGTTGGCGGCAAGGCGAAGGTAGGCCAGAGCATGCTTGACCTCCATGCGCTCGAAGAATCGCAAGCCCCCATACACCCGGTATCCGATGCCCGCGCTGAACAGGGCATGCTCCAGAACCCGGGACTGCGCATTGGAGCGATACAGCAGCGCCATCTGCGACAACGGAATGCCTTCGCCCTGAAGGGCCCGGACCTCCTCCACCACAAACCGCGATTCGTCTCCGTCGCTGCCCGCCTCGTAAATCCGGATGGGTTCGCCGGGCCCGGCATCGGTCCAGAGATTTTTTCCCATGCGTCCACTGTTATGACGGATGAGCGCATTGGCCGCATCAAGAATATTGCCGAATGAACGGTAATTTTGTTCAAGACGGATGACCTGGGTAATACCGTAATCCCGCTCGAATTCGCGCATGTTTGCAACTTCCGCTCCGCGGAAGGCATAGATCGACTGGTCGTCGTCTCCGACGGCAAACACGGAAGTCCTGGGGCCCGCCAAAAGGCGCAGCCAAAGGTACTGCAAGCGGTTGGTGTCCTGAAACTCGTCCACCAGCACGAAGGGAAAGCGGTCACGATAATGGTCGCGGATCAGCTCGTTGCCTTGGAGCAACTCCACGGAACGCAAAAGCAGCTCGGCAAAGTCCACCACGCCTTCCTTCTGGCATTGGGCTTCATACGCCACGTACAGGTCACGCAAGGCACGGCTGTGCGCGTCGAAAGCTTCAATGGCCGCAGGGCGTCGTCCTTCTTCCTTGTGGCTGTTGATGAACTGCTGCACCTGCCTGGGCACGTAGCGCTCTTCGTCATAGTTAAGCGCACGGATCACGCGTTTGACGGCTGACAACTGGTCCTGCACGTCCAGGATCTGGAATAACGATGGCAACTGGGCTTCGCGGGCATGGGCTCGCAACAGCCGATTGCACAGGCCATGAAAAGTACCCACCCACATGCCGCGGGTATTGATCGGCAGCAGGGCGGACAGGCGCGCGAGCATTTCGCGTGCCGCCTTGTTTGTGAAAGTCACAGCCAGCAGGCCTTGGGGTCCGACCTGGCCGTTCTGGATCAGCCAGGCCATGCGCGTGGTCAGCACACGCGTCTTGCCGCTGCCTGCACCGGCCAGGATCAGGGCCGATTGCCTGGGCAGGGTCACTGCTGCTTTCTGTTCGGCATTGAGCCCTTCCAGAAGATTTGAACTCATGACATTACTCGAATGGGAAGCATGAGATTATACGAGAGGGGAACCGGGTTTGTTCCGGTGCCGAGGTATAATTTCGCTTTTTCCAAAATAACGCCCATGGAAGACCAATACCAACCCCAGGTGATCGAGCAGAAACTGCAGGCCGAATGGGAAACGCACCATGCCTACCGGGCTCGGGAAGACGCTTCCCGTCCCAAGTACTACTGTCTCTCGATGTTTCCCTATCCGTCCGGAAAACTGCACATGGGGCATGTGCGCAATTACACCATTGGCGACGTACTGGCACGCAGCCACCGCATGAAAGGGTATAACGTGCTGCAGCCGATGGGATGGGATGCCTTCGGGTTGCCGGCGGAAAACGCCGCCCTGCAAAACAAGGTGGCTCCCGCACACTGGACTTACCAGAACATCGACGCCATGAAGCGCCAGCTCAAATCGCTCGGGCTCGCCATCGACTGGGAACGCGAAATTGCCACCTGCCGCCCCGAATATTACCGCTGGGAGCAATGGCTTTTCACGCGCCTGTTCAAGCAGGGCCTGGTGTACCAAAAAACCGGCACGGTCAATTGGGATCCCGTGGACCAGACCGTCCTCGCCAACGAGCAAGTCATCGAAGGTCGCGGCTGGCGCTCTGGAGCCGTCGTGGAGAAGCGGGAAATCCCCATGTATTACCTGCGCATCACGGCCTACGCGGACGAATTGCTGCGGGAACTGGACAACCTGCCGGGCTGGCCCGAACAGGTCAAGACCATGCAACGCAACTGGATCGGACGTTCGGAAGGCACGCTGGTTCGCTTTGCGCTTGCGCATGACCAGGAGGCGCTGACCGTCTTCACCACAAGGGCCGACACCCTGTATGGAGCAACTTATGTAGCCATTGCGGCAGAGCATCCGCTGGCGCTGAATACCGCCGAAACCAATCCCGCCCTGAAGCAGTTCATACAGGAATGTCGCCAGGGCGGCGTTGCCGAAGCCGAACTCGCCACCCAGGACAAAAAAGGGATGGATACAGGTCTGACGGTGATTCATCCGCTGACGGGGGCCTCCCTTCCGGTCTGGGTCGCCAACTACGTGCTGATGGCCTATGGGGAAGGGGCCGTCATGGCGGTCCCTGCCCACGACGAGCGCGATTTCGAGTTTGCCACCCAGTACGGACTGCCCATCAAGCCAGTCATCCGACCCCAGGACGGCCCGTTGGAAATGCCGCTGAAACAAGCTTTCACGGAAGACGGCATCCTGTTCGACTCCGAAGATTTTTCCGGTCGCAGTTCTGAAGAAGCCCGCCAGAAGATGGGCGTGGTCCTGCACGCCCTCGACAGCGGGCGGCCCCAGGTGCAATATCGCCTGAGGGATTGGGGCATCTCCCGTCAGCGTTACTGGGGTTGCCCGATTCCGATCATTCATTGCGAATCCTGCGGACAGGTTCCTGTCCCCGACGAGGATCTGCCGGTCGTGCTGCCGGAAGGCGTGACTTTTGAAGGCGTCGGATCGCCCATCAAGAAAGACCCGTCCTTCTATGAAACGACCTGCCCGACCTGCGGCCGGCCAGCCCGGCGCGAAACCGATACCATGGATACTTTTGTGGAGTCTTCCTGGTACTTCGCGCGGTATGCCTGCCCCGAACTTTCCACCGCCATGCTGGACGAACGGGCCGACTACTGGCTTCCCGTGGATCAATACGTGGGCGGAATCGAACACGCCATTCTCCACTTGCTCTACGCCCGCTTCTTCAACAAGCTGATGCGGGATGCCGGATTGATCCGCCATGACGAACCTTTCACGCACCTCCTGACGCAAGGCATGGTGCTGAAGGATGGCGCCAAGATGTCGAAATCCAAAGGCAACACCGTGGACCCCCAGGCACTGATCGATCAGTACGGTGCGGATACGGCGCGCTTTTTCATCATCTTCACCAGCCCGCCAGACCAGTCGCTGGAATGGTCGGATGCCGGCGTACAAGGGGCGTATCGGTTCCTGCGCAGAATTTGGGCCTTCGCCGCCTCGCACAGGACGCGCCGCGAAGCGGCAGGTCTGCAACAGATCACCGCTTCCGAAGCGCGCTACGAAGTCCATGCGCTGCTCAAACAGGCCAATTACGACCTCTCGAAGCATCAGTTCAACACCGTCGCGTCCGCCGCGATGAAGTTGCTCAATGCCCTGGAAAAGGCGGGTGAAGCGGATCCGGGTCTTGCCGAGGAAGGTCTTTCAATCCTGTTGCGCCTGCTCGCACCCATCACGCCCCATCTGGCGGAAACCCTGTGGCGGGAAATGGGTTACGGGAACAGCATTCTCGATGCGCCCTGGCCAGACCCCGACCCTCAGGCCCTTCAACGCAACACGGTGGAACTGGTGCTGCAGGTCAACGGCAAGCTGCGCGGCAGTCTGACCGCCAGCCCCGATCTGCCGCGGGGAGACCTGGAAGCCCTGGCGCTGGCGCATCCCAGCCTCGAAAAACACCTGGCCGGGCAAACCGTCAAGAAGGTCGTGGTGGTCCCGGGTCGCCTCATCAATGTGGTGCTCTGAAGCCATGCGTTCCCGGCGGCAGTTTCTGATAGTCGGCAGCGTCTTGCTGTTGTCCGGTTGCGGTTTCCAGTTGCGCGGCGCTCCCCACCTGGCCTACCAGAAGGTCTACCTGAGCGGCAACCTGGACCGTGACCTTGACCGTGAAATCCGTACCGCCCTGACGCGCGACGCCGGAGTCACGCTGGTATCACGTCCTGACCAGGCCGACGTAGTGGTTTACGTGTCCCCTCTCGTCAAGGACAAGCAGATCCTCACGCTCAATGCGCAGGGAACGGTGTCCCAGTTCACCCTGATGTCCCGCCTCAAATTCCGGGCAGCCGACAGCTCGGGAGAGGAATTGCTGCCTCCGACTGACATCACCATATCCCGCCTGTTCAACTACAACGACGTGCAGATCCTTGCCAAACAGTACGAAGAACAGTTGCTGTACAAGGATATGCGCCATGATCTGGTGCAACAGATGCTGCGACGCCTGTCCGCGCTGAAACCCAAGGCTGCTGCGAGCCCGTAAGGCCGTGCGCATCTCGTCGGAGAAGCTGGAACACCACTTGCGTCAGGGCCTCGCTTCCCTGTACGTCGTACTGGGAGAGGAACCTCTTCTTGCCCTGGAATCGCTGGATATGCTGCGCAGTACGGCACTGCGCCAAGACTTTACGGCCCGGGACGTGCTGGTCGTGGAAACGGGTTTCGACTGGAGCCTCCTTGTGCAGGCGTGTCGCAGCGGTTCCCTGTTTGGCGAGAAAAAAATTGTGGAACTCCGCCTCTCCTCGGGCAAACCGGGCGTCGAAGGAGCCCGTCAGCTGGAAGGGTTGCCCTCCCTTGCCGGGTCCGACATGCTGATTCTCGTGAGCCTACCGGCTTTGGATTACCGGATCCAGCAATCCGCATGGTTCCAGGCCCTCGAAAGCCAAGGCACGCTCATCCATGCGGCCACTGTCAGCCGGGAACAATTGCCATCCTGGATCACCCATCGGCTTTCGCGCCAGCAGCAGGAAATTTCCCAGGACGCGCTGGCATTCCTGTGCGACCGAGTGGAAGGCAATCTTCTGGCTGCCCACCAGGAAATCCAGAAACTGGGCCTGCTTTTTCCGACCGGTCTTTTGCCCGACCAGGATGTCCAAGATGCCGTGCTGCAGGTCGGGCGGTATTCTGCCCCCGATCTTTCGCTGGCCCTTTTTTCAGGTGACTTGCCCCGCTTTGTCCGTACACTCAGGGGGCTGCAGGGAGAAGGTGAACCGCTGCCGCTCGTGCTCTGGTCCGTCACTGAAGATTTGCGTGCCCTGATCCACCTGGCCCGGGCACGACAGGAACGTCGACCGCTTTCCGCCGCCTTCAGGGAAGCACGCGTCTGGGGGCCGCGCCAGAAACTGCTGGAGCCGCTCAGCGCGACCCTGTCCCCGCCCTCCTGCGAACGGGCACTCGTCATGGCTGCCGCCATTGACCGCATGATCAAGGGCGTGGATCCCAGAGACCCCTGGGACGCCTTGCTTGAGCTCGGATTGTGGTTCCAGCGACAGCGTTCCCGCACCAGAGCCCGGCTTGCATGACCCCACCGAACATCGGATACTGACTTTTTGAGTTGCTGACACCCATGAGTTCCCACACCCTTCAATCACAAGTTGCCGCCCTGGGCCAGGCCGCACGGGCAGCTGCCCGGCATGTTGCACGAGCCAGCACCGCCGCCAAGAATGAGGCTCTGATGCTTGCAGCCTCCGCCTTGCGCCGCGACCAGGAAGCCCTGCTGACGGCCAACGCGCAGGACGTTGAACAGGCAAGAAAAAAGGGCCTCGATGCCGCATTCATCGACCGCCTTTCCCTCACCCACAAAAGCATTGAATCCATGGCTGCAGGCCTGGAGCAGATTGCCTCCTTGCAGGATCCTGTAGGGGAAATCACGGGGCTGGCGCGCAGACCTTCCGGCATCGAAGTGGGCCGCATGCGTGTGCCACTCGGTGTCATCGCCATCATTTACGAAGCACGGCCGAACGTCACGGCCGATGCTGCCGGCCTTTGCCTCAAGTCCGGCAATGCCTGCATTCTGCGCGGCGGCTCGGAAGCCCTGCATTCCAACCAGATCATTGCCAAGGCCATGCACGAGGGCCTGCGCGGGGCCAACCTGCCCACCGCCGCGGTACAGGTCATGGACATCACGGATCGCGCTGCGGTCGGCGAGCTGATCACGCTTAAGGGCCTGGTGGATGTCATCGTTCCCCGAGGCGGCAAGGGACTGATCGAACGCATTTCGAACGAAGCCCGCATTCCGGTCATCAAGCATCTCGACGGCGTCTGTCATACCTTCATTGACGCGAGCGCCGACAGGGCCATGGCCGTGCGCGTGGCCGACAACGCCAAAACCCAGCGCTACGGCACTTGCAACACCATGGAAACCCTGCTGGTACACGAGGCCATTGCCTCCGAAGTGCTGCCTCCACTGTGCGCCGTGTACCTGGAAAAAGGGGTTGAACTGCGCGGCGACGAGGCCGCACGACGGCTGGTTTCTGCCATGAAACGCGCCGAAGAGGCAGACTGGTACGCGGAATATCTGGCCCCTATACTGGCCATTCGCATTGTGCCGTCGCTAGATGCGGCGATCGAGCACATCGCCCGCTACGGCTCGCAGCATACCGACGCCATCATCACCAACGACTGGGACAATGCAAACCGCTTTCTCAGGGAAGTGGATTCCAGTTCCGTCATGGTCAATACCTCGACCCGCTTCGCCGATGGATTCGAATACGGGCTGGGCGCGGAAATCGGAATCTCCACGGACAAGTTGCATGCCCGGGGCCCGGTGGGCCTGGAAGGCCTGACCAGCCAGAAGTTCGTGGTTCTTGGGCATGGAGAGATACGCGGCGGATGAACGGAACTGATCCCGTAGGCATTCTGGGCGGGACTTTCGATCCATTGCATGCCGGGCACCTGGCTTTGGCCCAGGAGGCCCTGCGACAGCTGAACCTCTCCTGCGTCATCCTCATTCCCGCTGGATCACCCTGGCAACGTCACCCTGAAGCGCCTGCACGCGACCGGCTCGAAATGGTGCGCCGGGGGACACGAGACGCACCGGGGCTGACGGTGGATGATCGCGAGATCCGTCGCAGCGGTCCCACCTACACGATCGACACCATCCAGGAGCTGCGCGCGGATTGGGGCGCACAACGCCCGCTATGGCTCATTCTGGGCGCCGACGCCTTTCTTCGCCTGCCCACCTGGCATCGCTGGGCCGAGTTGCTCGATCAGGTTCACCTGGCCGTTTTTTGCCGGCCCGGTTCGCCGCTAAACCCCGCTGCGATGCCGCTCGCATTGCGTGAGGAATTCGAGCGTCGCCACCTTCCTGCCCGGCAGGCGCAGGGAGTCGGCGGAGCCATCGCCTCCTGCCACATGCCATTGCTCGAAATTTCCGCGACCCACATCCGGAATGCGCTGCATGCGGGACAGCCCCCTGCGGATTTGCTACCGCCTGCCGTCCTGGACTATATTGAAACTCATCAGCTTTATCGTTAGGAGACGCATGGACCCCCTTCGTGTCAAAGACGAAGTTGTACTCGCCCTTGAAGACATCAAAGCCCGGGACATTGAAGTTCTGGACGTACGCAAACTAACTTCCCTCTGTGACTACATGGTCATCGCCAGTGCCGACTCCACGCGCCAGACAAAGGCGCTCGCACGCAACGTGGAAGATCGCCTCCTGCTCCTTGGGGTTCCCGTCCAAGGACCGGAAGGGCTCGCCGGAGGCGAGTGGATTCTGGTGGACGCAGGTTCCGTAGTCGTGCACATCATGCAACCGGCCGCACGCGAATACTACAACCTGTCCGAGCTTTGGGGTGGCGTTCCGGCACAGCCTCGCCGTGCCGCCAACGGGTAAGCCCGTTGAAAATACGCATCATCGCTTTGGGTCATCGCATGCCCCGATGGGTCAGCGATGCCTCGCAGGAATATCTGCAACGCATGCCTCGCGAAATGCCGGTGACTCTGACCGAACTCAAACCCGAGCCCAGGCATTCAGGACGATCCACGGAGCAGATCCTCGAATTGGAATCCCATCGCATTCTCGCCAATATTCCTGAAGACAGCCTGTGCTACGCACTGGATGAGCGGGGCTCACTGTGGTCCACCAAGGATCTCGCCGAAGCACTGAAACAATGCATGGCCACGGCGGAGGATATCTGCTTCGTCATCGGCAGTGCGGATGGCCTTCATGCGCGCGTCAAACAGCGTGCCCGTGAACAGGTCGGACTGTCGCGCATGACCTTGCCTCATGGCTTGGTGCGTGTCCTGCTCGCAGAACAGCTCTACCGCGCAAGTGCCATTCTGAAAGGGCATCCGTATCATCGGGAGTAATGTCGTCCATGATTTACCTTGCCTCCAATAGCCCCCGCCGGAGCGAACTGCTGAACCGGGTCGGGGTCGCCTATACGGTGCTGATGCCTGAAGGTCAACAGGAAGCCGTAGATGAAACGCCCCTGGAAGCAGAACTTCCGCTGGATTATGCCGTGCGCCTTGCCAAAGCCAAGGCGCTTGCAGGATGGCAGCGGCTGGAGCACACTCATTTGCCGCGCCATCCGGTTCTCGCTGCGGATACCACCGTGGCCGTCGGTCACCGGATCCTTGGAAAGCCTGCCGATGCCGGTGAGGCGAGAAGCATGCTCGAACTGCTTTCAGGGAACGTGCATGAAGTCGTCACGGCCGTAGCCATGATCAATCCACCCGGGTTTGAAACCCGTGTCTCCGTGACCCGGGTTTGGTTCCGAACGCTGTCCCGAAAAGATATCGAGGCCTTCATCAGCACCGGTGAGTATCGCGACAAGGCAGGCGGGTACGGAATCCAGGGCTTTGCTTCGCGTTTCATTGCCCGAATTGACGGCA
Source organism: Betaproteobacteria bacterium (assembly GCA_028868905.1). Lineage (GTDB taxonomy): Bacteria > Pseudomonadota > Gammaproteobacteria > Burkholderiales > Ferrovaceae > JAKBAT01. The sequence goes on from JAGWTQ010000007.1 coordinate 16,628, forward strand.
GTCCGAGTGGCGTCATGGGATTGCCCCTGTTTGAAACGGATCAGCTGCTGTCTCTGTTTGGAAGAGGAATCCAGTGAACAACCAGATTCTGGTCAACATCACACCCCAGGAAACCCGCGTTGCCATCATGGAACTGGGCGTACCGCAGGAAATTCACGTGGAGCGCACCTCCGCGCGCGGATTGGTGGGCAACATCTACTGGGGCCGGGTGGCTCGCGTCCTGCCGGGAATGCAATCGGCCTTTATCGATTTGGGACTGGATCGTGCCGCTTTTCTGCATGTGGCCGACATTTGGACCCCGCGGAACTCCGAAGAACCGACGCGGCCAATTGAACAGACCCTGTCCGAAGGCCAGTCCCTGATGGTTCAGGTCATCAAGGACCCTATCGGAACCAAAGGGGCGCGACTCTCCACGCAAATCAGCATTGCCGGCCGCTATCTGGTCTACCTGCCTCAGGAAAGCCACATCGGGGTATCGCAGCGCATCGAAAGTGAAGAAGAACGAAACCAGTTGCGCGAAAGGTTCCAGGGGCTGATACCGGCTAACGTTCAGGGCGGCTTCATCGTTCGAACCGTGGCCGAGTCCACTTCAGACCGCGATCTTGTGAAGGACCTCGAGTACCTCACGCAGCTTTGGTCCGACATCCTGGAAGCTTGCAAGCGAACAAGCCTCCCGACTTTGCTCTACCAGGACCTCAGCCTGGCTCAGCGGGTCATTCGGGATTTTGTGATGGAAGACACCGATCGCGTGCTGGTGGACTCACGGGAAAATTTCCACAAGCTGGTGGACTTCGCCTCCCACTACTGCCCCCAGGCGCTGCCCGTACTCGAACATTACAGCGGAGCGCGACCGCTTTTCGATTTGTTCGGCGTGGAAGAAGAGATCGAAAAAGCACTGGCGCGACGCGTGGACCTGAAGTCGGGAGGGTATCTCATCATCGACCAGACCGAAGCCATGACCACCATCGATGTGAACACCGGGGGGTTTGTGGGCGTCCGCAATTTCGACGATACCGTGTTCAAAACCAACCTGGAAGCCGCGCAGGCCATCGCACGACAATTGCGGTTGCGCAATCTGGGCGGCATCATCATTGCCGATTTCATCGACATGGACAACGAGGAACACCGCGAAGCCGTCCTTGCTGAATTCAGGAAGGCACTCGCGCGTGACCGCACCCGGGTGACCGTCAACGGCTTCACCACTCTTGGCCTGATCGAAGTCACGCGAAAGCGCACGCGGGAAAGTCTGGCGCATGTGCTGTGCGAACCCTGCCCTTGCTGTAAGGGGAGCGCGCAACTCAAGACGCCGCAAACCGTGTGTTATGAGATTCTGCGTGAAATCGTGCGCGCAGCGCGCCAGTTCGATGCCAAGGAGTATCGGGTGATTGCCCACCAGCGCGTGGTCGATCTTTTTCTTGACGAAGAGTCGCAAGGTTTGGCCGGCGTCAGCGACTTCATCGGAAAACCCATCAGTCTTCAGGTAGATGCCGGCTCCAATCAGGAACAGTATGACGTCATCCTGATGTGACTCACATCAGGCGTTGCACGAGCATCTCCAATCCACCCACGATGATGGTCAGCGTCAACTGGAAGATCACCATCAAAACCACTGGCGACAAATCCACCGATCCCAGCATCGGGATGAAACGACGCAATGGATTCAGGAAAGGCCGCGTCAATGCATCGGCCGCGGGCATGACCGGACTGTAGGGGTTGACCCAGCTCAGGACGGCCAGAACGAACACAGCCCCCATCAGAATATAAAGTCCATGCCGAAGAAGTGAAACGGCGCCCATGGCAAATACCCAGGGCAGGAAGTACATCAACTCTGAAAACCTGATCATGCCAAACAGCGTGAGATTAAGGGTCAGCAGAACGCATTCAAGAACCCACGCCCACAGCAACGCCGCATAGGCAATGCCCAGCCGTCCTGGCATCACCCGTTGCAACCGCCGCACGGCAAAATCGCTCAGGGAAATTGCAAAATCGCTCACGGGATTGCGGTAAGGCGCGTCGACCAGCTGCAATAAAAAGCGCAGCAGTGCCGCAAATGAAAACAATCCGAACAGAATTTCAAGCAGTGATTCCAGGGTGCCAGTCAACGGTTTTCTCCTTGCTTCACTCGCGATCCAGGCTGTCGCCTAGCTCGCAAGAACGTCTGGAAGCAGCTTGCAGCGCTTCGATGACAATCGATTCCAGCCCACTGCGTTCGAATACGGCAATGGCTGCTTCCGTGGTGCCCCCAGGAGATGTCACCTTGCGCCGTAGCGTTTCGGGACCGTCCGGGCTCGCTTTCGCCAACTGGGCTGCGCCCAGCACCGTCTCCTGGACCAGAAGGCGCGCAGCTTTTTCGTTCAACCCCAGCGACAAGGCCGCTTTGAGCATGACTTCCATGAAATAGAAAACGTAAGCCGGCCCGCTGCCGGAAACCGCAGTCAGGGCATCGAGATCGCTTTCCTTTTCCACCCAAACCACGGACCCCACCGCACGCAACAGGGACTGGGCGTGCAGCCGGTCTTCCTCCGACACGCCGGACATGGCATACAGCCCCGCAACCCCCTGGCGAACCAGAGCTGGCGTATTGGGCATGGCGCGCACGATATTGGCATGCCCATGCAGCCAGCGGGACAGGGAATCAGTCCGGATTCCTGCAGCCACGCTGATCACCCGCACATCGGGCGAAAGAGGGGGCAGCGCTGCCGCGACCTCATGCAGCTGCTGCGGTTTGACTGCGAGAACCAGCGTGCCGGCCTGCTCGACGACCGGGGACAATCGGTCGTACGTTTGAATGCCCCAGTCCTTGCGCAGCCGTTCCGCCGCTTCGGGATGTATTTCCACCACCCGGACGTCTTCGGCAGGCTGCCCGTGGGCAATCAACCCGCCAATCAACGCCGAGGCCATGTTGCCGCCGCCAACAAACACGATGCTCATGGTTTTCGTAGCCTCTCTCCAAACAGGGCCGTTCCGATCCGCACTATTGTAGAGCCTTCCATGACTGCCGAGGCAAAGTCTTCCGACATGCCCATCGACAATGTATCAAGCGGGAGTCCAAGCGCTTGTAGCGCTTCCTTGAGCATCCGCAACTCGGAAAACCTCCGGCGTTTCAGGTCGGGATCCGGCGTGGGTTCGGGCAGGGTCATGAGCCCCCGCAACCGGATGCCCCGAAGCTCCCCGACTGCCTGCGCAAGACGCGCCACCTCGGCCGGCGGGACCCCAGACTTGCTGGGTTCCTCGCTCAAATTTACCTGAAGGCAGGCGTTAAGCGGGGGCAACCCAGCCTCGATACGGGCATTCGAGAGGCGCTCGGCGATCTTTATCCGGTCGATGCCATGCACCCAGTCAAAATGCAACGCGACCGGAGTGGTCTTGTTGCTCTGAAGCGGCCCGATGAAATGCCACTCCAGCGCCAGCTCACTCAGGAGCGCCTGCTTGTGCAAAGCCTCCTGAACATAGCTTTCGCCAAAAGCTGTTTGCCCCGCCTGACAGGCCTCCCGTATTTTTTCAGGGGGCTGCCCCTTGCTGACCGCCACGATCTGAACCGGGCGGCCCTGTGCCAGCTGGGCCACCTGATCTCGTATCCGGTCCAGATTTTGGGCAATGGTCATGAATTCAGGCCAAATGGTTTATCATACCGGACTCAAACCCATTTTTTAGGTGCTTCATGGCCGGACTTACCCCAGAAACCCCCTGGCCTACCGAAATCACGCTGCATCAAGCCTCGCGCCGGCTGGATGTGGCTTTCAGCGACGGCCACCACTACCAGTTCCCGATCGAATACCTGCGCGTCTATTCGCCTTCCGCCGAAGTGCGCGGGCATGGCCCCGGCCAGGAAACCCTCCAGACCGGAAAACGCCTGGTTGGCATCACTGAGATCATCCCTGTTGGAAACTATGCCATCCAGATCCGTTTTTCGGACGGCCACGACACGGGAATTTATTCCTGGGACTATCTGAAGGATCTGGGAGAAAACCAGGAAGAGTACTGGGCCAGCTACCTCAACCACCTGGAAGTGGCAGGCGCGAGCCGGGATACCCACTGATCCCATGAGCAAGACGCATTTTGGTTTCACGGAAGTCGAGGAGTCTGAAAAAGCCCACAAGGTGGCCGAAGTATTCGATTCCGTCGCCTCGCGCTACGATTTGATGAATGACCTGATGTCGGCAGGCATGCATCGGGCCTGGAAACATTTCACCCTGAATGTGGCCGCTGTCCGCCCCGGAAACCGCGTGCTCGACCTAGCTTCAGGCAGCGGCGATCTGGCACGCGGCTTTGCACGGAGAGTGGGCCCTGGCGGAGTGGTCATCATGACCGACATCAACTTCCAGATGCTTTCCCGCGGCCGGGACCGTCTGCTGGATGCCGGCCATGTGCTGCCCACGGTGCAGTGCGACGCCGAGCGTCTCCCTTTCCCCGACAATCATTTTGATTGTGTCAGCGTGGCTTTTGGACTGCGCAATATGACGCACAAGGACGCTGCGCTGGCCGAAATGCATCGCGTGCTCAAGCCGGGAGGACGTGCATTGGTGCTCGAATTTTCCAAAGTCTGGGCACCCCTGCAACCTTTGTATGATGCCTACTCCTTCAAGGTCATTCCAAAAATCGGCCGCTGGATTGCGGACGACGAAGCGAGTTATCAATACCTGGCGGAGTCCATTCGCATGCATCCAGGCCAACAGGAACTCAAGTCCATGATGTCCCGGGCGGGCTTTGATGAGGTGGACTGGTTCAATCTGTCGGCCGGGGTGGTTGCGCTGCATCGGGGTTACAAATGGTGAAGGATTTTCTGCGCCAGCGCCTGTCCCGGGGATTGAGCGCCCTTTTCGATACTGCCCCCTGGGCTGCCCAGCGCCTGCAACCGTTCTCGGGAAGCACCGTCGTGCTGGATCTCGGCGGGTCGCGCATTCCGTTCAAAATTGGCGCACAAGGTTATCCTGAACTGGGCGAATCCATTCCCGATCAGCCTCAACTCACCATTCGCATGCCTTTTTCGGCCCTGCCGCTGTTTTTGACCGATGAGAGCGCCGCCTTGCGCGAACTGCATCTGGAAGGCAACAGCGGGCTTGCGCACGAAGTGGGTTTTCTTGCGCGGAATTTCAGACCCGATCTCGAGGAATTGCTGAGCCGAGTGGTTGGCGACTTGCTGGCCCATCGCATCGCCCGGTCGGCACGCAATGCCCGAGGGTGGGCGAAAGACAGCGCCCGGCGCCTGTCTGACTCCTTGACGGAGTACATCGCTGAAGAAGGTCGGTTTGTTGCAACACGCGCAGCGTTGCAGCGATTTTCGCGGGATGTGGCCGAGCTCGACCAGGCCGTCTCCCGTTTTGAACAGCGCATGACGGGGCGGACCTGATGCGCGTTCTACGGCTTTTCAAAATCCTGTCGGTGTTTGTCACGTACGGGCTGGATGAGTTCATCTTTGCCCACCCGAGCACCACAACCGCCCGCTCGTTCACCCGCGGTCTGCTTTTTTGGCGGCGCTTCGATGCCCCAAGGGCTGTCCGGTTGCGCCGCGCCCTGGAAACGCTCGGTCCCATTTTCGTCAAATTTGGCCAGGCGCTGTCCACACGCCGCGATCTCATCCCGCTGGATATCGCGGACGAACTGGCCCGCCTGCAGGATCAGGTCCCCCCCTTCCCGGGCGAGCAGGCCAAGGCCATGCTGGAGCACATCTACGGAAAGCCGCTGACCCAGGTGTTTGCCTCCTTCGACATGACGCCGGTGGCCAGCGCCTCCGTGGCTCAGGTCCACTTTGCAGTGCTGCAGAATGGCCAGGAAGCGGCCGTCAAAATCCTTCGCCCGAATGTTGATCGTGCCATCGCGCGCGACGTGGCCCTGCTCTATACCCTGGCCCGTCTGCTTGAACGCCTGTTTTCGGAAATGCGACGGCTGCGCCCCGTGGAAGTGGTGGCCGAGTTCGAAAAGCACCTGCACGAAGAGCTGGACCTCATGGTGGAGGCGTCCAACGCCAGCCAGTTGAGACGCAATTTTTCAGACCGCCGCCTGCTCATCATCCCTGAAGTGTTCTGGGATTACTGCGACACCCGGGTCATGGTGATGGAACGCATGAAAGGAACGCCCATCAGCCAGGTGGATGTTCTCCGGAGCAAAGGCGTGGATATTCCGAAACTGGCTCGCGATGGCGTGGAAATTTTCTTCACTCAGGTATTCCGTGACGGATTTTTCCATGCCGATATGCATCCCGGCAACATCCAGGTGGCCGATGACGGCCGCTATGTGGGACTCGATTTCGGCATCATCGGCACCCTCAATGCGCGGGACAAGAATTACCTGGCCCAGAATTTTCTGGCCTTCTTCCGTCGCGACTACCACCGGGTGGCCACGGCCCATATCGAGGCCGGGTGGGTCCCTTCGGATACGCGCTCCGACGAGTTCGAGTCGGCCATCCGCTCCGTGTGCGAACCGATTTTCGACAAACCCCTGCGTGAAATTTCTTTCGGCAAAGTACTGCTGCGGTTGTTCCAGGTGTCGCGCCGTTTCAATATGGAAATCCAGCCGCAACTGGTCATGCTGCAAAAAACCCTGCTCAATGTTGAAGGGCTGGGGCGTGACCTGGACCCCGATCTCGACCTGTGGAAAACCGCCAAACCTTTCCTTGAGCGCTGGATGAGCGAACAAGTGGGATGGCGGGGTCTGGTGCGGGCAGTCCGCCAGGAAGGCGGACAGTGGGTTACGCTGGCGCCGGAACTGCCGCGGCTCGTCCACCGGGTGCTTCTGGAGCACACAGAAAACGGCAGCTTACGCCAGGAGGTCCAGGCCCTGCGCGCCCAGCAACATAGCTTGCAGCGCTGGCTAACCGGCGTGCTGGTATTGCTGGGCCTGCTGGTGGGCATGGCCCTGGCAGTGGCCTTTCTTTTTCTCCAGGGAGGCTACTAGCGGACGCTCAGTGGCCTGCGGCTCCACCCAGATAGGCAGCCTGCACCTTGGGATCGTTGCGCAACTGGGCAGCCGGTCCGTGGACGGCGATACGGCCGTTTTCCAGCACGTAACCATAGTCCGCCACCGCCAGCGCTGCGGCGGCAAACTGCTCGACCAGCAGCATGGTGATGCCCTGGGCTTTCAGCCGTCCGATGATATGGAATACTTCTTCCACCAGGATCGGGGCCAGCCCCATGGAAGGTTCGTCAAGCAGCAACACTTCGGGTTTGAGCATCAGAGCTCGCGCCATGGCCAGCATTTGCTGCTCGCCTCCGGAGAGGGTGCCTGCCAGCTGGTGCTGCCGCTCCCTCAACCGCGGAAACAGGTCAAGGGCCTTTTCAAGGTCGCCCTGGATGTCGCCCCGGGGCCGCTGTCCGCCCAACGTCAGCCGCGTGAAGGCCCCCAGCAGCAGGTTGTCTCGTACCGATTGCGTGGGAAATACCCTGCGCCCCTCGGGGCTGTGAGCCAGCCCGATTTTTGCAATGCGGTGGGCCGGCAGTCCGGTGATGTTTTTTCCGCCCAATTCGATGCGCCCGCCCGAGGGTTTGAGCATTCCGCTCACCGCCCGCATGGTGGTGGTTTTACCCGCACCGTTGGAACCAATCAGGGTCACCACTTGGCCTTGCGGCACATTCAGTGAAATGCCATGCAGTACCTGGACTTGACCGTAGGCTGCCTTGAGATCGTGAATTTCCAACATGGTTCTCTCCTCGGTCAGGCAGAAGCCTGGCCGCCCAGGTAAGCTTCAATAACTTTAGGATCGGATTGCACTGCCGCAGGCTGTCCTTCCGCAATCTTCTGGCCGAAGTCCAGCACCGATACCACGTCGGAAATGCCCATCACCACATCCATGTGGTGTTCGATCAGGATCACGGTAATGCCATGTTCCCGGATCTTGCGGATGATTTCGATCAGATCCTTGATTTCAGGAGACGTCAGTCCTGCAGCGGGCTCGTCCAGCAAAAGCAGCGCGGGGTTAAGCCCCAGGGCGCGCCCGATTTCCAGCAGGCGCTGGCGACCATAGGGCAGGTTGCGTGCCTCTTCGTTCATGAAGGCTTCCAGCCCGACGAAACGCAGGATGCTGGCTGCGCGGGTCCGGGCAGCCGCCTCTTCGCGTCTGTAACGGGGCGTGCCGAGCATGACGTCGATCAGGTTGGACTTGTAGGTGTGATGCAACCCCACCAGCACGTTTTCCAGCGCCGTCATTTCGCCGAACAGCTGCAGATTCTGGAAAGTCCTTGCCATCCCCTGCAATGCGATGGCCGAAGGCGTGTCGCCGGAAATCGTGCTGCCGTTGAAAACGACACTCCCCTGGGTTGGCGTATAAATTCCCGTCAGCACGTTCATCATGGTGGATTTGCCTGAGCCGTTGGGCCCGATCAATCCATGAATTGAACCGCGTGCCACGGACAGATCGACCTGGTTGAGCGCCTTGAGGCCACCAAACTGCATCAGGATCTGCCGGGCTTCGAGCAAAGGTCCGGCTTTTTTCACGGCATGGTCCGGTGCGGCCCACACCTGCCCTTCCCCGTTCTTGTCGACCGCCAGCGCGCGCGTCACCCATTGCGGCCGATAATGCCCGATCACGTTGCGGGCCCATCCGATGATGCCTTCCTGCAGGTAGTACACCACGAACAGGATCAGGAAACCAAAAATGGTGATGCGCCAGTCGGTCATTTCCTGCAGCTTGTGTGCGCTCCACTCCAGCGCAATTGCACCCACCACGGGGATGGCCAGTGGCTTGAGCGAGCGATTTCGGGAAATGAAATGACGCACGACGAAAAGTACCACGCCGATGGCGATGATGTGGGCCAAAACCCGGAACAACTCGATGTCATTCAGCACGTTGGGGAGCAACACCACAATGGCGGCACCCAGCACCGGCCCGAGCCGTGTCTTGCGCCCTCCCATGATGAGCGCCAGCAGGAACAGCACAGTCAACTCGAAGTTGAATGTGTTGGGCGCAATGTAGAGCTCGTTGAATGTGAACATGCCCCCGGCCAGCCCTGCAAGTCCTGCGCTGATGACAAATGCAAACACCTTGTAGAAATAAACGCTGACCCCCATGCAGTCCGAGGCTACCGGGCTCCCACGCAAGGCTTCGAATGCGCGGCCCAAATGGGATTTGAGAATCCGGTTGATGAGCAGCATCGCCAACAGGAAGATCGCGATGACCACGTAGTAATAATGCTGTTCTTCCAGAATGAAGCCAAACAGCTCGGGCTTCTTGATGGTGATGCCCAGCGGCCCGTTGGTGAGGAAGTCCATCTCGTTGATCAGGATCTGGGCAATGGTGCCAAATGCCAGCGTCACCATGGCTAGGTAAGGGCCCGTGACCCGCAGGGCAGGCAGCGCCAGCAGCAGACCGAATGCGGCGGTGACGAAAATACTGGAAGGAATGGCCAGGTAGAAGGGCCAGCCGAGCTTCCAGTTGAGAATGCCCGCCGCATAGGCGCCAATGCCGAATAGCCCGGCATGGGCCAGGGACACTTCCCCGGTATAGCCGACGACGATATCCAGCCCAAACAGCAGCACCGCATAGATGGCAATCAGCACCACCTGATGCACGTAGTATTCGTTGTCAATCCACTGGGGCAATACGGCCAGCAGGGCAAAAATGGCCAGCAAACCCAAAATTCGAACAGCTTTCATCAATCACACCTTCTTGATGGTGGTCTTGCCAAACAGCCCGCTGGGCTTGATGGCCAGGACCAGCAGGAGCAGGACCAGGCCGGGCACATCCTTGTACCCGGTGGAAAGGTAGAAACCCGTCGTGGTTTCGGCGATACCCAGCAAGATGCCGCCCACGATCACGCCCAGGCCGGAAGTCAGGCCACCGATAATGGCCACCGCAAATGCCTTGAGTCCGAGCACGGCTCCCATGGAAGCACCCGTCAGCGTGATGGGTGCAATCAGTACGCCGGCAAAGGCCGCCGACATGGAAGATAGCGCATAGGAAAACGTGATCACCAGGCCCGTGTTGATTCCCATCAGCCCAGCCGCGTCGCGGTCGCTGGACGTGGCAACCACCGCCTTTCCGTAAATGGAACGGCGGTTGAACAGTTCCACCAGCAACATCATGAGCAGGGCGCCCACCACCACCATCAGTTCCATCGGCAATACGTTGGCGCCAAAGATATGGATCGGGGCCGTTGGAAGGGGCGACGGGAAAGGCATGTCATCCCGTCCCCAGATGTTTTCAGCCACGTTCCGGAAAATGATGCCCAGGGCGATGGTGGACATGATCCAGCCAAATTCCGACTTGGACTTGATGGCCGGACGCACGCCGACGAATTCCACCACCATCCCCTGCAATGCACCGAAAAGCAAAACCAGGGGAATCATGAGCCAGTAGTTCGTGTAAGGCCCACCCAGCACGTCACCGTTGAAGGACAGGCCGACCATGGCGCCCAGCATGAGCGCTTCCCCCTGTCCGAAATTCAGGGTGCCTGATGTGGCGAAGGTGGATTGGTAGCCGAAAGCGATGACGGCATAAATCATGCCGAGTGCAATGCCGCTCATCAGCAGCTGCATCAGGATATCCATGGAGAATCCCAGTCGAAAATTGGACGATTATTCAAGAGGCCTTCAAAGAAAGCGTCCCGCCTTGGGGCGGGACGCCGGGTCACTTACCGGGTGTGAAACGGATTCTTGCGATCTTCCTCATAGGCATAAACCACATGCCCGTCCTTCACTTCCCCCATCACCGGAATGTTGGCGGTAATGGCTTCATGGTTGTCATGCGAATACGGCTTGTTGTAGTTGGTCACAACACCTTCCACGGGCTGTTTCAGGTCTTCCAGTGCCGCCCGGATCGCAGGGCCGTCGGTGGTTCCGGCCTGTTTGATGGCAGCGGCCAGCAGATACATGGAGTCATATCCCTGTGCCGCGGAAACCGGCGAAGGGATGCGCCCGTTGGCCGGATGGTAGGCTTTCACATAAGCATCGATGAAGGCTTTCCGTTTCGGCGTGTTCGGTTCCTGGATGAACGTTTGCGGCATGCGGGCGCCATTGCTGTTGGCGCCGGCATTGTCGATGAAGTTGGCCATGGAGAGCGTCCAGCTGCCGATCATCGGCACTTTCCAGCCCAGTTTGGCCATGCCGTTGGCGATTTGCGCCAGTTCAGGCCCGATGCCGTAGGTCAAGATGGCCTGGGCACCCGCTTCCTTGGCCCGCAGCAGTTGGGCCGTCATGTCGGTGTCCTTGATGTTGAATTTTTCAACGGCAACCGGCTTGATGCCCCTGGCTGCCAGGGCTTTTTCCAGATCTTCGCGACCCAGCTGACCATAGTTGGTGGAGTCGGCAAGAATCGCCACTTTGGTGAACTTGCGCTTGATTATCGCCTCTTCCACGATCATGTGGGACTGGATGCCGTCATTGGCCGAGGTGCGGAAAACGTAGTTGTCCTTGTATTCGGGAGGGAGGAACTGTTTGGTAATCAGGGAGCCGGTCGCCACGTTGTTGATGACCGGAATTTTGGCTTCCTCATAGAAACGTTGGGAAGCCAGTGCGACGCCGGTATTGATGAAGCCCACGTCGGCCACCACTTTTTCGCGACTGATGAGTTCCTGCGTCACCTGTACGCCACGTTCGTTCTTGGCTTCGTCATCACGCTCGATCAGCTGGATCTTGCGGCCCAGCACGCCACCGGCCTTGTTGATTTCTTCGGTCGCCAGGCGCACCCCATCGCGCATCGACAGACCCATCGGAGAAGAACCGCCCGTAAAGGGGCCTGAAACACCGATTTTGATCGGTTCTGCAGCCATGGCACCCAGTGCCACAGCAACCAGCGAAACGCCCAGTACAGGGGCAGCCCATTTGGGAATTGCGAAATGCATGGTCATCTCCTCGTCTTTTAGGTTCGAGTATTCGGAACTTTGCCGAAGCCTGCGTGCCGCGGATTCTAGCATGCTGCAAAAAAGCAGCGTACAAGCAGCACTTGAGGCCTAAAAGGCCTTAAGCTTCCCTTAAGATTCCTGTTTCCAACATTCGACTTGAATCGGAAACTGACAAAGTTTGGCACAATACGCGTTTTTAGCAAAGTTTTCAGGGGAACGATGATTTACGAACTGGCCGGACAAGCTCCGGCGATAGACCCCAGCTGTTATGTGGACCCCAGTGCCATGGTCGTTGGGCAAGTGCGGCTGGGAGCCCAAACCAGCGTCTGGTGCAATGCCGTGCTGAGGGGAGACAATGACCTGATTGCCATCGGCGAACGCTGCAACATTCAGGATGGCGCCGTGCTGCATTCCGACCCCGGCATCCCGCTGAACATCGGAAACGATGTCAGCGTGGGCCATATGGCCATGCTGCATGGGTGTGCTGTGGGCGATGGCAGCCTGATCGGCATTAAAGCCGTGATTCTCAACCGCGCCGTCATCGGAAAAAATTGCCTGATCGGCGCCAACACCCTCATCACGGAAAACAAGGTCATCCCGGACGGTTCGCTGGTGGTGGGCAGTCCGGGGCGGATCCTGCGCACCCTCACTCCGGACGAAATCGCCTCCCTCAAACTCAATGCGGACAGCTACGTGGAACGGGCGCAGCGCTTCCGGAGCGAATTGCGCCCCCTGCCCTGGCCCAATTCCGAATAGAATGAAAGTTTTTCCAGGGGCCTCTTTCCCGCAACCATGCACCCCCAGCACAATGCCCTCCTGATCGACGGCCCCGCCGGCAAACTGGAAACCGTGATTGCGCTCCCCAACGGAGAGGTCCGCGGGCTGGCGCTGGTGGCTCACCCTCATCCGCTGTACGGCGGAACAATGGACAACAAGGTGGTGCAAACCCTGGCCAACACGTTCGTGCAGCTGGGACATGTCGCCGTGCGCATGAACTTCCGCGGCGTGGGAAACAGCGAAGGCACGCACGACGGCGGGCGTGGGGAAACTGAGGATTGGCTAGCGGTGCATGAATACGTGCGCGCCTACTACCCCGAAGCCCCGCTTTATCTGGCCGGGTTTTCCTTTGGGGCCTTTGTGCAAAGCGAAGTGGCCCGGCAGTTGCCCTGCCGCAAGCTGGTGCTGGTGGGCCCGGCTGTTGGCACCTGCCCCATGGGACCGGTCCCTCCCCGGGATACGCTGGTCATCCACGGAGAACGGGACGAGACCATTCCGCTCTCCCATGTGCTGGACTGGGCCAGGCCTCAGGACCTGCCCATCGTCGTGGTCCCAGGTTCCGATCACTTTTTCCACCGCAGGCTGCACATCATTCGCGAATGGGTCAGCATGGCCTGCGGCCACCAGACCTGAAGGCACTTCATGATCCTCTACATCAAAGCATTTCATGTGATTTTCATGGTGACGTGGTTTGCGGGGCTGTTCTATTTGCCGCGTCTTTTCGTCTACCATGCCCTCTGTCCTGACACGGATGCGGTGGGAAGAGAACGTTTCAAGGTCATGGAACGCAAGCTCTACTGGGGCATCATGACACCTGGCGGACTCCTGACCATCGCCTCGGGGCTTTTCATGGCTTTTGGCCTGGGGGACCGCGGGGGCTGGCTGGACGCGAAAATGGCCATCGTCCTGCTGCTCGTCGGCTACCACGTCTGGTGCGGGCGTCTCCTGCTGGAATTCAAACACGACCGGAACCGGCACAGCCATGTCTGGTATCGCTGGTTCAATGAAGCCCCGGTGCTGGCACTGATCCCCATCGTCATTCTGGCTGTCGCAAAGCCCTTCTGAAACCATGACCGAATATTTTTTTGCTTCCTGCCCCCGTGGCCTGGAAACCGTTCTGGGCCACGAACTGGCCGGACTGGGAGCCGATGGAGTGCAGCCGGCCGATGCCGGTGTCGCCTTTCAGGGTGACTTTGCACTGGCCATGCGAGCCAATCTGGAAAGCCGCGTGGCCAGTCGGGTGCTGTGGCAGGTGGGCACCGGAACTTATCGTACTGAACAGAACCTCTATGACGCAGCCCGCAAGCTGCCCTGGTCGCGCTGGATGCGAGTGGAACAGACGCTGCGCGTGGAAACCCGGGCCAGTCGTTGCCCCCTGCAAAGCCTAGATTTCGTCACCCTGCGGATAAAAGACGCCCTCTGTGATCATTTCCGGGAAATAACTGGACAGCGCCCGTCCGTGGACACGCGGGATCCCGCCATCCGGGTTCACGCATTCCTTACGGAAGACACCTATTTCCTCTACCTGGACACCTCGGGCGACGCGCTGTTCAAGCGCGGCGCCCGGATTGAATCCGGCCAAGCCCCGCTCAAAAAAAACCTGGCCGCAGGCATTCTGAAACTGGCGGGATGGCAGCCCGGCCTGCCTTTGCTGGACCCTTTTTGTGGTGCCGGAACCTTTTTGCTGGAAGCGGCCGAGCAAAGCCTGGATCGCGCTCCCGGACTGGGCCGGACATTCGGCTTTGAATCCCTTTCCGGATGGGATCTGTCTTCATGGCCCGGGATTCGTGCTGAAGCGGCAGCCCGCGCTCAACCTCCGGGCCTTCTTCCCATCTGGGGTTATGACCTGAAGGGGGACGCCCTGGATGCCGCCCGGGCCAACCTCGAAGCAGCCGGACTGGCGGACAGTGTGCAGCTCAAGCAGGTCAATGTCCTGGAATCCACGCCGCCAGCCCCCTCCGGGCTGATTGTCACCAACCCCCCCTACGGCGTGCGCATGGGGGAACAAGCCGCTCTGGCCGAACTCTACCCCCGCCTGGGCGATACCCTGAAACAACGCTATGCCGGTTGGACAGCTTATTTCTTCACCGCAGACATGCAACTCCCCAAACTCATCCGGCTCAAGACATCCCGTCGAACGCCCCTCTACAACGGGGCGTTGGAATGCCGGCTGTTCGAAATCAAGGTCATTTCGGGATCAAATCGCTGACCGGCACGCCACGCCGGTTTGGTTGCTGTAACATTCCCGTCATACCTTGTGGGTATAAGACGCACCCATGGAAGCGACTTATCAAACCCCCACCATTCACCCGGAGGTCCATTTGGGAGCCAGCATACTGGTCGTCGAAGACGAGGCGGCCATTCAGGAAATGATCGCCCTGAACCTGAACCAGGCAGGGCACGAACCTCTGCTGGCAGCCAACGCGCAAGAAGCCCTGGACCAGGTGCGCGAGTCGCTGCCCGACCTCATGCTGGTGGACTGGATGTTGCCCGGGCTGAGCGGCGTTGATCTTGTCAGGCGCCTGCGGGCCAGCGAACGGACCCAAAACATACCCATCATCATGCTGACCGCTCGCGCGGAGGAAGCAGACAAGCTGATGGGGCTGGAATCCGGCGCGGATGACTACATCACCAAACCCTTTTCCATCCGCGAACTCAATGCGCGCATCAAGGCCGTTCTGCGGCGCCGCGCCCCCCAGATGACGGAAGACCCGGTCCGGTTCAAGGATCTGCTGCTGGATCCCGGCACGCACCGGGTCAGTATCCAGGGTGAGGAAATCGGCCTGGGACCAACCGAGTTCAAGCTGCTGCATTTTTTCATGACCCACCCCGAGCGCGTTTATTCCCGCACCCAGATTCTGGACCATGTCTGGGGCGACCATGTCTTCATCGAAGAACGCACCGTGGATGTGCACATCCGCCGCCTGCGGGCTGCCCTTGAGCCCAGTGGCTCCGACGAAATCCTGCAAACCGTTCGTGGCTCGGGTTATCGTCTCACCGCACTCCCCTGAACCCTCCCGGCTCTGGTACTCTCAGGGGTAGAAATCTCCTGAGACCATGAAACAGTTCCTTAAATATGTCCTGGGGGCCCTGCTGGCCACCCTGATTTTCAGTACGCTGATCTCCCTGGCTTTTGGCTGGATATGGGGCATCGCATCGCTGGCGCTTTTCATGGCTGCGGCGGCGGCTCGGGATTCCTGGCAACTGCTGGCGCTCAACCGTTGGCTGACCCGGCATCAGGCCAGCGCCGGCTATCAGCCGGGCGGCATCTGGAGCCAGGTTTTCGGCAGGCTCCACGGGCTGGAAAAGCACGCCGAACAAACTCAGCAAAAGCTGCGCGATGCGCTGGAACGATTCCAGCATGCCGGGGCCGCCCTTCCGAATGGCGTCATCGTGATCGACCGGTCAGACCGCATTCTCTGGTGCAATCCCAGCGCTGAACGTCATTTTGGCATTGCCCTCAAGCAGGACCGGGGCCAAAGCCTGACCTACCTGATCCGCCATGCGGACTTTGCGGACTACCTTCAGTCCCAGCCTTCCCCGTCCTCCTTTATCCTGCGGCGCCGTGTCCGCGGCACCGACCTGTCCCTTTCCCTTGAAATCGTGCCGCTAGGCGAGGACGAGCGGATGCTGGTCACGCATGACATCACCCAGATGGAGCGGGACGAGCAAGTCCGCCGCGATTTTGTCGCCAACGTGTCCCATGAATTGCGCACGCCGTTAACGGTCGTTGGCGGCTACATCGAAACCCTGCTCGACGGCGATTCCCTCGATGCGCCAACGCAACGGCGCGTGCTTTCCACCATGCGCTCACAGACCCAGCGCATGCAAAACCTCGTGGAGGAGTTGCTGTCCCTGTCGCGCCTGGAAAGCCAGCACGCCCCGGCTCCGGATTTACCCGTACCCGTTGCCCCTCTGCTGCAACAGCTGTTTCAGATGGCCCGCCACCTCAGCGAAGGCCAACATGACATCGAGTGCCAATGCGACAGCAGCGACAGCATCCTGGGCTCCGAATCGGAACTTCTGAGCGCTTTCAGCAACCTGGTCACCAATGCCGTGCGCTACACGCCGCCGGGTGGCAAGATCATCCTGCAATGGCGCCGCGAGCGGGGGGACGGGGTCTTCTCGGTACAGGACTCGGGAATCGGCATCGCGACTGAACACTTGCCTCGCCTGACCGAACGCTTTTACCGGGTGGATCGCGCCCGCTCGCGCGAGACGGGGGGCACCGGGCTGGGTCTTGCCATTGTCAAACAGGTCGCAATGCACCATGATTCCAAGCTGGAAATTGCAAGCGAACCTGGAAAGGGCAGCACTTTTGCGTTTCGTGTCCCGTCCGGCCGCATCGGACCGGGCCAGCCAGCCCATGCCACGGAAAAAGAAAACCCATACCTCTCAGAATCCTGATCCATGCCTGTGCGACAAGTCGAAATCATCAACAAACTGGGACTTCATGCCCGGGCTTCCGCAAAACTGACCCAAACGGCTTCCGCCTTCCCGTGCGACGTCACGGTGTCGCGCAATGGACGCCGGGTCAATGCTAAAAGCATCATGGGTGTCATGATGCTCGCTGCAACACGCGGCACCACCGTGACTCTCGAAGCCGAAGGCCCTGAAGCCGAAGCCGCGCTGGACGCCCTGACCACCCTCATCAACAACCGTTTCGACGAACCGGAGTAGGCATGAGCTTTTCGATGCATGGCATCGCAGTTGCTCAGGGAATCGCCATCGGGCGGGCCCATCTGTTCCTGCAAACCTCGCTCGAGGTGACGCATTACGCGGTTCCCGCGGAACGCCTGGACGCCGAAGTGCAACGCTTCGACCGGGCCATCAGCACGGTGCGGAACGAATTGCGGGAGCTGGAAAAGCATATTCCTGCAGGGGCTCCGCCGGAATTTGCCGCCTTCCTGCAGCTGCATCTGATGATCCTGAACGACGAAACGCTGTCAGGCATCCCGCGCCGGCTCATTCTCCAGCAAGGCTGCAACGCAGAATGGGCGCTCAAGCAGCAAATGGATTCGCTCATCTCCCAATTTGAGGCGATCGAGGACAGCTACCTGCGTGAACGAAAAGAAGACGTGGTGCAGGTGGTGGAACGCGTCCTCAAGGCGCTGAGTGGACAACCCACGACGCTCGAGGCGGATCACAAGGCGGACGGCGAGAGCATCCTGGTGGCGCACGACCTGAGCCCGGCCGACATGATGGTCTTCAAGCAGCACGCCTTCCAGGCCTTTGTCACGGACATGGGGGGGGCCACTTCCCACATGGCCATCGTTGCACGCAGCCTGGGCATTCCGTCCGTGGTCGCCCTGCACCATGCGTGGGCCATGATCAGGGAAGGCGAACTCATCATCGTGGATGGCATGGCCGGGGTGATCATCGTAAACCCCGATCCGCTGATTCTTTCCGAATACCGGCTGCGCCAGGAGCAATGGCACATCGAGCGCCAGAAGCTCAAGAGGCTGCGCACCACCCGCCCCACCACCCTGGACGGAACCGACATCTCCCTGCTGGCCAACATCGAGCTGCCCGAAGATGTGGATGGCGTCAAGAAAAGCGGCGCCACCGGCATCGGCCTGTATCGCAGCGAGTTTCTTTTCATGAACCGCAGTGATCTGCCCGGCGAAGAAGAACAATTCAATGCGTATCGAAGGGTTGCCGAACAATTGCGAGGCCAGGTGGTCACGATCCGGACGCTGGACATCGGCGCCGACAAGCCGATCGAACAGGCCCCGAAAACGCACACCCTGAACCCGGCGCTGGGATTGCGGGCCATTCGTTACTGCCTGTCAGAACCGCGGATTTTCCTCACGCAATTGCGCGCGATACTGCGCGCATCCCGCTTCGGCAACGTACATTTGCTTCTGCCCATGCTGTCCACGGGCACTGAACTGACCCAGGCGCTGGCTTTGCTCGAACAGGCCAAGGCAGAACTGCGAGTGGAAGGCATCCCTTTCAAGGAAGACATGCCGGTGGGGGGGATGATCGAAGTCCCGGCTGCCGCGCTCGCCTTGCCCGTCTTCATCGGGAAGCTGGATTTCCTTTCCATTGGCACCAACGACCTGATCCAGTACACCCTGGCCATTGACCGTGCCGACGACAGCGTGGCCCATCTCTACAACCCGATGCATCCGGCCGTGCTTTACCTGGTAGCCAATACCATCCGGACGGCGCAAAAAGCTGGCATTCCGGTTGCCGTATGCGGTGAAATGGCGGGAAATCCCGCGCTTACCCGGCTGCTGCTGGGGTTTGGGCTGCGTGAATTTTCCATGCACCCGGCGCATCTGCCGGAGGTCAAGCAGATCATCCTCAAGACCAGCCTGCCGGATCTCAAGCCCTGGATCAGGAAAATCCTGCAGACCTACGATACGGACCGCCTGGAAGAACTGATGCTGCGGCTTAATCTGCAGAGCTGCTGATGCCTTCCCCGTAGCGTGCCCGGTATTCCGTCATGCGTTGCCGTTCCCCGGCCAGCGCCGGATCTTGTGCAAGATAATCCATGAGATGGTCGAGCGTGGCAATGCTGAACACCGGCATTCCGAAATGCGCCGTCACTTCCTGCGCTGCCGATAGCGGCGTGCTGCCCCGCTCCATGCGGTCCAGCGCTGTGACGACGCCGACCGGCGTGGCTCCAGCTGCCTGCAGCAGCGCCACGGATTCGCGCACGGAAGTTCCCGCGGAAATCACGTCGTCCACAATCAGGGCACGCCCCACTGGATTGGCGCCGACCAGCGCCCCGCCTTCGCCATGGTCCTTGGCTTCCTTTCGGTTGAAGCAGAAAGGCGTATCCCGTCCCCGTTGGGCCAGCGCGATGGCAATGGCTGCCGCCAGTGGAATGCCCTTGTAGGCAGGGCCGAAGAGAAAATCGAACGAGATGCCGGAAGCCAGAATCGCATCGGCATAAAACTCCGACAGCGCGTGCAGCGAAGCACCCGTATTGAAAAGCCCGGCATTAAAAAAGTAAGGCGAAACCCTGCCCGCTTTGGTCTTGAAACTGCCAAAGCGAATCACCTGGTGCTCTATGGCAAAGGCAATGAAACGGGCGTGAAAATCTTTCATGGGAATGGTCCGGCTGAAGTGGGGGGGAGCATACCACGTCCGGGCTTGCGTCGGCATTCCCTCGCGGGGCATGATGCGACATGCCGTTCGACAGCATGCGCAAACACCTGCCCCTTCTTTCCAGCAGCCACCTGAGAACCGTCCTTCTCCTGGGCTTTTCCTCGGGTCTGCCGCTTGCGTTGTCCGGCGCCACGCTCCAGGCCTGGATGGCGTCCGAAGGGGTTTCCATCGCCACCATTGGCTGGCTCACGCTCGCCGGGGTGCCCTACACATGGAAATTCCTGTGGGCTCCCGTCATGGACCGCTTTGCCCTGCCGTTTCTCGGACGCCGCCGCGGCTGGATGCTGGCGACCCAGCTGACCCTTGCCGCAGGCATGGCCCTGATCGGACTGATGCCCGTTTCCAGCCATCCAGTGTGGGCTGCGATAGCGGCCACCGCCCTCGCTTTCGTGTCCGCATCGCAGGACATCATCGTGGACGCTTATCGCACCGACCTCCTGAGCGCGGCTGAGCGTGGCCCCGGCGCCGGCCTGACGGTTCTGGGTTACCGGCTGGCAATGCTCTGCTCTGGAGCGCTCGCCCTGGTGATGGCTGCCCAGTGGGGATGGCCTGCCACCTATGCCCTCATGGGCGGACTCATGGGAATTGGCATTGCCGCCACCTTGAGCGGCCCCGAGCCCCCTGCGCCTCCGGCTCTCCCGCAGTCGCTGCGCGATGCCGTCCTGCTTCCCTTGCAGGAATTCCTGTCGCGACCAGGCTCCTGGGCACTCCTTGCGCTCGTGGTGCTGTACAAGCTGGGCGACGCGTTTGCCGGATCGCTGTCCACCGCATTCCTGATTCGTGGCGTCGGCTTCGGCATTGCGGAAGTGGGCGCCGTCAACAAAGGCGTTGGACTTGCGGCCACCCTTATCGGGGCCATGGCCGGCGGTGCCTTGATGGTTCGTTGGGGGCTTTACCGTTCCCTCTTTTGGTTTGGTCTGCTTCAGGGCAGTGCGGCACTGGCTTTTGCCTGGCTGGCCGCAGCCGGCCACCAGTTCGGGCTGATGGTTTTTGCCGTGTTTCTTGAAAACCTGACATCGGGCATGGGAACAGCGGCGTTCACGGCACTCCTGATGGCGCTTTGCAGCCACCGCTTCAGTGCCACGCAATTTGCACTGCTGTCCGCACTGGCCGCCACCGGCCGCGTTTATGTGGGTCCGCTGGCCGGGCAGCTGGTCGGAATCCTGGGCTGGACGCAATTTTTCATATGGGCCGTGCTGGCAGCATTGCCCGGCGTGTGGCTGGTGTGGCGGCAACGCCGCTTGCTGGTCAGCCTCTAGGCTGAATGCGGTAGATCGCGAGACTGCCTGTCAGGTTGGGATAAAGACTGACCGAACCTCCCTGCGGGCCGATGACCAGCCGCTCGGCCACGCGTGCCCCGATAAGGCCACACAGGGCTTCGAAATCTTCCAGGGTGCACAAGTGGACATTGGGCGTGTTGAACCACTCGTAGGGCATGGCATCGCTCTTGGGCATCCGGCCCAGCATCACCTGCAGCCGGTTTCGCCAGTACCCGAAATTGGGAAAAGTGACAATGCCTTCCCGTCCGACACGCAGCATGTCGCGCAGAATCGTTTCCGTGTGTTTGGTGGCTTGGAGAGTTTGGGACAGGATCACCGTATCGAACGAGCGGTCATCGAAGCCGGATAGCCCCGTTTCGAGGTTCATCTGCAGTACGTTCACCCCGTTCCGGATCGAGGCCACCACGCTTTGGGGGTCGATTTCAATGCCGTAGCCGCTGATCTGCTTGGCCTGCTGCAAATGGGACAGCAGCAACCCGTCGCCGCATCCAAGATCCAGCACTTTGGCGCCGGGTTTTATCCATCCGGCAATGACGGCCAGATCGGGGCGAATCATGCGCCCACCTCGTCGGCCACGCGTCCCAGGTAAGCACGGACCACGGCAAAGTAATCTTCATTTTCCATGAGGAATGCGTCGTGGCCTTGCGTGGACTCGATTTCGGCGTAGCTCACCGCCAACGAGTTGTCGAGCAGCGCCTTGACGATTTCCCTTGAACGCGCCGGAGAAAAACGCCAGTCGGTAGTAAAGGACAAAACCAGAAACCGGGCTCGGGCTTCGGCCAGTGCAGCCGAAAGATTGCCTCCGGCCTGCGACGCGGGGTCGAAATAATCCAGCGCCTTGGTCATGATGAGATAGGTGTTTGCATCGAAACGGGTCGTAAACTTGTCGCCCTGATGGCGCAGATAGGACTCGATTTCAAATTCGACATCCAGGGAAAAACGGGGTTGGTCGGCCAACAGGTCCCGCCCGAACTTTTCCATCATGGCGTCGTCGCTGAGATACGTGATGTGACCCAACATGCGGGCAAGGCGTAGCCCCCGCTCGGGAATGACGCCCTGCGTGTAGTAGTCGCCCCCGTGAAAAGCGGGGTCGGTGGTGATGGCCTGGCGGGCCACCTCGTTGAACCCGATGTTCTGGGCTGACAGGCTGGGCGCTGCGGCGATCACGACGGCATGTCCCAGCCGGTCAGGGTAGGTCAGGCTCCACTGGAGCGCCTGCATGGCGCCCAGGCTTCCGCCCATGACGGCCGCAAAGCGGGAAATTTGCAGATGGTCTGCCAGCCGCGCTTGCGCATGCACCCAGTCTTCTACGGTCACGAACGGGAATTTCGAGCCGTAGGGATGGCCGGTTGCCGGATCGATGCTGGAAGGTCCGGTGGAGCCATTGCACCCTCCCAGGTTATTGACGCCCACGACAAAAAAACGATCCGTATCCACCGGTTTGCCGGGGCCCACCATGTTGTCCCACCAGCCGGTGCTGCGAGGATCACCCGCATAGGTACCTGCCACGTGATGCGTTCCCGACAAGGCATGACACATCAGGATCGCGTTGCTGCGATCGGCATTGAGTTGCCCGTAGGTTTCATAAACCAGGTCGAATTGTTGCAGCGTGACGCCGGAGGCCAGGCGCAACGGCTGATCGAACCGGGCTGTACTGGGGGTGACGTCACCCACAGAGCGGGGGGCGTTCATTCGGCCTTAAGCCTTTGCTTGAGCACCACATTCAGTTGTTCCGGATTGGCCCGTCCGCCGCTGGCCTTCATGGCCCGCCCCACGAAAAAGCCGAACACCTTTTCCTTTCCGGCGCGATATTCGGCCACCTGGGCCGGATGCTCCGCCATGAGCGCCTCCACGATGCGTTCCAGGCTGGACACATCGGAAATCTGCTTCAGTCCCCGGGCTTCGATGAGGGCATCCGCTTCTCCGCCTTCCCGCCACAAGACATCAAACAGTTCCTTGGCCATCTTGCCAGAAATGGTGCCATCCTGAACGCGCTTCAACAAGCCGCCTAACTGTTGCGGGGAAACGCGGCTGTCCTGTATTTCCAGGCTTTCCCGGTGCAAGGCAGCAGCGAGTTCGCCACTCACCCAATTTGCACACAGCTTGGCATCGTTCCCCGCGCAAGGCAGGAGGTCCAGAAAATAGCGGGCCATGTCCCGGGAAGCGGTCAGCACGCCGGCATCGTACATCGACAAACCGAAATCGTCGGTGAAACGCTGCTGCATGGCATCGGGCAATTCGGGAAGCTCCGCCCGAACCCGATCGATCCAGGCCGCCTCGATGGAGAGCGGCAGCAGATCGGGATCCGGGAAATAGCGGTAGTCCTGGGCGTCTTCCTTCGAACGCATGGAACGGGTTTCATCCCGATCCGGATCATACAGGCGCGTTTCCTGCACCACGGCGCCTCCCGCTTGGATCAGCTCGATCTGGCGGCGGATTTCGTACTCGATGGCCTTTTCAAGGAAACGGAACGAGTTCAGGTTCTTGATTTCGCAGCGCGTGCCCAATTCTTCCTGGCCACGCGGACGGACGGACACGTTGGCATCGCAGCGGAAAGAACCTTCCTGCATGTTTCCATCGCAGATGCCGATCCAGGTGACCAGGCGATGCAGGGCACGGGCATACGCCACGGCTTCCGCAGCACTGCGCAAATCCGGCTCAGAAACGATTTCCAGCAGGGGGGTGCCGGCACGGTTGAGATCGATGCCCGACAGCCCGTGAAAATCCTCATGCAGCGATTTCCCTGCATCTTCCTCGAGGTGGGCGCGCGTCAGCCGGATTGTCCTGGCCTGGCCTTCCACCTCGATGGTCACGGTGCCCCCGGAAACCACGGGGATTTCGTACTGGCTGATCTGGTACCCTTTGGGGAGATCGGGATAGAAATAGTTTTTCCGGGCAAAAATCGATCGGGAAGCAACGGTGGCTCCCGTGGACAGCCCAAAGCGGATGGCACAATCCACTGCAGCCCGGTTGAGCACCGGCAGCACGCCGGGGAGGGCCAGATCGACTGCGCTGGCCTGGGCATTGGGAGCTGCCCCGAACGCCGTGGACGCGCCTGAAAAAATCTTGGAATGCGTCGCCAGCTGCGCGTGGGTTTCCAGCCCAATCACGACTTCCCAGTCCATGTATGCTCCTAGGCGCGCGCCATGTCCGGCACCTGCCGATGCCAGTCCGTGGCCTGCTGATAACCATGGGCTGCCTGCAGCAGGCGCCCTTCGCTGAAGTAATTGCCGATCAGCTGCAAGCCCACCGGCAATCCCGCAGCACCGAAACCGGCAGGAATGGACAGTCCGGGCAGGCCCGCCAGATTGACGCTGATGGTAAAAATATCCGACAGGTACATTTGCACCGGATCGCTCGTCTTCTCGCCAAACCCGAAAGCCACCGTGGGCGAAGAAGGCCCCATGATGACGTCACAGCGGGCAAACGCTTCGCGAAAATCGTTCACGATCAGGCGACGCACCCGCTGCGCCTGCAGATAGTAGGCGTCATAGTAGCCGCGCGAGAGCACATAAGTGCCCGTCAGGATGCGTCGCTTGACCTCGGCCCCGAACCCTTCCGCGCGCGTGCGTTCGTACATGTCGTTGAGATCCCCGTATTGGGCGGCGCGATGACCGTAACGAACGCCGTCATAACGGGAAAGATTGCTGGACGCTTCGGCCGGCGCCAGCACGTAGTAAACGGGCACCGACAGGTGACTGTGCGGCAGGCTCACCTCGACCCGCTCAGCCCCCAGCCGGTCATAGACCTCAAGGGCGGCGTCGATGGCCTGAGCCACGTCAGGGCTGACGCCTCCGCTGAAATATTCGCGAGGCAGGCCGATGCGCAACCCTTTGAGGGGCTGGCCCAGGGCAGCCGTGTAATCTTCCGTGGGACGTTCGATGCTCGTGGAATCACGGGTATCAAATCCCACCATCGTGTTCAGCACAAGTCCCAGGTCTTCGGCGCTGGGAGCGATCACGCCGCCCTGGTCCAGGCTTGAGGCATAGGCAATCATGCCGTACCGGGAAACCAGCCCGTAGGTGGGCTTGATTCCGCTCACCCCGCACAGCGCCGCAGGCTGGCGAATGGAGCCTCCGGTATCCGTTGCCGTAGCGGCCGGAGCAAGCCGTGCCGCCACGGCAGCCGCCGACCCTCCGGAGCTGCCGCCCGGCACTTTGGCCAGGTTCCAGGGATTTTTGACCGGACCGAAATGCGAGGTTTCGTTGCTTGACCCCATGGCAAACTCGTCCATGTTGGTCTTGCCCAGAATCAGGGCTCCCGCCGCGGCGAACTTTTCGATCACATGTGCGTCGTAAGGAGACACGAAATTGGACAGCATGCGGGAACCGCAGGTGGTCAGCCAGCCTTCGGTGCAAAAAATATCCTTGTGCGCGACCGGAATGCCGGTCAGGGGTCCGGCCTCTCCGCGGGCAATGCGGGCATCGGCCGCATCAGCCTGGGACAGGGTTTTGTCCGGGTCGACCGTGATGAATGCGCCCAGCTGTCCGTCCAGCCGTCCGATCCGCTCCAGGTAAGCCTGGGTCAGTTCACGACTGGAAATCCGGCGTTCGTGCAAGGCGGAGGCGAGCTGCCGCAAGGAAGTATTTGCGAGATCCATGCTCGTCACTCGATGACTTTGGGAACCAGATAGAGACCTTCCTCCACCTGGGGGGCAACGGACTGAAAGCGGGCCCTTTGGTCCATTTCAGTCACAACGTCTTCGCGCAGCCGCGCTTCCAGGTCCAGCGCATGGGATAACGGCTCGATTCCGTGGGTATCTACCGCCTGAAGCTGGTCGATCAGCCCCAGAATGCCGGCGAACTGCTCCCGGAGCCCGGAAATCTCGGTCTCTTCCAGCCGCAAACGGGCAAGCCGGGCAAGCCGCCTCAGGTCGGTATCAGTCAAAGCCACGGCTTGGGCTCCTGGCATGGAAAGGGCTGGGGTTATGGAGTATCATGGAGAGCTTTGAAGCAAGTCACCTAAGGACGCGTTTATGTTCGAATTTTTGCGTGGTTATTTTTCCACCGACCTCGCCATCGA
>JAGWTQ010000008.1 GCA_028868905.1 Betaproteobacteria bacterium
GCCCCTTGGAAAAGCTGTGTCTTTCGAAGAACCCCTGAGCAAATCCCAGCGCAAACGCGACATGCAGGCTCTTCAGGACCTGGGTGCCGCACTCTCTGAACTGAGCTCCGAACGCATTCGTGCGCTGCAGCTTCCCGACGGACTCGAACGCGCCCTGCTGGAAGTAAAAACCTTCAAATCGCATGGTGCCGTGCGGCGCCAGATGCAATACATCGGCAAACTCATGCGCGATGTGGACCCGGCTCCCTTGCAGGCCTACCTGGACCGTCTCCAGGGCCGTTCGCGCGAAGCCGCAGCGCAACATCACCTGGCCGAACACTGGCGCGATCGCATGATGGAATCCGTGGATGCCGTGGACGAATTCGCCACCCGCTACCAGGAAGCCGATCGCCAGCAACTGCGCCAGCTCGCCCTGGGCGCCCAGCGCGAACGCGAGCTCCAGAAACCCCCGCGACAATTCCGCGCGCTGTTCCGTGCCATCGCGCAAATCCTGGAAGGCGCCGCTGCCGCGGATGCCGACGCCCCCGACACCGAACCCGACGCACCATGACAGCCCCCTGCGAACCGCTCAAAATCGGCCTTTTGTCCATCAGCGACCGCGCATCCCGCGGCGTTTACGAAGATGCCGGACTGCCCGCCCTCAAGGTTTGGGTGGCCGAGGTGATTCTCAATCCCGTCACGTTCGATGCCCGCCTCATCCCCGACGAGCAGGCGGAAATCGAAGCCCATCTGCGCCAGATGGCCGACGAGGCCGGCTGCAGCCTGATCCTGACCACGGGCGGCACCGGCCCGGCACCGCGCGACGTCACGCCCGAAGCCACGCTGGCCATCGCCGACCGCGTGCTGCCCGGTTTCGGAGAGCAGATGCGCTTCAACAACCTCAAGTACACGCCCACCGCCATCCTGTCCCGGCAGGAAGCCGTGACACGCAAACAGTCCCTCATCATCAACCTGCCCGGACAGCCCAAGGCGATTCGCGAAACCCTGGATGGCATTTTTGCCTCGGTCCCGTACTGCGTGGACCTCATCGGCGGCCCCTACATCGAAACGCGTCCGGAACGCATCCAGGCGTTCCGGCCCAAATCCGCACAACGACCTCCGAGAAACTGAACCATGCCCCTGCTGCCCGCCCTCGAACTGGCCACCAACCACAATCCCACCGCAAGCGTCATCTGGCTGCACGGCCTGGGCGCGGACGGCTACGATTTCGTTCCGGTCGTGAAGGAATTGCAGATTCCCGACACCCTGTCGCTGCGCTTCGTGTTCCCTCATGCCCCCATGCAGCCCGTGACGGTCAACAACGGCATGGTGATGCGCGCCTGGTACGACGTGACCTACGACGGCCTGGAGCGCCGCACGGATGATGCCGGCGTGTTGCGCTCGGCCGCCGCCGTGGAAGCCCTGGTGGCGCACGAAATCGCTCGCGGCATCCCGGCGCGCCGCATCGTCCTGGCCGGTTTTTCGCAAGGGGGTGCCGTGGCCCTGACGCTGGGCACGCGCTTCGGAAAACGCCTGGGCGGCATCATGGCCCTGTCCACCTACCTGCCCATGCCGGATGAACTGTCCCAGGCCGTCAGTCCGGAAAACCGCGACATTCCGATCTTCATGGCGCATGGCCTGCAGGACAACGTGATTCCCCTGCGCATGGCCGAAGCGTCCCGCAGCCGCCTGGCCGCGCTGGATTATCCGGTGGAATGGCACACCTATCCCATGGCCCACTCGCTTTGCATGGAAGAAGTGGAAGCGATGGCCGCCTGGTTGCGGCAACACCTCGAACCCTGAACTTTACTGCCGGTAAGCGGCTTCGACCCCTGAAATGCCTTGCAGGGCCTTGAGCGCCCGGGCCAGCTGGTCGAGCGAATCGATCTGCACGGTAAAGCGCATGCGGGCCCGATCCCCGCGCGACTGCGTGTTCACGGCCGTGACATTGATGTGTTCACGGGTAAGCGTTTCCGAAATGTCACGCAGCAGGCCTTTGCGATCCACCGCATCCACGGCCAGATCCACGCTGAAGACACCATGGGTGGTCTTGCCCCAGGAGGCGGGGATCATGCGCTGCCACTGGTTGGTGGTGAGCGCGGCCAGGCTGCGGCAATTGGTGCGATGGATGCTCACCCCCCGTCCGCGCGTGACGAACCCCACGATCGGTTCCGGCGGGACCGGCTTGCAGCATTTGGCCATGAAGGTGGCGATGTTGGTCACGCCCAGCACCAGGATGCCCTCCCCGCCCGTCTCGTGAGCCGGGCGGACTGCCGGGGGCGTTTCGGTTTCGGCAGACTGCGCCAGGGGATCGAGCAGCAGTTCGATCTGGCGCTGGGAAATGTCGCCGCGAGCCAGGGCGACCAGGAAGTCTTCCACCCGGGAAAAACCCGAGTGCGCGGCCAGGCGTTCCACGTTGGTCTGCCCTTTGCCCAGGCGTGCCAGGGTTTTTTCCAGCACGATGCGCCCCTGGGCCATGTCTTCTTCCAGGTGCTGCTGCTTGAACCACTGGCGAACCTTGGCCAGAGCCCGGGGGCTTTTGAGATAGCCATATTCGGGATTGAGCCAGTCGCGGCTGGGCCCTCCCTGGCGCACGGTGATGATTTCCACGCGCTGCGCGTTCTGCAACGGCTGGTTGAGCGGCACAATGGCGCCATCCACTTTTGCGCCACGACAGCGATGCCCCAGGTCGGTGTGCACGTGATAGGCGAAATCCACCGGAGTTGCGCCCAACGGCAAGTCGATGACGCGCCCCTGGGGCGTGAATACGTAAATCACATCGTCCACGGGTACAGGAACGGCACCGGGCGTTGCGGCATGAGCCACTTCCTTTTGCCATTCGAGCATCTGGCGCAGCCAGGCCACGCGCTCGTCGAAACGCCGGTCGGTGCGCGCCCCGCCTTCCTTGTAACGCCAATGCGAGGCAATCCCCAGTTCCGAGTCCCGATGCATTTCACGGGTGCGGATCTGGATTTCCACTGCCTTTCCTTCCGGCCCGATCACCGCCGTGTGCAGCGACCGGTAGTTGTTGCCTTTCGGGCGCGCGATGTAGTCGTCAAACTCCCCGGACACCGGGCTCCACAGGTTGTGCACGATGCCCAGCACGGCATAGCAGTCACGCACGTCATCCACGATGACCCGCACCGCCCGGACATCATAGAGCCCTTCGAAATCCAGGTTTTTGCTGCGCATTTTTTTGACGATGCTGTAGATGTGCTTGGGCCTGCCCTGCACCTGCCCCGCGATGCCGTTGGCGGCAAGCTGCTGTTCAAGCATCCGGATCAGCCCCTCGATGTAGCGTTCGCGATCCACCAGCCGCTCGTCCAGGCGTTTGGCGATCGCCTTGTAGGTGTCGGGCTCGATGATGCGAAACGAAAGGTCTTCCAGTTCCCACTTGAGATGCCAGACGCCCAGCCGGTTGGCCAGAGGCGCATAGAGATCCATGGTCTGGTGGGCCACCGCCAGCTGCTCCGCCGGATCGCGCTGTGAGATGACGCGCATGAGCCATACCCGTTCCGCCAGGGCCACGATCACCACCCGGATGTCCTGGGCCATGGCCAGCAGCAGCTTGCGCACCCCTTCCATGCGCTGCGCGTCCCGTGCCAGGCGGGAACCACTGGGCAGGATGGAAGGTAGCGTGACATCGATGCGGTGCATGTCACGGGCAATGGCAGCCACGTCCGGATCGAACGTTTGCGCCAGGTCCATGCACTCCAGCTGCTCCCAGGACAGCGCCCGCAACAGCGCCACCACGATGCAGGCCGGATGGGCTTCCAGATCGCTCAACAGCCGCGCCGTGGTGAGCCCCCGCTGCAAGGCTTCCGCTTCGGCGTCCGTGCCGCCTTCGCGCTCGGTCACGCGCGCGAAGGCCTGCTCGATGAGTGCGGCGTCCGGCTGGAGATAGCGTTCGTTGAGGCCGAGTCCGGCCAACCCGTGATCGGCATCAAACGCGTCGGAGTGGGAAGTACGGGAAACCATGGAAGTTCCTCTGTCGGCCGATGCAAAGTATAACCGAAGGCCCTGTTCCCTTTCCCGCTCACTCCGCAGAGGGCGCTTCCCAGTAGTGGGGAAACCGCCCCCGGGCTGTTGACAGCGACAGGCGACGGTTTTCCACGGCGACGGTTACGGCCCCCGTCTGGTCGGTCCGCAGCGAAGCAATCCGGCGTTCGTCGTAACGGGCCACCACATCCGGTTTCGGATGTCCGAAATGGTTGCGGTATCCGACGGTAAAAATGGCCCAGCGCGGCGCCACCGCATCCAGGAATGCCGCCGTGGAAGACGTCCGGCTGCCGTGATGAGGCGCGACCAGCAGATCGGCGGCCAGCCCTTCGGGGTCCCGTGCCAGCAATTCGCGCTCGCTCAGCGCTTCGATGTCGGCCGGCAACAGCAGTCGCCAGCCTTCGGCCATGACGCGCAGCACGCAGCCCCGGTCGTTGGTCTTGCGCTGGCCGTCCCACACGTCGGGCGCCAGGGGGTGCAACAGGTCGAAGCGCACGCCATCCCATTCCCATTGCTGTCCGGCGACGCACGGCAGTGTCCGCGGCGCCTGCGCCAGCAGGGGATGGCCAGGCTCGAGCGAGGACAGCAGCCAGCCCACCGGAACCGCTTTCAGCAGCGATGCGGCACCGCCGCTGTGATCGGTGTCGCGATGGCTGATGATCAGGCCGTCCAGGCGGTTGAGTCCCATGGCGCGCAAGGCCGGCAGCACCACGCGCGAACCACCGTCGCTTTCCGCGCTGTAACGGGGGCCGGCATCGTACACCAGGGCGTGCTGCCGGGTGCGGATCACGATGGAGAGTCCCTGGCCCACGTCCAGGACGTCCATCCACAATCCCCCCGCCTCCGGCCGGGGCGCCGGGGCCAGCAGCAGGGTCCCCAATGCCAGGGCGCCGGCTCTTCGCCCCGGCAGGCCGGCGGGCGCCAGCAAAAAGGCAAGCCCCAGCACGCCTGTGGCAAAAACGGCCGGTTCCGGCGTGGGTGCCGACCACACCGCCATCGGCCACTGTCCTGTCCAGGCCAGCCCCCAGGCCACTCCCGCAAACAGCCCATGCGCCGCTTGCAGGAGAACTCCCAGTCCGGGCACGACCCCCAGCAGGGCCAAAGGCACGACCCCCAGGCTGACGGCAGGGATCGCAAAGGCATTGGCCAGGGGCGAAACCAGCGACACCTGCCCGAACAGCAACAGCAGCAGCGGCACCATGGCCCAGGTGGCCGACCATTGGGTTCGCAGGGCTGCGCGCCACGCGCTGCGGTGCCCTACGGCATAGGCATCGGCATACATGAGCGCCCCCACGGCTCCGAAAGAAAGCCAGAACCCCACGGCCAGGGGGGCCCAGGGATCCACCAGAACCGCCGTTGCAAGGGCAAAAACCAGCACCAGCGAAGCGGGGGCGCCCAACTGGCGGAAACGGGCAAAGGTCACCACGCCCATCATGTACAGGGTGCGCTGGGTCGGCACCGAAAACCCGGCAAGCAGTGCGTAGAGGGCGGCAGCGGCAAAACCGGCCATCCAGCGGACGCGCAACGAGGGCCAGAACCATCCGGCCAAGCGGGCCACCAGCCCGGCCAGCAACGTGATGTGCAAACCCGAAATGCTGATGAGATGGCCAACCCCGGTGTTCCAGAAGAGCTGCCAGTCTTCGCTGCGGATGAGGGACTGGTCGCCCACCACCAGGGCCACGACAACCCCGGACCAGCGGGCGGCACCAAGGCGCGACAGGATTCGGGCACGCACGCGGTCGCGCGCGGTTTCCACCAGCAGGCGCGGCACGTTTTCCCAGGCCTCGTCGTGCGCGGCCAGCAGCCGGTTGTCCTGGCTGGCCTTGACGCTGCCCGTGGCGCGAATCCCTTGCGACAGGGCCCAGGCTTCAAAATCGAATCCTCCCGGATTGACCAGGCCGTGGGGACGTTTGAGACGGCAATGCAGGCGCCAGCGCTGGCCGGGGTGCAGTTCCGGCACGTGTCCGTCCATGCCCTCGGCAAACCACGCAAGGGACAGGGTGCGCGGCACCTTGGCCGGGCTGTCGTCCCGCCGGAACAGGAAACGCTGTCCACCAGGCACCGATTCCGGCAATGAAATCACCGTTCCAGCCAATGCCAGATCACGCCCTTCCAGGACAGGCTCCAAAGTTTCCGCCATGCGCAGCTGGGCGCGGCCGTCGGCATAGACCAGCCCGACCAGCAAGGCCATCGACGCCAGCAGCACACGGCGCAGACCGCCAGCGGGATCCCGGTGACGCAGCACCCGGGTGCCCGCCAGCGCGGCCAGAGCCACGGCAGCCAGCCCGACAGGGAAAGGAAACAGCCGGGGACTGCACTGCAGGAGAAGGATGCCGGCCAAAAAACCGGCGAGGGACAGTCGCACCCACTCAAGGGTGCGGCAAAGAAAGCGTCAGAAGGGGGCGGAAAAGCGCAACGGTCCGCCCGTCGTCAACGCGACTCCAGTACTCCGTCCACGAGCTGGTAACGGGTATCCGCGCGGGCCGCGAGTTGCAGGTCATGGGTGACCATCACGAGACCGGCCCCTGTCTCGCGATTGAGGCGCACCATGAGGTCGAACACCTGCTCGGCCGTGTGGCGGTCGAGATTGCCCGTCGGCTCGTCTGCCAGCACCAGGCTGGGGCGCGTCACCAGGGCGCGGGCCACGGCCGCGCGCTGGCGCTCGCCACCGGACAATTCGGCCGGACGGTGCTGCACCCGGTGCCCCAGGCCGACCGCCTCCAGCACGGAAGCGGCCGCAGCCTGCGCTTCGGGTTCCGGCACACGCCCGATGCGCAACGGCATGGCCACGTTTTCCAGGGCGGAAAACTCGGGCAGGAGATGATGGAACTGGTACACGAATCCCAGATGGTGGTTGCGCAGCCATCCCACTTTCTTTTCAGGCAGCCTGGCCAGGTCTTCGCCATGCAGCAGCACCTGGCCGGCACTGGGACGGTCCAGTCCGCCCAGCAGGTGCAGGAGCGTGCTTTTGCCGCTGCCCGAGCTGCCCACGATCGCCACGTGCTCGCCCCGATGCACTGCCAGATCAACACCGCACAATACCTGGACTTCGCGGTCTCCCTGCCGGAAGGTTTTCGCAAGCCCCTGACACTGCAGGATGGGTGCGTCACTCATAGCGCAAGGCCTCCGCAGGCTGGATGCGGGCAGCCCGGTAACTGGGATAGAGCGTCGCCAGCAGCGTCAACACCAGCGAGGTCACCGTGATGGCGATCACGTCACCCCATTCCAGCTGGGACGGCAGTTCGGAAATGAAATACACCTGGGGCGACAGGAAATGAACACCGAAGGTGCTCTCGATGAACGGCACGATGATGTGGATGTTCAGGGCCGTCACCACCCCCAGCGCCACGCCGAAGACGGTGCCGATGGCGCCGATGAGCGCCCCCTGGATCACGAATATCTGCATGATGCTGCCCGGAGCCGCACCCAGGGTGCGCAGGATGGCAATGTCCGCCTGCTTGTCGGTCACGGCCATCACGAGCGTGGACACGATGTTGAAAGCGGCAACTGCCACGATCAGCAGCAGGATGATGAACATCACGTTTTTCTCGATTGCCACGGCCCGGAACAGGTTGGCATGTTCGCGTGTCCAGTCGCTGATCCAGGCGTCAATAGGCAGGGAAGTAGCCAGTTCATGCGCCACCCGCGGCGCGTCCATCAGGTCCTTGAGCTTGAGGCGCACGCCGGTGACGCGATCGCCCAGCCGAAACAGCACCTGGGCATCGTTCATGTGAATCAGGGCGAGCCCGCTGTCGTATTCATACATGCCCACCTGGAAAATGCCCACCACCGTAAACTGCTTGAGGCGCGGCAGCATTCCAGCAGGCGTGATCTGTCCTTGCGGCGTGATCACCACCACGCGGTCGCCCACGCCGGCATGCAATGCCTGGGCCAGGTCGTATCCCAGCACAATGCCGAAAGCCCCCTGCCGCAGATCTTCCAGGCGTCCGGATTTCATGTGGCTGCCGATATCCGCCACCTTCGCCTCTTCGGTCGGCAGGATGCCACGTACCAGGGCGCCCTGCACATGATCGTCGAAAGACAGCATGGCCTGCCCCATCACATACGGCGCGGCGCCAACCACTTCCCGGTTGCGCGACACTTCCGCGGCCACGGCCGGCCAGTTGGCGAGTGGCTGGTCCGTGCCGAACACCTGCACGTGGGAGGCCACCCCCAGGATGCGTTCGCGCATTTCCTTCTGGAAACCGTTCATCACCGACAGCACGATGATGAGCGCCGCAACGCCCAGGCCGATACCCGCCATGGAAATGAGGGAAATGAAGGAAATGAAATGGTTGCGGCGCTTGGCGCGGGTATAGCGCAAGCCGACCGTGATTTCGAAGCGGGCCATGGAAAGTGACGCCCTGTCCGTCTATTCGCGACGCAACTGGGGAAACAGGATGACGTCGCGAATGCTGGGGCTGTCGGTCAGCAGCATCACCAGCCGGTCGATGCCGATCCCTTCCCCCGCCGTGGGCGGCAAGCCGTGTTCCAGGGCACGCACGTAATCCGCGTCGTAATGCATGGCTTCCTGGTCTCCCGCCTCCTTCTGGCGCACCTGCTCGCGAAAACGTTCGGCCTGGTCTTCGGCATCGTTCAACTCGGAAAAACCGTTGGCAATTTCGCGTCCGGTAATGAACAGCTCGAAGCGCTCGGTGATTTCGGGGCGGGCATCGCTGCGCCGTGCCAGGGGAGACACTTCGGCCGGGTAGTCGATGATGAAGGTGGGATCGAACAACTGGCTTTCCGTGGTTTCCTCGAACAAGAGCAACTGCAAGCCGCCCAGCCCTTCGTTCGGACGGATGTTGCCTCCCAGGCGGGTAACCTCCTGGCGCAGGAAGGCCACGTCGGCAAGCTGTGCTTCCGTATACTGCGGCTGGTAGCGGCGAATGGCTTGTGCGATGGTGAGCCGCGCAAACGGCTTGCTGAAATCCAGCTCGCGCCCGCCGTAGGAAAACCGGGTCGTGCCCAGCACGGACTGGGCCACGAAACGGAACAGGTCTTCGGTGAGTTGCATCAGGTACCGGTAGTCGCGGTAGGCCTCGTAGAACTCGATCATGGTGAATTCAGGGTTGTGCCGGGTGGAAATCCCTTCGTTGCGGAAGTTCCGGTTGATTTCGAACACCCGCTCCATGCCGCCCACCACAAGGCGCTTGAGGTACAGTTCGGGCGCGATGCGCAGGTACAGTTCCATGTCGAGCGCATTGTGGTGCGTGACAAACGGCTTGGCCGCCGCACCGCCCGGAATGGGGTGCATCATGGGTGTTTCCACTTCCAGGTAGCCGCGCTCCACCAGGAACTCGCGCACTTTCTGCACGATGCGGCTGCGCGCCATGAACACCTGGCGCGATTCCTCGCTGGTGATCAGGTCAAGGTAGCGCTGGCGGTACTTTTGCTCCTGGTCGGCCAGGCCGTGAAATTTTTCAGGCAGGGGACGGATCGCCTTCACCAGCAAACGCACGGCAGTGACTTGCACCGACAATTCGCCGGTGCGTGTCTTGAACAGGATGCCGGTGGCCCCCAGGATGTCGCCCAGGTCCCAGTGCTTGAAAGCGTCGTAAGCCGCTTCGCCCACCGCATCGCGCTGCACGTACAGCTGTATGCGGCCGGATCCGTCCTGCAGCGTGGCAAAACTTGCCTTGCCCATCAGGCGCTTGAGCATCATGCGCCCGGCCACGTTCACCTCGACTGGCTGGGCTTCGAGCGCTGCAGCGTCGCTCGCATCGAATTCGGCATGCAGGGGTCCGGCCTCGTGCGTGCGCTGAAAATCATTGGGGAACGGGGTCCCCGCAGCGCGGATCGAAGCCAGCTTGGCCCGCCGTTCTTCAATGATCTGGTTGCTGTCGTCCGACATGATGGTCTCTCTGATGGTTGCTTGCTACTGGATACCCTGTTTCAGGCTGGCTTCGATGAAGCCGTCGAGATCGCCGTCCAGAACGGACTGGGTATTCCCCACTTCCACATTGGTGCGCAAATCCTTGATGCGGGACTGGTCAAGCACGTAGGAGCGGATCTGGTGCCCCCAGCCGATATCGGTTTTGCTGTCTTCCATGGCCTGTTTTTCGGCATTGCGCTTGCGCAATTCCGCTTCATACAGGCGCGATTTCAGCATGGCCATGGCTTCGGCCCGATTGCGATGCTGCGAACGGTCGTTCTGGCACTGCACCACGATGCCCGACGGCAAGTGGGTAATGCGCACGGCGGAGTCGGTCTTGTTGATGTGCTGCCCTCCGGCACCCGACGCCCGGAAAGTATCGATGCGCAAGTCGGCCGGGTTGATTTCCACTTCGATCGATTCATCCACTTCGGGATAGACAAACACGGAAGCAAAAGACGTGTGGCGCCGGTTTCCCGAATCGAAGGGGGACTTCCGGACCAGCCGGTGAATGCCGGTTTCGGTGCGCAGATAACCGTAGGCATAGGAGCCGCTGATCTTGAGCGAAGCGCTTTTGATGCCGGCCACTTCTCCCGGGGATTCTTCCAGGACTTCCACGCTGAACGCCTTGCGTTCGCAATAGCGCACGTACATGCGCAACAGCATGGAGGCCCAGTCCTGGGCTTCGGTTCCTCCCGAGCCGGACTGGATATCGACGAAACAGTTGGCCGGATCCAGGGGATTGGAAAACATCCGCTGGAATTCCATGGCAGCCACCAGCTTCTCTGTACCTTGCAGGTCTACTCCCACCGCCTGCAGGGACTCGTCATCCTGTTCTGCACGCGCAAGCTCGAACAGCTCGCGCGCGTCCTTCAGGCCGCGGGTTGCCGAGTCGATGGAGTGGACGGTTTCCTCGAGCGCCTTGCGTTCGCGCCCGAGTTCCTGGCTTTTCTTGCTGTCTTCCCAGGTGGAAGGATCTTCGGCGAGCCTGACGACTTCCTTCAGACGTTCGACTTTGGCATCGAAGTCAAAGATACCTCCGCAAGGCCTGGATACGCTCGTCCAGGTCCTGGGTCAGGTGTTCGATCGCATTGAGTTGTTCTGCTTCCATGATTGCCTGTCGCCAATGAGCTAAACCCCACATTATACACGCCAGTGCCTGACTTCCAGCTGCACCTGCCGCAAGCCTTGCCATTCGTTGACCCCCAGGTGGTAGAGCAGCTCGACCTCCTCCGGCAAGGCTT
Organism: Betaproteobacteria bacterium; assembly: GCA_028868905.1. Lineage (GTDB taxonomy): Bacteria > Pseudomonadota > Gammaproteobacteria > Burkholderiales > Ferrovaceae > JAKBAT01. Next base: position 11,098 of record JAGWTQ010000008.1, read on the forward strand.
CCGCCTGACCAAAAAGGATGGCGTCGAAAAGGCGCTCCTGGCGGCGCAACTTGAGCTTGAGGTGTCGCTGTCCGACCACCCGCTGCTGGACCACGGCAAAGCGTCCCTGGAAAAGGGGCTCCGGAAATCCCTGCCCCCAGACCCGGGCCTGCAAGGCCTGGGCCACCTGCAATGTCATCTCCGCCTCTTCAGGCTCGCCGTCGTGTATGACCTGCTCGGCCAGATCCGACGGGCTCAGGCATTCGCGCGCCACCGCCTCGAATGCCGATTCAAAACGGTCCAGATCGGCCCGCCGCAGGGTCAGTCCGGCAGCCGCGGCATGGCCGCCAAAACGCCGGATGAGCGCGGGATCGCGCTTGGTCACCTGGTCCAGCGCATCGCGCAGATGAAACCCGGCAATGCTGCGTCCGGACCCGCGGACTTCGTCTTCGTCGGTGCCGGGAGCAAACACGATCACCGGCCGGTGATAGCGGTCCTTGAGGCGGGACGCGAGGATGCCGACCACGCCCGGATGCCAGCCGGCATCGTGCAGGCACAGGGTATAGCGCCCGCTCACGTCGAAAGCATCGAGACGTTCCAGGGCATCCGCCTGCATGGCGCTTTCCACCTCGCGCCGTTCCCGGTTGAAGGCATCGAGCCGCTGGGCATGCCGCATGGCCTCGCCGGGGTCGTCGCTCACCAGGCATTCAATGCCGTGCGTCATGTCTTCCATGCGCCCTGCGGCGTTCAGCCGGGGTCCGAGTACAAACCCCAGATCGGCGCTGCGGGCGGCACTTTCAGGGCGTTCGGCCACCCGGTACAGGGCCCGGATGCCTGGCACGGCCCGGCCTGCCGCGATGCGCTTGAGTCCAGCCTGAACCAGCAGGCGGTTGTTGCGATCCAGGCGCACCACGTCGGCAACCGTGCCCAGCGCCACCAGGTCCAGCAGCGAGCCCAGTGCGGGCTCAGCCTGATTTTGCCAGCGTCCGCGCCGGCGCAATTCAGCCCGCAGCGCCATCATCACGTAAAACATCACGCCCACGCCGGCCATGCATTTGCTGGGAAAAAGACAGCCGGGCTGGTTGGGATTCACGATGGCGGCGGCATCCGGCAATTCGCTTCCCGGCAGATGATGATCCGTCACGAGCACCGGGATGCCCAGGCGGTTTGCCTCGGCCACCCCCGCCACGCTGGCAATGCCGTTGTCCACGGTCACGATCAGCTGGGGCTGTCGGGGAAGGGCCAGCCGCACCACTTCCGGAGTCAGCCCATAACCCAGCGTCAGGCGGTTGGGAACCAGGAAGTCCACGTGCGCGCCCATGGCGCGCAGGGCACGCAGCCCGACGGCGCAAGCCGTGGCGCCATCTGCATCATAATCGGCAACGATCAGCAGGCGTTGGCCTGCTTCGATGGCGTCCGCCAGCAAATCCGCGGCGGCATCGATGCCCTTGAGTTGCCCGAAAGGAAGCAGGCCTGCAAGATCGGGCTCGCCCAGATCCTCCGCAACCGCTCCACGGGCCGCCAGGACACGTGCCAAAACAGGCAACGCCCCGGCAGCAAGCAACGGGGCCAACAGGCCTTCGTCCACTGGCCGCCGGACCCAGGCCGTCCCGCTCATTCAGGCATGTCCCAGGGCGGGAACGCCGGACAGGCGCGTCAGTGGCCGCAGTCGGCGCCAAAACCGCCACAGATGCCAGCGCGTCAACGTCAGCCTTGCCGCGCATCGGCCTTCCAGGGCCACCAGCGTGAAGCCTTCCAGTTCACCGGATTTCAAGCGTTGCAGCAAAGGGCCGAACAGCTCCCGTTCAAGCCGCTGTGCCGCCTCCTGCCAGGCGGCCTCGTCGCCGTAGGCGGATGGTGCGCGCAAGCTGTCGATCACCTGAGCCTCGTGGGTTGCCGTGGGGTAATCCCAGAACCAGACGCCGCTGATGGCACGTTCCCCGTGCGCTTCGCGGCTTTGGTTGACGGGGTGCTCGTGAAACAGCATCTGCACTTCGTTGAATACCCCGCGCCAGTGGCGCGCAGCGTCTCCTTGCGGCAGATAGCCGTCGATGTTGCGCCCGACCCGGCGCAACGGATGCGTGGTCTGAATGGAGGGCGGCGCCTTCAGGCCCACCAGCCACACCCCGGGAGACAAGACAAAGAACTTGAAGCCCTGGTGGTTGAAATGGCGGTTAAGCGTGGCCACCAACGCTTCCGCCTCTTCAGGCAACAAGGAGAAGCTGTAGCGTTCGAGCAGCAGCAAGGCATCGCCTTCCACCTGCAAATGAATGGGGTCGGCACATAACCAGTAAGACGCCTCCCCCGCAATGCCGGCTTCGTGAGCCATGCGTTCGGCCAGCGAAGTGCCTGCGGCGTCATCCGGCCAGCTTTCAAGCATGGCCTCGTGCCGGAGCAAGGAGAGTTTTCCGCGAGCCAGCGCCCGTTCCAGATTGGGCAGGCGCGGCACGGCCTGGTCAGGGATTTCAGGGAACAGGCCGGGAATGACAAATACCGGATGCATGGCCCAGCTGGTTTTCCCTGGCGACGGTTACAGGCGTTCGAAAACGGTGGCGATGCCCTGGCCGCCACCGATGCACATGGTCACGAGCGCATACCGCCCGCCGGTCCGGTGCAGCTCATGCAGCGCCTTGGTGGCGATGAATGCGCCGGAACACCCCACGGGATGGCCCAGCGCAATGGCTCCGCCATTGGGGTTGGTTTTTTGCGGGTCCAGGCCGAGCCCGCGAGAAACGGCGATCGCCTGGGCGGCAAACGCTTCGTTGGACTCGATCACATCCATCTGTTCCAGCGTGAGCCCGGCTTTCTTCAGCGCCGCCTGTGTTGCGGGAATCGGCCCTTCGCCCATGAGATGGCTGGGAACCCCGGCCACGGCATAAGACACCAGGCGTGCCATGGGGCGATGGCCGTTGCGTGCCGCCGCACCGGCTTCTGCCAGCACCAGGAATGCCGCCCCGTCGTTGATGCCCGACGCGTTGCCGGCCGTCACGGTGCCGTCCTTCTTGAACGCAGGCTTCATGGCGGCCAGCTTTTCCAGGGTGGTTTCACGGGGATGTTCGTCGGTGTCGAACACCGTTTCCCCTTTGCGCGATTTCAGTGTGACCGGAACGATCTGCGACTTGAAACGCCCTTCGGCAATGGCGCGCGCCGCGCGTCGCTGCGATTCGAGCGCGAAGGCATCCTGCTCCTCGCGCGAAATGTTCCATTTCACCGCCAGGTTTTCTGCGGTGATCCCCATGTGGCCGGCTCCGAAGGGATCGGTCAGGGTGGCGACCATCATGTCGATCATCGGGGTATCCCCCATGCGGGCACCGGAACGCATGGCAGGGGACAGGTACCCACCCTGGGACATGACTTCGATGCCGCCTCCCAAACCGATTTCGACATCGCCCAGCAGGATGTTTTGCGCCGTGGACACGACCGCCTGCAGGCCGGAAGCGCACAGACGATTGACAGCCATGACGGTGGAATCCATGGACATGCCGCCTTCGATGCAGGCCACGCGGGCCTGGTAAGGGAAACGGCTGCCGGTGGGAATGGTGTTGCCCACGGTACCGTAGGTCACCTGTGCCGGGTCGACGCCGGCACGGGCGATGGCTTCCCGGATGACGAGACCGCCCAGCACGCCCGGTTCAAACCCGGCAAGCGCTCCGCCAAAAGTCCCAATTGCCGAACGCACGGCACTCAACACCACGACTTCTCTGCTCATGTCTGTTCTCCCACGCAGTCGATATCCGATCCAGGCCGCCGCAGGGCGACCCCTTCCCCATGTGTGTCAGTCCACGCGGCCCTGGAGGTCATGGTCGTCGGAACTTTCAATCCGCACGTCCGCGAACTCGCCTGCCTTCAGGCGCGCATCGGGCTCGACCCGCACGACACCGTCTATTTCAGGTGCGTCGGCCACGCTTCTGCCCACACCCCATCCGTCTGAGCGCACCTCGTCCAGCAGCACGCGCTGCACGGTGCCCACGCGGCGCGCCAGGCGCTCGGCACTGATGCGGGCCTGCACTTCCATCAAGCGCGCCTGCCGTTCCTGTTTTACGGATTCGGGCACTGCCCCTGGCAGCGCGTTGGCGCTTGCACCTTCCACCGGCGAATAAGTGAAGCAGCCCACACGGTCCAGGGAGGCTTCTTCCAGAAAATCCAGCAGCAACTGGAAATCCGCTTCGGTTTCGCCGGGGAAACCGACAATGAACGTACTGCGCAGCGTGAGGTCCGGGCAGGTCTTTCGCCAGTCCTGAATCCGTTCCAGGGTGCGCTCCACATCGCCCGGCCGTTTCATGGCCTTGAGGATGCGCGGGCTGGCGTGCTGCAACGGCACATCCAGGTAGGGCAAAATGCGGCCGGCCGCCATGAGCGGCATCAGCTCGTCCACGTGCGGGTAGGGATACACGTAGTGCAACCGCACCCAGGCGCCCAGTTCACCCAGAGCCTGGGCCAGTTCGGTCATGCGCGACCTGAGGGGGCGGCCATTCCAGAAACCGGTGCGGTACTTGATGTCCACCCCATAGGCACTGGTGTCCTGGGAAATGACCAGCAATTCGCGAACGCCGGCTTTCACCAGGTTTTCAGCTTCCCGCAGGACGTCGCCCACGGGCCTGCTGACCAGGTCTCCGCGCAGGGACGGAATGATGCAGAAACTGCAGCGATGGTTGCAGCCTTCGGAAATTTTCAGGTACGCGTAATGGCGCGGCGTCAGCTTGATGCCCTGCGGCGGAATGAGGCTGGTGAAGGGGTCGTGTGGCGGGGGCAGGTGACGGTGCACGGCCTCCATGACTGCCGCCTTGTCATGTGGTCCGGTCACGGCCAGCACGCGCGGATGGGCTTCCCGGATGCGCTCGGCATTGGCGCCCAGGCAGCCGGTCACGATCACATTGCCATTTTCCTGCAGCGCCTCTCCGATGGCATCAAGCGATTCCTCGATGGCGGCATCGATAAAGCCACAGGTGTTCACCACCACCAGATCCGCGCCATTGTAGGAAGGGGCGATGTCATACCCCTCGGCGCGCAACTGGGTCAGAATCTGCTCCGAGTCCACCAGAGCCTTGGGACAGCCCAGCGAAACAAACCCGACACGACCAGCCGTACCTGTCATCGACTGTGCCACCTTCAACCCGGTTCGCCGTTCTTGGGGGCTGACCCGCCTGTCTTGGGCCCACCTTCGGAAGGCTCCTTGGAAGCCGGTTCGCTGGGCGCCGCTGGCGTGCCGTAAGGAAACGGGAAGCCGCCAAACATGGTGCGCGCCTGCCGCTGCATCTGGTTTTGCATTTCCATGAACAACTGGGTGCTCTGTTCCAGGTAATTGCCCATCAAGCCCTGCAATGCCGGCCCCTGGGCGTTAAGAAACTGTTTCCAGACATCCGCATTGACGCTGGGAGGCTCGCTGCCCCCTGTCACGGCCGCGGACTGTTCCTGCAGCTTTTTCTGGATGTCCACAAAGCTCTGAATGCCTTTTTCCAGATAATTCCCCATGAACCCCTGCATGGCGTTGCCGTAGGAACGGATCATCTGGGACAGCATGTCGCACGTGAACAGGGGGTCCATGCCCGCCTCCTCTTCCAGGATGATCTGCATGAGGATGCTGCGGGTCAGATCCTGGTTGGTCTTGGCGTCCACCACCTGAAAATCCTGATGGCCCAGCACCAGCTGCTTCACCTCCGACAGCGTGATGTAGCTGCTGGTTTCAGTGTCGTAGAGCCTGCGGTTGGGATACTTCTTGATCAAGCGAACCGGTTTGGACATGGGATTTAAGGCCTCAAAATTTGTGCATCACACAATCGCCGCGCGCAGATGCGCACCATTCCAGCTGCATTACTTTACCACAAAAACCATTAAAAACATAAAGTTAATAGAATATTGCAGCGCGGTCAAACTATTTTATTGCAATGCATCAAAAAAGATTGACAAGCCCCTTGGGAGTCTGTATCTTTGGAATTGTTGCAACGCAGCAAGTACGGCGGACCTGAAACCGGTTCCTGGCGCCTGACACTTTCAAGGAGTACGTAAATGTACAACGCACCTGAACAAGTTACGGAGTTTAACAAATCCGCCCTGAATGCGGCATTGCAACTTGCCAAGATTTCCCTGGACACCACGGAACGTCTGGTGGGGCTGAATCTGGAAGCCAGCAAGGAAACCTTTGCCGATGCCAGCGATGCCCTGCGCACCCTGAACGACGTGCGTGACCCCCAGGCGCTGCTGGACCTTCGCACCAAGCTGACCGAAAAGGGAGTGGAGCAGTTTACCGCCCTGTCGCGCAGCCTGTACGACGTGGGCGCCCATGCCCAATCACAGATTTCCGCGCTGTTTGAAGCGCACGTCGCGGACTGGAACCAGTCCGTGGCCAAAAATATTGATCAGGCCATCAAAGCCGCGCCCGCCGGCGCCGATGTGGCCATCGCTGCCGTGAAATCCACGGTTGCCGCCACTGCCGCCGCTTTCGACGGCGTGACCAAGACCGCCAAGCAGGTGGCCAGTTTTGCCGATGCCAGCGTCAAGGCCACTGTGGATGCCGCCTCGGCGGCCCTCAAGCCCGCTGCCTGAGGAAGCCGGACGCGGTCTTAACTTCTCCTCCTCCTTTATTGCAAAGGTTCCCTTTCGATAAAGGCTTCAACCCCACGACCAACCTCGTGGGGTTTTTTTTGTGCCGGATTCCCCGGCTAGAACATGTGCTGGCCGCCGTTGATGGAAATATTGGCGCCGGTAATGAACGCCGCCTCCTCCGATGCCAGGTAAACGATCAGGCCCGCCACTTCCTCCGGCTTGCCCAGACGTCCCACCGGAATCTGGGGCAGGATTTTGGCTTCCAGGATTTCTGCCGGAATCGCCGTCACCATTTTGGTTCCGATATAGCCGGGCGAAATGGTGTTGACCGTAACTCCCTTGCGCGCCACCTCCAGCGCCAGGGCTTTGGTGAACCCGTGCATGCCGGCCTTGGCTGCCGCGTAGTTGGTCTGCCCGAAAGCCCCTTTCTGTCCGTTGACCGAAGAAACGTTGATGACACGCCCCCAGCCCCGTTCCACCATGCCGTCAATGAAAGGCTTGGTCATGTTGAACACGCTGTTGAGGTTGGTGTTGATGACCGCATCCCAATCCACTTTGGTCATTTTCTTGAAGGTCATGTCGCGCGTGATGCCGGCGTTGTTCACCAGCACGTCCACCGCTCCCACTTCGGACATGACCCGACCCGCCATGCGCGCGCAATCCTCGGCATCGGAAACATCCACGGCATAGGCGTGAAAGTGGTAACCCCGCGACCGCATGCCTTCAAGCCAGGCATCCGCATGCGGGTTGCCATGGGAATGGGTGGCCACCACCACATAGCCCAGATCCGCCAGTTTGACGCAAATCGACTCTCCGAGTCCGCCCATTCCTCCCGTGACCAACACCACTCGTTTCTGCATGGCTCACTTCCTCCCGTATTTGTTTTTGGTGATCAGCAACGCGCCTTGACGTATCGTCCAGGCGCAGGTTCGATGGGCGGATGTTCGGCATTTCCCAGTTGTCCGGGCGCAGGGGCCCGCTCAGGGTTCAGGTGGTCCAGCCAGTCCGCCCAGTGCGTCCACCAGCTGCCCGGCACCGCCTTGGCCGATGCCAGCCATTCGTCGGCATCACCCGGAAGGGTTTCACCGACCCAGTAATTGCGCTTGTTTCTGGATACCGGATTGATGGAGCCTGCGATGTGGCCGCTTGCTCCCAGCACGAATTCCATCGGACCCTGCAGCAAACGGGTCGTCTCGAAAGCCGATTTCCAGGGCACGATGTGGTCTTCACGGGCCGCGAACACGTAAGTGGGCATGGCAATGCGCCCAAGGTCCACCGGCCGGCCGGCCACCGTGAGGGCATTCGGGCAACGGAGTTCGTTTTGCAGATAGAGATGACGCAGGTACCAGGCAAACATGGGGCCCGGCAGGTTCGTGCCGTCACTATTCCAGTACAGCAGGTCAAAGGCAGGTGGCGTTTCGCCCTTGAGGTAATTGCTGACCACGTAGGGCCAGATGAGGTCGTTGGCGCGCAGACTTGAAAAGGCCATGGCCAATTCCTTGCCGGGCACCACCCCGCCCTTGGAAAAAAGCAGTTCGCGTTGCGCCACGAAAGCCGGGTCGATGTACACGCCAATCTCGCCCACATCGGAATAGTCGAGCAATGCCGTCATCAGGGTCAGCGACGCCACCGGCAACGGTTCGTCGGCCGCGTGGGCCGCAAGCGCGCAGGCCAGCAACGCCCCGCCCACGCAAAAACCCAGCGTGTCGATTTGCGGTGCGCCACTGATGGCCTGGACCGTGCGCACGGCGGTCGCAACGCCTTGCTCGATGTAGTCGTCCCACGTGGTTTCCTGCAGCGATTGGTCGATGTTGCGCCAGGACATGAGGAAAACCGTGTGCCCCCGTTCAATGGCGTACCGGACCATGGAGTTGGAAGGCTCGAGATCCAGAATGTAATACTTGTTGATGCAGGGGGGCACCATCAGGAGGGGGCGCGAAGCCACTTCAGCTGTCGAGGGGGCATATTGCAAAAGCTGAAACAGCTCATTTTCGAACACGACGGCGCCGGGCGTGATGGCGATGTTGCGCCCGACTTCAAACGCCGACTCGTCCGACATGGAAATGCGGCCCTTTTCCAGGTCGGCCAGAAAATTCCTGAGCCCGGCACGCAAACTTTCTCCGCCCGACTCGAACGCTTTCTTGAGCACTTCAGGATTGGTGGCGGGAAAATTCGACGGCGCCATGGCATCGATGTACTGGCGCAGGAAGAAATCCAGCCGCTTTTGGGTTTCCGGCTCCAGATGCAGGGCCCCCACAGCTTCCTCGAGCCATTGGGCCGTCAGCAAATAGGATTGACGCAGGTAATCAAACAAGGGGGCTTCGGCCCATTCCGGGGCGCTGAAACGGCGGTCGGTCACGGGTTGTGCCGCGGACTCGACATCCGGATTCTGTCCGGCTGCCCGGCTCAGCGTGTTCATCCAGAGCGCCGCCTGCCTTTCGTAATAGCGCGCCTGCAATTCCTGCCAGCGCGGCGCATCCTTGGCTGCGGCCTGCGCCAGGTCGCGCAGGAAATTCTGGAAATCCTCCGGCCGGAAACCCGCCAGGCGCGTGCCCGCCTCCTCCATCGTCAGTTTCCCCTCATTCCATGATCAGTACATGAGCCCAATGGATCGACGCAACGCCCAGCGCGATCAGCGTCACTTGCCACGCCGAAGCCTTGAAATCCACACGGCGGTGCAGGCCCGGAATCAGGTCAGCCACGGCCACGTAAATCATGCTGGAAGACGCCAGCGCCAGCAAATAAGGCACCACCTGCTGCAGGGATTGCAAGGCGAGGCAGGCGATCACCCCGCCTACCAGCGTGGCCAGGCTGGAAAACAGGTTGAAGCCCAGGGCTCGCCCGCGTGACAGTCCGGAGTGCAGCAGGACCAGCACGTCGCCGGCCTCCTGCGGGATTTCGTGGGCAATGATGGCCATGGCCGTCACCACGCCCAGATGGGGATCGGTGACGAATGCCGCGGCAATGATGATGCCATCCACGAAATTGTGGACCGAATCACCCACCACCACCATGGCACCGGTCCTGCCCTGATGCCCTTCGTGGGAATGGGCAGCCGACCCATCCCCTTCGAGGTCATGGGCATGCACATGGCGCCAGAGCACCAGCTTCTCCAGCATGAAAAAGCCCAGGATACCGGCCAACACCGTGGCTGAAACCGTTTCGGGGCTTTTTGCCAGAACGAAAGCATGGGGCAGGATTTCGAGAAAAACAGCGCCCAGCAAAGCGCCGATGGCATAGCTCACCAGCAGGGGCACCCAGGAGGGGCGAGCGGTGAACACCACCAGCGTCGCGCAAATCATCGACAGCAATCCGGCGGCGGCACCGGCAACCATCGTGGCAATCAGGGGCGACATAAATTATGGGATTGTGGAAGCCAAAGCAGCATTATACGGGTGAGCCTTCAGGGTTCAGGGGCCATCCAGATGAAATTTCCCATTCGGCCGGTTCGGCCATGGTCCCGCCGATGAGAAAAAAAGCGCTCCGGATCGCCTGCCGTGCACAATCCGCCGCCATACACCGCCTGCACGCCCAGGCGGGCCAGCCGCTGGCGGGCCAGCGCATAGAGGTCGGCCCACCACTTCCCGGCCTTGCCAGGGCGAAATGCCTTGCCTGCCTGCGAATCAGCCGCCAGGAAAGTCTCCCGGACCTCGGGCCCTACTTCGAAAGCACCTGGCCCGATGGTGGGTCCCAGCCAGACCAGGAGCCCCGCCGGATCAGTGTCCAGGGCCTTCACCGTGGCCTCGATCACCCCTGCCGCGAGTCCGCGCCAGCCTGCATGCGCTGCGGCCACCAGCCGTTCCTGCCGGTGACAGAACAGCAACGGCAGACAATCGGCGGTCAGTACCACGCAGGCTGTTGCCGCCTGTCGGGTCCATGACGCATCGGCTTCGGGCAACTCGCCAACCCCGTCTCCTGCAACGACGGTTCCATGAACCTGGCGAAGCCAGCGCGGCTGCGCATGGATGGCGGCAATCACGCGTCGGCGGTTTTCAGCCACATGGGCCGGATCGTCGCCGCAATGATCTCCCAGGTTGAGGCTCGACCAGTCCCCGGTGCTGACCCCGCCCTTGCGGGTCGTGCACAAGGTCCGAACCCAGGGCGGCGCCGGCCACTCCGCCTGAAACCCGAGTTCATCATTCATGGCGGGCCTCCCGCAGAACGGCAATGAGGGCCGCCATGTCGGACGCCATGGCAATTTCCCAGGACACAGGTTCGCCACTGACCGGGTGCACCAGCCCCAGACGGAACGCATGCAGGGCCTGGCGGCCAAATGATTTCAGGGCTGACTGCGAACGAGGGTCCAACCGAAGGCCGCGTCCCCCGTAGACCGGATCGCCGGCCAGCGGAAACCCCAGATGCTGCAGGTGCACCCGAATCTGATGGGTTCTCCCTGTCTCCAGACGGCACTCGATCCATGTATGGCAAGGCAGGCGCTCCACCACATGAAAGTGGGTGACGGCTGGTCGTCCACCCGAGACCACGGCCATGCGGGTGCGCTGGGTGGGATGGCGTCCGATGGGGGCATCCACGGTGCCATCATCCTGGATATGGCCTTGCACCAGGGCCCAGTAGTGCCGATGGACCGTGCGCGCCTGCAGTTGGCGCACCAGTTCGGCATGGGCCTGCAAGGTGCGCGCCACCACCATGAGACCGCTGGTGTCCTTGTCGAGCCGATGGACAATCCCGCAACGGGGAACGGGCCCCAGGCGGCTGTCGTAGTGAAGCAGGGCATTCTGCAACGTGCCGCTGCGGTTGCCGTTCCCCGGATGAACCACCAGTCCGGCCGGCTTGTTGATGACCAGCAGCGCGTCATCTTCGTACACCACCTCAATGCTGATGGCTTCCGGAGCAATGTCCTCGCTGCCTTCCTCTTCCGGCACCTGGAGTGTCACCGCATCGCCGCTCCACACCTTGGATTTGGCCGTGGCCGCAGCGCCGTTGAGCAACACATGTCCTTCGCGCACCCAGCGCTGCAAGCGGCTCCGGGAAAATTCGGAAAACAGCTGGGCCAGGGCCTGATCCAGCCGCAGGCCCGCACAGACCTGCGGTATTTGAACCACAATCGGATCCGTTTCCTCAGGGCTGGTATAATCTTCCGACAGCATGATGAATTTTCCTATGACAAACATAAGTTTATCGCGTTTCTGCCTGCTTCTTCTCGCCACCTTGCTTACGGCCTGCGAAACCCTGTCGCAGGACTATGACCCCACGAAGGACTGGTCAGCAGCAAAACTGCACTCGGAGGCGAAAACAGAACTCCAGGACGGCAACTACGAGAAAGCCGCCAAGCTCTATGAGGCCCTCGAGTCCCGTTATCCCTACGGCGCCTACTCCCAGCAAGCACAACTGGAGCAGATCTACGTTTACTACAAGCAGCATGAAACTGCTTCCGCCATCAGCGAAGCCGACCGTTTCATCAAAGCCCATCCCAATCATCCGGGGGTGGACTACGCCTACTACATGAAAGGGCTGGCCAACTTCAACGACGACCTGGGCATCTTCGGCATATACAACCGCAGCGATCTCGCGGAACGCGACATGAAACCCACGCGCGAAGCCTTTGACGCCTTCAAGGAATTGATCACGCGCTTTCCAAACAGCCGGTATGTTGGAGACGCCAGCTTACGCATGAAATATCTGGTGGACGTCATGGCGCATGCGGATCTCGCAACCGCCCGCTACTATTTCCACCGCCAGGCCTACCTTGCGGCCGCCAACCGCGCACAGGAAGTACTCAAGCGCTTTCCGCGAACTTCTTCCACGGAAGAAGCGCTCTATATCATGGCCAAAAGCTACGAAGCCATGGGCTTGCACGATCTTCAGAATGACAGCCTGCGGGTGTTGAGACAGGACTACCCCAACAGCAAGTTCCTGGCTTCGACTTCCTCGACGAAGGGTGGCGGGCGTCCCTGGTGGCGCCTGTTCTGGTAACAGGACTCCAGACCGGACCCCAAGTCCGGTTCAGGGTTTGGTGGCAGGCGGGGTCGGGGGTGGGGATTGCACGTAACGGTAGTAGGCTTCGCCCTGGCGAACCATGCCCAGTTCAACCCGAGCCCGCTCTTCCAGCGCATCGGAACCTTTCCTGAGATCCTGAACTTCTGCGGAGAGCGCTTCGTTGCGCTTCTGCATGTCCAGGTTGGTGGCCTTCTGGGCCGCAATCTGCTGGTCCAGCGCCCGGATGCGCAGCCACCCCCCTTTCCCCAGGATCAGGGCATAGGCCAGTACCACAACCATCGTGAGCAGCGCGTAGCGCAACCAGCGTGCCGGGTCCAGCATGCCCGCCCCCCTCAAAGTTGGTAAAAGGCTTCCCGCCCTCCGTACTGGGCTACAGGGCCCAGGGCTTCCTCGATGCGCAGCAACTGGTTGTATTTTGCCAGCCGGTCCGAGCGCGAGAGGGAACCGGTTTTGATCTGCCCGGCGTTGGTGGCGACAGCGATATCCGCAATCACCGTATCTTCGGTTTCGCCGGAACGATGGGAAATGACGTTGGTGTAACCGGCCCGCTTGGCCATTTCAATGGCCGCAAAGGTTTCTGACAGCGAACCGATCTGGTTGATCTTGATCAGAATGGAATTGGCGATGCCTTTCTCGATGCCCTCTTTCAAAATCCGGGCGTTGGTGACGAAAATATCGTCCCCCACCAATTGGACTTTTCCGCCCATGCGGTCGGTGAGCAGTTTCCACCCAGCCCAGTCCGCTTCGGACATGCCGTCTTCGATGGTCACCAGCGGATACTTCGAAACCCAGTCGGCCAGATATTGGGCAAAGCCGTCAGAATCGAGCGTGCGGTTTTCCGCATGCAAATGGTAGCGCCCATCTTTGTAAAATTCGGAACTCGCGCAATCGAGTCCGATGGCAATCTGCTCACCGGGACGATAGCCCGCCTTCTCGATGGCTTCCATGATGAGACCCAGGCCGGCTTCATTGTTGGCCAATCGTGGCGCAAAACCGCCCTCGTCGCCAACCGTGGTGGACAAGCCCTTGCTGTCGATCAGCGACTTGAGCGCATGGAACACTTCCGCCCCATAACGCAACGCTTCACGGAACGTTGGGGCTCCCACCGGCAGAATCATGAACTCCTGCATGTCGAGGCCGTTGTTGGCATGGGCACCGCCATTGATGACGTTCATCATGGGAACCGGCATGTGCACGGCGCCGGCTCCGCCCAGGTAGCGATAAAGGGGCAGGCCGGCCTCTTCGGCAGCAGCTTTTGCGGTTGCCAGGGACACCGCCAGTATGGCGTTGGCACCCAGGCGCGCCTTGTTGTCCGTCCCGTCCAGTTCGATCATGGTATGGTCGATCAGTGCCTGGTCCGACACTTCCAGGCCGACGACCGCTTCGTAGATTTCCGTGTTCACGTGGGAAACGGCTTTGAGCACGCCCTTGCCGAGGTAACGGCTTTTGTCGCCATCGCGCAATTCGATCGCTTCGCGGGTTCCGGTCGATGCGCCGGACGGTACCGCTGCGCGCCCCGTGGCCCCGTTTTCCGTAACCACTTCGGCTTCCACGGTCGGGTTGCCCCGCGAATCCAGAATCTCTCTTGCTACGACCTCAACAATGGCACTCATCAGTATTTCCTGTCGCTTTCTATTGGGTTATAAATCGTTTTCGCTGAAACCGCGCTTCTTGACCAACGCGTCAACGTCGATCAGGGTTTCCAGCAAGGCTCTCATTTTTCCCAGCGGCCAGGCATTCGGACCGTCAGACAAAGCCTTTGCAGGATCCGGGTGGGTTTCCATGAAAACCCCGGCCACGCCGGCCGCCACAGCGGCACGGGCGAGAACAGGAACAAACTCGCGCTGACCGCCGCTGGCACCGCCCAGCCCTCCGGGCAATTGCACGGAGTGGGTCGCATCAAAAATAACCGGGCAGCCGGTGTCCCGCATGATCGAGAGGGACCGCATGTCTGACACCAGGTTGTTGTAGCCGAAGGAAGCGCCGCGTTCGCAGACCATGATGTTGTCGGCGCCGCTCGCGGCGCGCGCCTTGTCCACCACGTTTTTCATGTCGGCAGGAGCCAGGAACTGTCCTTTCTTGATGTTGACCGGACGGCCCGCGGTGGCCACAGCCTGGATAAAATCGGTTTGCCGGCAAAGAAAAGCAGGTGTCTGCAACACGTCCACGACAGCAGCCACAGCAGGCACGTCCTGTCGTTCATGCACGTCGGTGAGAACGGGCACGCCCAGGGTTTTGCGAATGTCCGACAGGATCTCAAGCCCCTGCTCCATCCCCAGGCCACGGAAGGAACTGCCGGAACTGCGGTTCGCCTTGTCGTAAGATGCCTTGAACACGAAAGGGATTTCCAGCTCCTGGCACATCGCTTTCAACTGCCCCGCCACATCGAATGCCAGTTCCCGCGACTCCAGCACGCATGGCCCAGCAATCAGGAAGATCGGGTGTTCAAGACCAACATCGAAATGGGCAAGCTTCATGATACGCGGGCAATTCCTGGCGAAAGAACTCCGCGCTGGCGCAGGGCGGCTTCGATGAACGATTCAAAGAGCGGGTGCCCGCCACGCGGTGTGGATGTAAATTCGGGGTGAAACTGGCAGGCGACGAACCAGGGGTGCTCCGGCAATTCGATCACTTCGCACAAGTCTTCCTGGGCGGATCGTCCTGAAGTGCGCAAGCCCGCCGCGCGCAGCTGGGGCAAAAATTCATTGTTGACTTCATAGCGATGCCGATGCCGCTCGACAATGTGCTCCCTGCCATAAATCTGGCGCGCCAGCGAACCGTCCTCCAGAATGCATTCCTGTCCCCCAAGGCGCATGGTGCCGCCCAGGTCGGACTGGGCATTGCGGCGTTCCACTTGCCCGTCTGCGGTGGTGAACTCGGTGATGAGCGCAATGACAGGATGCCGGGTTTCGGAATCGAACTCGGTGCTGTGGGCATCGGGCATCTGGGCGCAATGACGCGCGAATTCCACCACGGCAAGCTGCATGCCCAGGCAAATTCCCAGATACGGAATCCGGTTTTCCCGGGCATATTGAATGGCCTTGATCTTGCCTTCCACCCCCCGCTTGCCGAATCCACCGGGTACAAGGACCGCGTCCATGCCTTTCAGGCATTGGACACCTTCATTTTCGATGCGCTCGGAATCCACATAGTGAATGTGAATGCGCGAACGCTTGTGTATGCCCGCATGAATCAGGGCTTCTGACAGCGACTTGTAAGACTCGGTCAGATCCACATACTTGCCCACCAGCGCGATGTCCACTTCGTGCAAGGGGTGCTCCAGCGCATGCACCAGGTTATCCCAGGCGGAAAGATCGGCGGAGCGGGCCAGCAAGCCCAGCTTGTGACAAACGATCTCATCCAACATCTGGCGATGGAGTCCACCGGGGATTTTGTAAATGCTGTCCACGTCCGGGGCGGAAATGACCGCTTCCACCGGCACATTGGTGAAGAGGGCGATTTTCCGGCGTTCGTCTTCAGGCAACGCACGATCCGCCCGGCACACCAGCACGTCAGGCTGAATCCCGATTTCACGCAATTCCTTGACGGAATGCTGCGTGGGCTTGGTTTTGATTTCACCGGCCGACGGGAGGTAGGGCAGGAGCGTCAGGTGAATGAAACAGGTGTGGTCACGCGGCAATTCGATGGCCATCTGGCGGATGGCTTCCAGGAAGGGCAGGGATTCGATGTCGCCCACCGTTCCGCCGATTTCGACAATGGCAACCTGGGCGTTTTCGGCACCGAGCCGGATGCAGTGCTTGATCTCGTCCGTGATATGCGGAATCACCTGAACCGTGCCGCCCAGATAATCTCCGCGCCGCTCCTTCTTGATCACGCTTTCGTAGATCTGGCCGGTGGTGAAGTTGTTGCGCCGCGTCATCCGCGTGCTGATAAAACGCTCGTAATGCCCGAGGTCGAGGTCGGTTTCCGCGCCGTCTTCAGTCACGAACACTTCGCCGTGCTGGAACGGACTCATGGTTCCCGGGTCTACGTTGATGTAGGGATCGAGCTTGAGCATGGTGACTTTGATGCCGCGGGATTCGAGGATGGCCCCGAGCGAAGCGGCGGCGATGCCCTTCCCGAGAGACGAGACCACACCGCCGGTCACGAAAATGTACTTGGTCATGGGCGAAGACATCAGTTGGACAACGGATTATATCGCGCCCCCCCGTTCTCCACAAACTCCTGTTTTTTTGTTGCCCAAAGAAGTTCTATAATAATCAGCCATGAATGCACCCAGCAGCGATTTTCTGGAAACACCACTGCCGCGACACCCACTGCGCATGATGTTGCGCGGCCTTCTGCGCGGCAATGTGGTATTGCGTTGCCTCACTGAGCCAGAACTCATTGAACTGGAAAACCATCTCACCATTACCGAGGTGAAAAAGGGCGAAGCCCTGCTGGTCCAGGGGGCCTCGGAAATGGACCAGTATTTCATCCTGGAAGGCATTCTCAAGCGGGTGGTAGCCAACGCGGAAGGCAAGGAAATGATCCTGCGCTTTGCCAGCGAATCCCAGATTGAAACCAGTTATGCGGCCTGGCGCCTGGAAAACCGTGCCCCTTACAGCATTCGGGCCGTCACTCGGGTGCGGGTGGCCAAATGCCCGATTCCAGTCTGGGCCGAATTCATGGAACATTACCCCAAGCTCAAACACGATTTCGAATACGAAGTCATGCGCCTCATGAGTGAAATCATGGCGCACACCATCACGCTGCATTTGCTCGACGCCGCAGGGCGGATGGAACGGTTCATGCGCAAAAACCCGGAGATGGCCAATCTCCTCCCCAAAAAGGAGCTGGCACTGCATTTGAACATTTCCCCGGAAACACTGAGCCGCCTGTTACACCATCATCCCCAGGCAAACTCCCATCACACGACCTGATTGACGGCCTGAAAAACAGCAGGCCGGGGATCGCCCGGCCTGCTGGGTACTGCTGTCGTCAACGCCCGGTCAGCTTCCGAACGCCGTACCCACCGTGATGCCATGAGCCTGCACAAACTCAGCAGCGCTGACCTTCTTGCCGTCCTCATGCTTGATCTTGAACACTTCGACCTGCCCACCCTGGGCCGTGATGCGGAAGCTGTCGGCACCGATTTCCGAGACTTCGCCAATCTTGCCCTTGACCGCACCGAACGTGCGGAACATGTGCTTGCGCGATTCGAAAATCTGCACTTTCTTGCCCTGCAGCGTGGTCCAGGCACCGGGAGCCGGATTGCAGCCACGGATCAGGTTGTAGATGAAATCCACATGGTTGTTCCAGTTGATGCGGGATTCGCCCGCACGGAACCAGCCTTCATACGTAGCCACGGATTCGTCCTGAACCACTTCCTTGTGACGCCCGGCCACCACGAGATCTGCAGCTTCCAGCATGGCCGCGACGCCCATCGGGAACAGGCGGTCGAAGTAGACCGAACCCAGGGTATCGTCCGGGCCGATCGGTGTTTCCTTTTGCAGGACCACGGGACCTTCATCCAGGCCGTCATCGGGACGGAAAATAGTGAGGCCGGTCTTTGTGTCGCCGCGGATGATGGGCCAGTTGATGGAACTCGGTCCGCGATACAGGGGCAACAGGGACGGGTGATACTGAATGGTCCCGTGCTTGGGAATATTCACGAATTCCTGGGGTGCGAACTGCAGCACGTAGGCCATGATGCCGATTTCAGGAGCGAGCTCCCGCATGATCTCGATGGCTTTGGCATCCTTGAGCGAAGGGAGCTGAAATACTTTCAGTCCCTTCTCCTGGGCTGCCAGACGCAGCGGATCCGGGCGTGCACCTTCCTTTTCAGGCGCGCAAAACACCCCGGCCACTTCATCACCACGGGCGAGAAAAGCTTCCATGACCCCTTTCCCGAAATCCTGTTGTCCGATGATGACGATCTTCATAAGCAAAAAACTCCTTCCGATTTTGATCCGTTCAAGTTGCCAGCGCGGCCGTTACTTTGTGAAAGCGCCAGCCGTACGGTGCGTTTCAATGTCTTGTGCGTTCCAGCCCAGCACTTCCTTCAGCACTTCGTCCGTATGTTCACCGAGCAGGGGTGCGCTCTTGATCGGCACATGGTTGTCCGAAAGCTTGATGGGCATGCCCACGTTGTACCAGGTGCCCCGGACGGGATGCTCGAGTTCCACATACATTTCGCGCAGGAGAACGTGCTCGTCGGTGGCCAGATCTTCCGTGCTCATGATGGGGCCGCAAGGCACATCGATTTCGTTGAGCAGGGCCATGAACTCGCGCTTGTCATACTTGCTGGCAAAATCGTTCAGCATGCTCCACATGACGGCCTGGTTCTTGCGCCGTTCGCCGATGGTGGAGAAACGTGCATCCTGCGCCAGGGCCTCACCGCCAACACGGCGCGCCAGGTTGTCCCACACGGCTTCCTGAACCACCACATAAACGTAATCGTTGGGGCCGCCCGGCTTGCACTTGACCGCATTGCCCAGCTGGCCACCGCCGGAATCATTGCCGCTGCGAGGCGTGCTGTTGCGGCCCTGCGTCTCGATGGAGTACTCGGGCAGGGGGCCGCGCGTCAGGCGCTGATGATCGCGGAACTTCACGCGACAGAGGTTCATGACCGAATCCATCATGGCCACTTCCACGTATTGCCCCTTGCCCGTGCGCTCGCGCCCTTGCAGCGCGGCCAGAATGCCGATGGCCAGATGCAGGCCGGTGCCCGAATCGCCGATCTGGGCACCCGTCACGAGCGGAGGGCCGTCATCAAAACCGGTGGTGCTCATGGAGCCGCCCATGGCTTGCGCCACGTTTTCGTAGGCCTTGAACTCCGCATAGGGGCCCGATGAGCCAAAACCCTTGATGGACGCCATCACAATACGGGGGTTGATGCTGTGCACGGTTTCCCAGTTGAAACCGAAACGGTCGAGAACGCCCGGGCCAAAGTTTTCCATGACCACGTCGCATTTCTTCAGCAGTTCCACGAAAACTTCCTTGCCTGCGGGGTTTTTCATGTTGACGCTGATTGAACGCTTGTTGCAGTTCAGCATCGTGAAATACAGGCTGTCTGCATTGGGGATGTCACGCAGCTGGCCGCGGGTGATATCGCCCGTGGGCGGCTCAAACTTGATTACGTCGGCACCCAGCCACGCCAGCAGCTGCGACGATGTCGGCCCAGCCTGCACATGTGTCATATCGAGAATCCGAATACCCGCCAGCGCTTTTTCCATCATTTTCCCCTCATCCGTTACTGGTCGTCCAAGTTACCCTAAACCGCCTGGTTTTCAGGTTGGCTGCTGCCATATTGCCGCAGCTTGCCCATTCCAGGAATCGTCGTTGCTAATGGTTCCCATAACCCCACGAGACCCGGATTCCGGGGCATTCCGCAGGAGGAAACCAGCAGGCAATTAGGATAATGGACGACCCCTCCCCTGTCCTTGACTCGGGTCAAGCAGCCCCGATGATCGACAGCAACGACTGTGCCACGAGCAGGGTCGCCATGACGATCAGCGCCAGAAAAACCAGGCGCCGGTAGTTTCTCGGATCGATATTGCGCTGCAACCGCATGCCGGCCCAAAGCATGCCGACTGAAAGGAGTGCAAGGGGCAGCGACAACTGCAGCGTCTGCCAGTCAAAGTGCCCGCCCAGGGCAAGGGAAGCCGCCTGGGTCGATTTCCCGGCCAGGAAACACAGGTTGAGGATTTGCGTCATGGCCAGCGGTTCCAGGCCAAGTGCCATGAAATAAATGACCAGGGGAGGCAGCGCCACATTCACTGCGCCCGAGAGGACGCCAGCCATCAACCCCGCCACCGCACCGGCCCATTTCGGATGGCGGGCGATGACAGTCCAGTCCAGCATCTTGACGCGATCCTGCACCAGGTACAGGGCAATCATGCCCGCCAGCAGCAGTTTGAGAATCGCCGTGTTGACGGAGAGCAGGAGCCGCGTGCCCAGCAAGGTGCCCAGCAGCACCCACAGGGCCATGAACCCGTAGCGGCCTACGCTGGCACGCCATCGCCCTCCGCGCGCGATGCTCGCCAGATTGACGGCCAGATTGGGCAGCACGGTCAGCACGATCGCCGTTTGCATGTCGGCCACCAGTGCAATGACGGGGGTCGAGATGAGCGGAAAACCGAAACCCAGCGTGCCATGCACGAGTCCGGAAACGGCGAGCACCGCCACAGCAAAAAGTATCCAGTAAGGGTCGTGAAAAATGGCCGTCTCCAAAATAAAACCACCCTGCCGGAGGCAGGGTGGTTCATGTTTCAAACCTTGCCGGGCAGCCCACAACGGCTGCCGGCAGTTGGTCGGGAATCAGGATGCCGCGGTTTGCGGCACGTTGCCGGCGGCAGCGCCTTCCTGAAGGCCCTTGTTGGAGTTTTCAATAAAGCGATGACGCATCGGCTGCAGGATGAACTTGGCAGCCAGTGCGGCACCAAAGGACAGCACCGCCGAAATGATGAACACGCGGTTCCAGTCGCCCTTCACCACAAACAGTGCGGTCAAGGGAACCAGCAGCGAAGCCGTACCCTTGGCGGTGTAAAGTGCACCCGCATTGCCGGTGGCATATTTCACGCCAAAGGTGTCGGCACAGGTGGCCGGGAAGATGGAGTAAATTTCACCCCAGAACAGGAACACCATGGGAGCGAAAACCATGAACATCGTGGCATCGTGCCCGAAATTCATCAAACCCAGCAGCGCCAGGCCTTCGCCCGCGAACACCAGCATCATGGTGTTCTCGCGGCCGATGCGGTCTGAAATGAAACCGCACAGGGGCCGGGTGAACCCGTTGCACAGGCTGTCCAGGGACAACACCACGGTCAGGAGAGGCAATACTTCGCCAAAGTAGTTTACGGTCCATTTCGCGAAGCCGTAGTCGTTGGCGATCGGCTTGATCTGGGCCGTAGCGATCAGGCCGCCGGCAGCAACCGCCACGAACAAGGCGTAAATGACCCAGAACACCGGTGTACGGAGCATCTGGTTCATCTTGTAATCAACCTTGCAGCTGGAAACCCGAGTCGATGCCACCACACCTTTGGGTGCGCGCGGTCGCACCATCAGCATGGCGATGATGAAAATGACCACACCCTGGCCGATGCCAAAATTGAAGAAGGCGGCTGTGTACGAAACCTTGACCATATTGGCGATGGGAATCACCGTCAACGCGGCACCCGCACCAAAACCGGCAGCCGTCAGACCGGCAGCCAGGCCGCGCTTGTCCGGAAACCACTTGAGGGCATTGCCCACGCAGGTGCCATACACGCAACCGGCACCGACGCCGGAAATCACGGCAGCCACGTAGAACGCTTCGAGTGAAGTGGCATAAGAATCCAGCACCCATCCCAAGGCCGCAAGAACGGCGCCCAGAGCAATCACGGGGCGCGGACCGAACTTGTCCACGAGCCATCCTTCCACAGGCACCAGCCAGGTTTCAGTAATGATGAAAATGGAGAAGGAGACCTGGATCGCTGCCCGGGTCCAGTGGAATGTGTCCTGGATCTTGGGAACGAACAATGTCCAGGCATATTGCAGGTTGGCCACCAGCGCCATGCAAATGATCCCGAATACGAGCTGGAACCATCGGTTGTGGTAAAACGCGGCGCTGCCTTCACCGCTGTCTGAATGCTGGGTACTCGTCATAATCCTCTTCTCCTCGTGATGAAGTTCTTGTAAATACCAACCGATCAAGCCCGCGCTTTGCACACGGTAAAGTCTGCTTTGACGATACCGACGGACGCAACTTAAAAGTTTTGTTGCATTTGTTATTGTTCAGCGTGAGTCGGGTAGTGACGCTGCTGTCAGAACGACAGCCCAGGAAGAGCAGGATCAGCCGTAACACCAAAACCCGCACTCCTTAAGGGAGCTGCTTGCGCACGCAAGCGCCGGGCTGGCACAAGGTTGGATCTGTCAGGGCTCCTCTCTGTTATGCGTATCACCTGATCAGTACAACTGCTGCGTTCAGCTTGGTCGAACAGTCGTAATAATGCCATGATTTAGGTCAAGGGCAAGTACTGGTCATGAGACCAGTGGAAAAAGGGGCCATCTGTGATGCCCTATGGTTTCCACAACAATGCCCTATAACCCGGCTTGCCAATGATTAGTAATATTACAACTGTACGCCGCGCCAGAAGCCGGCATGAATTTTTATCCTTAGGGGGAGCAGTTACACCATGAAAATTTGCATTATTGGAGGCGGCGGCGCCATTGGCGGTTATCTGGCGGTTCAGTTGGCCCGTTCCGGCAACGACGTCACTGTGGTTGCACGCGGTGCCACGCTGGAAGCCATCCAGAAAAACGGGCTCAAGCTCATCACGGACGAACATCCGGAAGGGCTCACCGCCAAGGTGAACATCGTCGACCGGGTGGTGGACGCCGGCGTGCAGGACCTCGTCATCCTGGCCATGAAAGCCCATCAGGTGACCCCGATCGCCCATTTCCTCCCCAGCATCATTGGTCCGGAAACCGTGGTCATCCCCATGCAGAACGGCATTCCCTTCTGGTATTTCCAGCGGCATGGCGGCGAATTTGAAAACCGCGTGGTGGAAACCGTGGACCCCGATGGCACCATCATGAACGCCATCAACCCGCAGAACATCCTCGGTTGTGTGGTCTACCCTGCTGCAGTGACCGTGGCCCCAGGAGTCATCAAACATGTGGAAGGCAACCGCTTTCCCATCGGCGAACTGGATGGCAGCACCACCCCGCGCGCGCAGCGCATTTCCGATACATTCATTGCGGCCGGCCTCAAATCGCCCATTCTGGAAAGCATCCGCTCCGAAATCTGGCTGAAACTGTGGGGCAACATGACGTTCAACCCCATCAGCGCACTGACCCACGCCACCCTGATCGAAATCTGCCAGCACCCCCTGGCCCGCGAACTGGCCTACGACATGATGGTTGAAGCGCGCGATGTGGCCCATCGCCTGGGCATCACGTTCCGCCTGGGCATCGAAAAGCGGATCGAAGGCGCGGAAAAAGTCGGGCGGCATAAAACCTCCATGCTGCAGGACGTGGAAGCCGGGCGCGGCCTTGAAGTGGATGCCTTGCTGGGCTCGGTCATCGAGCTGGGCAACATGGTCGGCATACCGACACCGCGGCTGAAGGCGGTGTACGCGCTGACGGCCCTGCTTGGCCAGTCCATTGACGACGCCAAGGCCGGGTTGTCACTGGTTCGCCCCGGAAATCAGCACTGAACCTTTTTCCATAGCAATCACCCAAAAAAACGGCGCATAGGTATCAACAATCGTTTATATTATGGTCATCCCAGTTTTCAGGATGACCGCCTATGCGCCATGCCACCCTTCGCCAGCTCAAGGTTTTTGAAACCGTCGCCCGACGACTTTCCTTTTCCCGGGCAGCGGAAGAGCTGCATCTTTCCCAGCCGGCCGTATCCACCCAGGTCAAGCAACTGGAAGACCACGCCGGCCTGCCCCTGTTCGAACAACTGGGCAAACGCATATTCCTGACCCCTGCCGGGCGGGAAATGCTTCGCCACAGCCGCGCCATCATCACGCAATTCCGCGAGGCGGAAGAAGCCATGGCCCAGCTCAAGGGAATTTCCGGCGGCACCCTCAACGTTTCCGTCATTAGCGCCGGTGACTACTTTTTCCCCCACCTCCTGGCCGAGTTTTATCGCCGCCATGAGGGCATCAAGCTCAACCTGGACGTCACAAACCGGCAGGAGCTGCTGCAAAAGCTGAACGAGAACCTGACCGACCTGGCGGTCATGGTGCGCCCCCCGCTGGAAATGGACGTCGTCGCGGAACCTTTTGCGCCGCACCCCTACGTCATCGTGGCCCCTCCCGACCACCCGCTGGCAGGCCAGAAGCGCATTCCACGCAGCGACCTGCTGTCCCAGCCGTTCATTACCCGCGAGCTGGGCTCGGACACCTGGAATTCCATGCAGGACGTTTTTGGGGAAGACCTGGGCAAGCTGCAGATGGCTTTCGAAATCCGCAGCACGGAAACCATCAAGCAGGCCGTCATGGCCGGCATGGGCATTGCGTTCGTGTCAGCCCACAACATCAACCTTGAATTGCAGGTGGGCAACCTGGTGATCCTGGATGTGGAGAATTTTCCTGCCATGCTCAACTGGTACGTCGTGCACCGCAAGGACAAGCACCTGCCCCCGGTAGCCCAGGCATTCAAGGGCTTCCTGCTGGAACAGGGGGCTCAGCTGATCGAATCCTTCACGCGCTTCAAGGTGAACACCCCAACCCTGGGACGGCGCAGCAAACGTTCGCAGAAAGCATCCCGGGACGAATGAAGTGGTGGCCGCTCAGCTGCTGTTGCGCGCATTGAGCTGCTCGAGTGCCAGCAGGAGCGCGCTGTGGTCGAGCGATGCCCCTCCCGACTGGATGAAGCGGCTGTAGAGCTCGTGCACGTTGCGCGTCAGGGGCAGTTGCAGTCCGGCCGCCTCCGCTGCGCGCAGGGCTGAAGCCATGTCCTTGAGCTGGGTGGATGAATGCGCGCCCGGTTCGAAGTCGCGCGCCAGCATGCGCGCCCCATGCAGTTCGAGTACGCGGCTTTCGGCAAATCCGCCGCGGATGGCCTCGCGCACGGCCGCCGGATCCGCCCCTCCGGCTTCAGCCAACAGCAAGGCTTCCGCCACCGCACCGATGGTAATGCCTACGATCATTTGATTGGCCAGTTTTGCCAGGGCTCCCGCACCGGCGGGGCCGACGCGCGTGGCTCGTCCGAGGGCGGCAAAAACAGGCCGGGCACGCGTGAAGGCTTCAGGACTCCCCCCTGCCATGATGGCAAGCGTCCCTGCCGCAGCACCCACCACGCCTCCGGACACCGGCGCATCCAGTGCCGCAATGCCCCGCTCTGCCAGCAACGCGGCATGCTCGCGTGCGGTATCAGGCGGAATCGAGCTCATGTCGATGAACAGCGCCCCCGCAGGCATGGCCTGGGCCACGCCGCCGGCCTGCAGGACATCGCTCACGGCAGGCCCGTTGGCCAGCATGGTCAGGACGAAATCCGATCCGGCCACGGCCTGGGCAGGGGTTTTCGCCACACGCGCCCCCGACTGGCGCAGCGTGTCTGTCTTGTGCGGGCTGCGGTTCCATACCGTAAGCTGAAAGCCGGCATCAAGCAGGCGCTGCCCCATCGGCCCACCCATCAGGCCCGTTCCCAGCAGTGCAATTTTGTCGTTCATGAGCTGAATTATAATGGGGATCCCGAGAACAGCAGGAATGCCGGTTGCCATGGAACATAACCTTCGGTTGTTGCATGCCCACATCGATCGCCAAGCTGAAGCGTTGCGCGAGCAGCTGATTTCCTGGCGGCGCGATCTGCACCGCCATCCCGAACTGTCCAACAGGGAGTTCCGTACCGCATCCCTCGTGGCGCACCACCTCGGATCGCTTGGCCTCCGGGTTCAAACGGGCGTTGCCCACACGGGCGTGGTTGGCGTGCTGGAAGGGGCTCATCCGGGCCCTGTGGTCGCCCTGCGCGCAGACATGGATGCGCTGCCGATCACCGAAGCGCTCGACCTGCCTTTTGCTTCTTCAGCAACGGCGATGTACGAAGGACGCGAAGTGGGCGTCATGCACGCCTGCGGACACGACTGCCACACGGCCATTCTCATGAGCGTGGCCCAGATCCTGACGGACTGCCGCGAGCAGCTTCACGGCACCGTCAAGTTCATCTTCCAGCCTGCCGAGGAAAGCCCTCCGCGTGGCGAAGAAGGAGGAGCAGAACTCATGATCCAGGAAGGCGTGCTCGAAAACCCGGCGCCGGAAGCCATATTCGGCCTGCATGTGTTC
The DNA here is from genome assembly GCA_028868905.1 of Betaproteobacteria bacterium. Taxonomy (GTDB): domain Bacteria; phylum Pseudomonadota; class Gammaproteobacteria; order Burkholderiales; family Ferrovaceae; genus JAKBAT01. The sequence continues at coordinate 37,296 of JAGWTQ010000008.1, forward strand.
GCGGGCATGGAGAGCGGCACCATCGGTTACCGCTGCGGCCCCGCCATGGCCAGCTCGGACACCTTGCGCATCTCCATCGTGGGCCGACAGGCACATGGCGGCATGCCCTGGCAGGGGATCGATCCCATTGTCGTCGCCTCCCAGGTGGTGCTGGCCCTGCAGACCATTCCCAGCCGCCAGCTCGACGTCACGCACGAGCCGGCCATCATCACGCTGGGCAGCATCCAGGGCGGCGTCCGGGACAACATCATTCCCGAACAGGTGGAACTGGTGGGAACCGTGCGGGCCTTCGATGAAACCATGCGGGCAGACATCGCCCACCGGGTCACGCGCACGGCTGAAAAAATTGCCGAAAGCGCCGGCGCAAAAGCCATCGTACGGATCGAGAAGGGGTATTCGGTCACGGTCAACCATACGGCCTTGACGCAGGCCATGGTGCCCACGCTGGAGCAGGTTGCAGGTCCCGGTCAGGTGTTCGTGTCACCCAAACTCACGGGTGCCGAAGATTTTTCGAAATTTCAGGAGCGCATTCCTGGCATGTTTTTCTTTCTGGGCATCACCCCGCGCGGCACCCCGCGCGATCAGGTGGCGCCCAACCATTCAGCCCGCTTCGAGGTGGATGAAAGCGCGCTGCCTTTGGGTGTGCGCGCGCTCGCCCATCTGACGGTGGACTATTTCTCCGCCAGAAACAACCAGGTGCCTATAACCGAATCGGGATTGAGCGAAAGGGATTCAATCCCTTCCTCCATCAGCCAGCGCGCCAAGTCGGGGTGATCTGAAGGCCCCTGGCCGCAGATGCCCACATACTTCCCGGCCCGCCGGCAGGCGCTGATGGCCATGTGAAGCAGGGCTTTGACGGCCGGGTCGCGCTCGTCGAAGGTTTGGGCCACCAGTCCCGAGTCCCGGTCCACTGCCAGCGTCATTTGGGTCAGATCGTTCGAACCGATGGAAAACCCGTCGAAACGCTCGAGAAACTGGTCTGCCAAAATGGCGTTGGCGGGAATTTCGCACATCATGACGATGCGCAGCCCGTTCTTGCCGCGCCGCAAACCCATCTCACCCAGCAAGGCGAGAGTCTGATCAGCCTCAGCCAGGGTACGCACGAACGGCACCATGATCTCCACGTTTGTGAATCCCATGTCGTCCCGCACCCGCTTGAGCGCCTGGCATTCCAGCTCAAAACAATCCTTGAACGACGCGGCGATATAACGGGCCGCTCCCCGGAAGCCGAGCATGGGGTTTTCTTCCACGGGCTCATACTGCTTGCCGCCCACCAGATTGGTGTATTCGTTGGACTTGAAATCGGACAGCCGGACAATGACTTTCTTGGGCCAAAAAGCGGCAGCCAGAGTGGCGATGCCCTCCGTGAGCTTTTCCCGGTAAAACGTGGCCGGGTCTGCGTAACCACGGGTTCTTTGCATCACTTCCCGTTGCAGCTCTGCAGGCAGCCGCGCGTATTCCAGGCAGGCTTTCGGGTGAATGCCGATCATCGCGCTGATGATGAATTCCAGGCGTGCCAGTCCGACTCCCGCATTGGGCAGTCGCTGAAACGAAAAGGCCAGTTGCGGGTTGCCCACGTTCATGCTGAGCTTGACCGGAATGGCCGGCATGCGTTCAAGCGCCACCGAAGTGACATCGAACCCCAGGCGACCGCGATAGATATGGCCGGTTTCACCTTCGGCGCAGGACACCGTGACTTCGGGCACTGCACGCAATGTCTCGGTGGCATGCCCGCATCCGACCACGGCAGGGATTCCAAGTTCGCGCGCAATGATGGCCGCATGGCAAGTCCGGCCACCGCGATTGGTGACAATGGCCGAGGCACGCTTCATGATGGGCTCCCAGTTGGGGTCCGTCATGTCCGTGACGAGCACATCACCGGGCCGGACCTCGTCCATCTGGGAGAGGTCGAACACGATGCGCACGGGCCCTGCACCGATCTTCTGGCCAATGGCACGCCCCGTCGCCAGCAAGTCGCCCTGTTCGCGCAAGACGTACCGTTCCAGGCTGTCCGCCGACTTCCGCGAAGCCACGGTTTCTGGCCGTGCCTGCAGGATATAAAGCTTGCCGTCCAATCCGTCCCGAGCCCATTCCACGTCCATGGGGCGTCCGTAATGGGATTCGATGGTGACGGCATAGCGGGCCAGTTCTTCCAGTTCCGCCTCGTACAGGCAGAACCGCTGCCGGTCGGCTGCGTCAGTTTCCACGGTCATGACCGTTTTGCCTGCCGCCGAATGACCGCTATAGACCATGCGGGTGGCTTTCGACCCCAGATTGCGCATCAGCACCGCGGGGCGCCCCTGGGACAAGGCCACCTTGCTCACGTAGTATTCGTCGGGGTTCACGGCCCCCTGCACCACGCTCTCACCCAGTCCCCAGCTGGCCGTTATGAAAACCACCTGATCGAAGCCGGATTCGGTGTCCACCGTGAACAGCACGCCGCTTGCCCCCAGATCGCTACGCACCATGCGCTGGATGCCTGCCGACAAGGCCACTTCGGAATGAATAAATCCCTGATGGACCCGATAAGCAATGGCCCGGTCATTGTAGAGCGAAGCAAAAACGTGCTTGACGGCCTCGAACACCTGGTCGAGCCCCGCAATATTCAGGAAGGTTTCCTGTTGCCCGGCAAACGAAGCATCCGGCAGGTCTTCAGCCGTGGCCGAGGAACGCACGGCCACGGAAGGGGGCTCGCCGTCTTCACCCTGCAACTTGGCATACGCGGTTGCAATTTCATGGTGCAGGCGGTCTGGCAAGGGAGCATCCAGGAGCCATTGGCGGATCTGCGCACCCGCTCTCGCCAGGCTGGCAACATCGTCCACATCCAGAGCCGCCAGCGTTTTTTCGATGCGCTCCGTCAGGTCGTTCTGGGCCAGGAAATCCCGGTAGGCTTCGGCCGTGGTGGCAAATCCGTCCGGAACACGGACCCCGGCCTGCTCAAGCTGGCTGATCATTTCGCCCAGCGAGGCGTTTTTACCCCCCACCGAATCCACGTCGGTCATGCGAAGATGCCGGAACCAGCGGACATATGCCTGTGCCATG
>JAGWTQ010000062.1 GCA_028868905.1 Betaproteobacteria bacterium
CAGCAACAGGGCCGAGGCAGCGACGGCATAGACCACCGACAGCGATTTCACGCCGCCGATGCGGTCAGCCAGATTCCCGCCAATGGGCCGCACCATGGAACCGGCAAATACGCAGGCCGCGGTAAAGAAGCCGGCTGTTTTTGCGTCCAGGCCGTACTGGGTGTTGAAATAAATCACCAGGGAAGAGGCCAAGCCGACAAAGCCGCCGAACGTGACTGAATAAAAAAACATGAACCACCAGGCATCCTGGTCTTTCAGGACCGACAGGTATTGGCCCAGGGTCTTGGGCGGCGGTGCGCCGGGAGCGTCCTTGGCCATCCAGAGAAACACGATGAGGGTGATGGACAGGGGAATAAGTGCCAGCCCCAGCACGTTTTGCCAGCCAAAAAGCAGTGCCAGCCCGGGAGCGAACAAGGCGGCCAGGGCCGTTCCGGAGTTTCCCGCGCCGGCAATCCCCATCGCCGTTCCCTGATGTTCCGGCGGGTACCAGCGCGAGGCCAGCGGCAGGGCCGCGGCAAAGGATGCGCCGGCGACGCCCAGGAATGCGCCCAGCACCAGAACCTGGGAAAAGGAAGTGATGCCGTGCAACCAGGCAAACGCCAGGCTGGCCAGCACAACCAGCTGCCCGATGATGGCGGCCTTACGCGGAGACAGGTGATCAACCAGCAATCCCATGACAATGCGCAGCAGCGCTCCGGACAGAACCGGGGTGGCCACCATCAGGCCTTTCTGTGCGTGGTCCAGGTGAAACTCGTTTGCGATGCTGATACCCAGCGGCCCCAGCAGGACCCAGACCATGAACGCCATGTCGAAATACAGAAAGGCGGCCATCAGTGTGGGTGCATGCCCCGCTTTCAGAAATGCGCTCTTGTACATAAAGCACCTCGTGATCGGTTTAAAAAGTGGTTGCTTTCAGAAGTGGATGAAAATCTCGCCGGTCTCGATCCGCACCGGATAATGGGGAACACAGCCCACATCGGGTTCAGCGGCTTGGCCGGATTCGAGTCGGATTTTCCAGCCGTGAAGAGGGCAGGTCACGGCATCGGCGGTTACGATGCCCTGGGAGAGCGGCCCCTTCTTGTGCGGGCACTGGTCTTCCAGCGCAAAAACCTGGTTTTTTCCGTTTCTGAACAGGGCAATGTCCGGCAACCCCGAGCGCCTCACGATGCGGGCGCCCAGCACAGGAATGTCTTCGAGGGAGCAGATGTGTTTCCAGTCATTCATGGCGTTCTCCGGCGTCACGCTTCAAGGGGTTCGAAAGCCTGCTTCATGGAGGGATCGCGCACGATTTCCTCCCACGGGTTTTCGGCGCCCTGGAGGGCATAGAGCAGGCGTTCATGAAGTTTCTTTCGTTGTTCCTTGTCTTCGACCACCTTCTGTTTTATGGTGTCCAGCCCCGTTCGTTCCACCCAATGAACCGTGCGGTCGAGGTAGCGGGCTTCTTCCCGGTAGAGCTGCAGAAAGGCTCCGACAATCTCCATGACTTCAGCGTCGTCGGCGGCTTTGCATAGAAACTGGGCCACCACCGTCTTGATGCCTCCATTTCCCGCCACGTAGATTTCGTATCCGGAATCCACGCCGATGATCCCCACATCCTTTATTCCGGATTCGGCGCAGTTGCGGGGGCAGCCCGAGACCGCCAGCTTTACCTTGTGCGGGCTCCACATGCCAAAAAGCATTTTCTCCAGCTTGACGCCCAGCCCCATGGAGCGCTGTGTGCCAAACCGGCAATGTTCGGCTCCCACGCAGGTTTTGACGGTACGCAGGCTCTTGCCGTAGGCATGGCCGGAAACGAGGCCGCTGCGGGACAAATCCGACCACATGCGCGGCAGGTCTTCCTTCTTGACGCCCAGCAGATCGATGCGTTGTCCTCCCGTGATCTTGAGCGTGGGCACGGCGTATTTTTCGGCAGCATCGGCTATGGCCCGCAGTTCCGTCGGCGTGGTCAGCCCGCCCCACATGCGGGGCACGACAGAGTAGGAGCCGTCCTTCTGGATGTTTGCGTGCGCCCGTTCGTTGATGAACCGGCTCTGGGGATCGTCCTTGGCCTCATGTGGCCAGGTCGAGATGAGGTAGTAGTTCAGTGCCGGGCGGCAGGTGGCGCATCCGTTGGGCATTTTCCATTCCATGTAGGACATCACTTCGGGGATGCTCAGCAGATGCTTGTCGCGAATGGTCCGGCGAACTTCCTCGTGGGTGTGTTCCGTGCAACCGCAGATGGGCTTGTTCTTGCCTTCGCTGGGCTGATAGGCCCCGCCGATGGTGGAGGCCAGAATCTGTTCCACCAGGCCGGTGCAGGAACCGCAGGAACTGGAGGCTTTGGTGTGCTTGCGCACTTCTTCCAGAGTGAACAGGCCTTTTTCCGTGATGGCCTTCACAATGGAGCCTTTGCAAACGCCATTGCAACCGCAGACTTCTGCGTTGTCGGCGAGCGCGGAAGCGTTGGCATTTCCGGTATGTCCGCTGTCACCCAGATGGTTCTGTCCGAACATCAGGTGATTGCGCCATTCGGACACATTCTTCCCGTCGCGCATCAGCTGGATGTACCAGGCACTGTCGGTGGTGTCTCCGTACATGACGGCACCTTCCAGCTTTTCGTTTTTCAGCACGAGCTTTTTGTAGACGCCTCCCGCAGGATCGGACAGCACGATTTCCTCCGTGTTGTCGCCCCCCATGAAGTTGCCGGCAGAAAACAGGTCAACTCCCGTCACTTTGAGTTTGGTGGAGGTTACGGAACCGGTGTAGCGACCGATGCCAAACTCGGCCAGATGGTTGGCCGCCACCTTGGCCTGTTCGAACAGTGGCGCCACCAGGCCATAGGCGACGCCCCGGTGGGACACGCACTCGCCCACGGCATAGATGCGCGGGTCGTAAGTCTGCATGGTGTCGCTGACCACGATGCCGCGATTGCAAAATAATCCCGAGGTTTCGGCGAGCTGGGTATTGGGGCGGATGCCCACGGACATGACCACCAGGTCGGCCGGAATGGTGCTGCCGTCCTTGAACTTCACTTCGGACACGCGGCCGGATTTTCCTGCCAGGAGCTCTGTGGTTTCTTTCCCCAGCAGGAATGAAAGACCCTTGGCTTCCAGGGATTTCTGGAGCAGCACGGCGGCGGCAGGGTCCAGCTGTCGCTCCATTAGCCAGGGCATCACATGGACTACCGTGACTTCCATGCCGCGCAGGCGCAGGCCGTTGGCGGCCTCAAGCCCCAGCAGTCCGCCACCGATCACGACGGCATGGCGGTGGGTCCGGGATGCTTCAATCATGGCATTGGTGTCGGCGATGTCCCGGTAGGAGAGCACGCCTGGAAGGTCATTTCCCGGAATGGGCAGCATGAAGGGGCGGGATCCGGTGGCGAGCAGCAGGCGGTCGTAGGGTATCGTCTCGCCACTGGCGGTGAGCACCTGACGCCGGGTCCGGTCAATCCGGGTGATGCGGGTATCGGTATGGAGCGTGATGCCGTGCGTGTGGTACCAGTCCCGATCGTTGAGGATGATGTCCTTGATCGACATTTCGCCGGCCAGGACCGGAGACAGCAGGATCCGGTTGTAATTGGGGTGGGGTTCGTCCCCGAACACCGTGATTTCATATTTGTCCGGTGCGAGCTTGAGCAGTTCCTCCAGGGTTCTGACCCCAGCCATGCCATTACCCACCATGATCAATCGGGGTTTCATGCCGGATGGGGAATGGGGGGGTGACTGTGAAAAGGATGAAGCGCCGTCCATGGTTATGCCTCCTGAATCGTGAATCGTTCTGCGTATTCGCGCGGATTTGTGCCATTCCAGACCGACCCATCCATGAGTCGGGAGCTTCTCAGGCTGGAAGTGGGCATATCGACCCCGGCTGCACGCGCCCCTTCCCGGTACAGGCTGATCCGTTGCACGCTGCCCGCAACGCGCAGGTAGTCCGGGTGTTCGGCAATGAGTCCCCAGCGTTTGTGCTGGGTCATGAACCACATGCCGTCCGACAGATAGGGAAAGTTGACTTTTCCTCCGTCAAAAAATGTCAGGGGGTGCACATCGTTCCATTGGCGCCCCAGCCCGTCCTCGTAATGGCCCAGAAGGCGTGCGGACAGCAGCTCGGGATTTGCCGGCAGGAAAACCTGTTCAGCCAGGACGCCTGCGGTTACGCGCTGGTTTTCCCTGGAGGACTCGATCCAGCGGCTGGCTTCCAGGATTGAAGCGATCAGCGCGCGGGCGGTATGGGGATGGGTGTCCGCCCAGCCTGCCGTGCAGGCCAGTGCTTTCTCGGGATGGCCGGGCCATATGGCCTGGCTGGTTGCGGCGGTAAACCCGACCTGGTCACGTACGGCGATGGCATTCCAGGGCTCGCCGGCACAAAACGCGTCAATGTGTCCCGTAGCCATGCGAGAGACCATTTCCGGTGGCGGAACGGTGGTGATATTTACGTCCCTGTTGGGGTCGATGCCGTGGGCAGCCAGCCAGTAGTACAGCCACAGTGCATGAGTGCCGGTTGGAAAGGTCTGGGCGAAAGTTGGTTTCCTGCCTGATCGCTTGAGGTACGCTGCCAACGTTTCTCCGTCCGTGACTCCGGATTGCGCAAAATCCCTTGACAGGGTGATGGCCTGCCCATTCCGGTTCATGGTCATGAGCACGGCCATCGCCTGTTGCGGCCCGCCAATCCCCAGCTCGACGCCATAGACCAGACCATAAAGGGCATGCGCCGCATCCAGTTGCCCTGACAACAGCTTGTCGCGCAGGGTGGCCCAGCTGGGTTCCAGGGAAGGGATGATGTGGATGCCGTGCTTGAGGTCGAACTGACCCGCGCCAGCCATGATCAGGGAGGCGCAATCGGTAAGGGGCAGGAAGCCGACCCGTACTGCAGGCAGCTCCGGCTGGTCTGATCCCAGAATTCTCATGTCGGCATTCCTTGTTTCTCAAACAAAGCGAGATCCCAATAAAAAACGGCGTCTGTCGGGCCAGGGATCCTTCGGGATTCCCTGGTGCGACGGACGCCGTTGTCCGGATTGTTGCGTGATTGCTGTGCGGTTACCCTTGAACCGCACTCATTCCAGCAAGAAGCAATAAAAGTGCCAACATGATCCCGTGAGCTGGAACCTGGCCGGAAACCCGGGTTTTCAAGGGATTGGCGGGAGGATCATGACGTCGCGGCCTGTTGCCCGTGAAGGCCCGCGGCATTGCGATGGCGCACGATTGTGGTGCGGCGCACATTCCGGCGGAGACAATTCGGTGCAGGAACTGAAACCGGATTACAGCAGGAGGGAAGCGCTGCCGACCAGTTCCCGGGCCACGGTGGCGATGGTTTCCCCCCGGCTCATGGCGGTCTTGCGCAGCAGTGCGTAGGCCGTCGATTCGTCCAGTTTGCGATGTTTGATCAGCAGGTTCTTGGCCTGATCGATAATCTTTCTTTCGTCCAGCTGCCGGTTGGCTTCTTCCAGTTTTCCCTTCAGGCTCTGGTAATGTTCGAAGCGGGCCACGGCAATCTCGATGAGCGGCTGCAGGCGGGAGATGTCCAGGCCATCCACCACATAGGTTGAAACTCCGGCCTCGACCACCTGGCGAATGGTGTCGTTGGTGCGGTCAGAACCGAACAGGACAACCGGTCGCGGAGCCGTCCTGTCCATCACGGCCAGGTGTTCCAGGATGTCCCGGCTGGGGGAGTTGGTGTCCACCAGGATCACGTCAGGCTTGAACGCAGCCACCTGCTCCGGCAGGTTGTCGGCAGAAGGCAGCACGGCAGCCATTTGGTAACCTGACTGGGCAAGCTGTGTGCAGAGTTCCCGGGTGCGCGTCTGGATTTCATCAATGACAAGGATTTTAAGCATGCCCTGTCAGTTGCAAAACCCATGCCAGATCCATTGGGCATCGGCTGGCCCAAGCAATGCGTGAAAACGGAAGGCCTTGGCGTTATCATGATGGGGTGCTGGAGGAAAGATTCAGCGCGCTTGCCTGAATTTATAAATTGAATGTATGTCTTCCAAAACAGAAAGTGACCGCACTGACACCGAAGCGCGTGATCAGGATGGGTTGATCGAAAGCATTCGTCAGCTCAATGAAGCCCAGCGCCTTGCAGGGCTCGGCAGCTGGTCGCTGGACCTGCGGACCAACCGGCTGGAATGGAGCGAAGAAATCTACCGGATGTTCGAGATCGACCCGCAGCGTTTCGGGGCGTCTTACGAAGCGTTTCTGGAAACGGTTCATCCTGACGACCGCACGCGCGTCCATCAGGCTTATGCCGAATCCCTCAAAAACCGGACCCCTTACGACATCATTCACCGCCTGCAGTTTCCTGACGGGCGGGTCAAGTACGTTCAGGAGCGGTGCGAAACCGAGTATGACGACGCCGGGCTTCCGGTGCGCTCAACCGGCACCGTGCAGGACATCACCCTGCAGCGTCGGGCAGAACTCGACATGCAGGAAACGGCCGACCATCTGCAGGCCATCCTCGATCACGTGGCGGACGGTATCGTCACCATCAATGCCGACGGCATCGTTCAGTCCTTCAACCGGGGGGCGGAGCGGATATTCGAATACCGTTCCCGCCAGGTGGTGGGTCAGCCGTTTGTGTCTCTGGTGAGCGTGACGTCCCGTGTCGCTTTTCAGGAATATCTCGGCCACTTCAAAACCGACTGGATGGCCGCCACCCTGCGGCTCAATCGGCTGGAAATAGAAGGCGTGCGCCAGGATGGCAGCTCCGTCCAGATGGACGTGGCGATTTCCCGCATCACATTCCGCGATGAGTTCCGTTACATCGTGCTGTTGCGCGATATCAGCGAGCGCTTGCGCAACGAAGAGAGCATGCGGCTTGCAGCCACGATCTACAAAAACAGCAAGGAAGCGATGCTGATTACCGACGAGCATAACCGGATCGTGGATGCCAATCCGGCATTCACCCAGCAATCCGGCTACCGCTTGACCGAGGTGCTGGGCAAGAACCCGAGAATTCTGCAGTCGGGACGACACGACAAGGCCTTCTACAAGGACATGTGGCAGACCCTCATGGACAAGGGGCACTGGCAGGGCGAGCTCTGGGACCGGCGCAAAAACGGTTCGCTGCATGTGAAACTGGCCAACATCAGCGTCATCCGCAAACCGGACGGGCAGGTGCACCGTTATGTGGCCCAGTTTTTCGACATTACGGAAAGCAAGGAAAACGCGGAGCTCATCTGGAAGCAGGCCAACTTCGACATGATCACCGGGCTGCCCAACCGCAATCTCATGCATGACCGCCTGGGCCAGGAAATCAAGAAGGCCGCGCGTACCCGCCTGCCTTTGGCGCTGCTGTTCATCGACCTTGACCATTTCAAGGAAATCAACGATACCCTGGGGCACGCCAAGGGGGATATCCTGCTGCACGAGGCGGCACGGCGCATCAAGGGATGCGTGCGAGAATCCGATACGGTGGCCCGCATCGGGGGAGACGAGTTCACGGTCATCCTGCCGCAATACGGTGACCGCAACGACATTGAGCGGATCGCCTACCACATCATCCAGAGCCTGTCGGAGCCTTTCGATCTGGGAGACGGGCAGGCGGGCTATATTTCAGCCAGCATCGGCATCACGCTGTACCCGGAAGACGCCACCACCATCGAGGCCTTGCTGAAGAATGCGGACCAGGCGATGTATCGCGCCAAGGCCGAAGGACGAAACTGCCTCTCCTATTTCACCGAATCCATGCAGCACGAGGCGGCGGAAAAACTGGCGCTGACGCACGACCTGCGCACGGCCCTGTCTCGCAATGAGCTGGAACTGTTTTTCCAGCCCATCCTCAATTTGCGCTCCGGCCAGATCGAAAAGGCCGAAGCGCTGCTGCGCTGGCATCACCCGCAGCGCGGCATGGTCAGTCCTGCCCTGTTCATCCCCTTGGCCGAAGGTTCGGGCTTGATCAACGAGATTGGCGAGTGGGTGTTCCAGGAAGCCGTGTCGGCAGCGGGGCGATGGCACAAGCGCTTTGGCCGTTTGATACAAATCAGCGTCAACAAGTCTCCCCTGCAATTTTCAAGGCCGGAGCGACAGCAATGGAAAGAAGATATCGAGCGGCTTGGTCTTCCGGCCCAAGCCTTGGCAGTGGAAATCACGGAAGGGCTGCTGCTGTCCAACTCGCCCAAGGTGCGGGATCGTCTCATCGAATACAGCCTGATGGGCGTGCAGTTGTCCATAGACGATTTCGGAACGGGGTATTCCGCGCTGTCCTACCTGAAGGAATTCGATGTGGACTACCTGAAAATCGATCGCACGTTCGTCAGCTCCCTGGAATCCGGAGGCAGTGGCCAGGTGCTCACGGAGGCGATCATCGTCATGGCCCACAAGCTCGGCATCCAGACCATTGCGGAAGGCGTGGAAACGGCCCAGCAGTTTGAACTGCTCAAATCCTTCGGTTGCGACTACGTTCAGGGTTTCTATTGTGCACCGCCCGTTCCGGAGCAGGAGTTCCTGGCGCTACTGAACGAGAAAGGTCTCGACGTCCAAAAAACTCACTGATAGGGCATGCCGGGCGGAACGGCCGGAACTGGACGCCACGCCTCGGGGCATTGCCGCACGTAGGGATAGTACCCTTTGGCGGGTTCACAGTAATACCATGTGGCCGCCGGCGCTGCCTCCGGCACAACCACCGTAGTTCCCGGCGACCATGCGGGTGGCTGGTTGACGATGACGGTGGGCGCCGGATAGTAGTAATAGTTGGGCGGGTAGTAAGGATAATAGTAGGGGCTGTAATAGGGCCGTGCGTACAGCAGGCCCAGCCCGAAACCCAGGCCAAGCCCCCATCCCCAGCCGTCCCAATGTCCGGGGTCGGCACGGGTCGGCGCGATGACGGACAGTCCCAACAGCAGCGACAGTCCCACAGTCAGCAAGCGTTTGATCATCATGGCAAACCTCCGGTGTCACGCGGACCTTGCTGCAGCTTACCGCGGTGGAGGGCATTGCCGGCCCCTGGGGCCGTATCCACAACCATCCTGAAACATCATCATGCCATGCCCGGGCCACGGCTCGTTGCGGTAGTCCTGTTTCCAGAATAAATCAAAAATGGTCTTTTGCTTTGAATCCAGCTGGTCATAGAAGGCACGTGTCCGCTTCTGCGCAGCTTCCACCCGGGCCAGATGGGCTTGCATCAGGGTAATCTGGCTCCGCAGGCGTTCGGCTTTTCTGGACATCCGGTCCGGTGTGGTCAGATCGGGATCCTGGGGCATGGACCGGGATTCAAACAGGGCTTTCATCTGTTCACCCTGTGCGCGAGCGTCTTCCAGAGCGCCCGCTGACCAGGCATCCCAGGCGGTGGCCTGGGATGCCGTCAGCGCCAGTCGGTCCTTGAGATCGGTCAGGAGCTCCTGGGTATGGGCAGTCCAGTCAAAAGAGTGGGCGAAGGAGGCCACGGGTTGCTGGTCTTGGGCGGGAGCCCCCAGCACCATCCCTCCCTGCAACATCAGGGCACTGGCGGCAATCCAGAGTAGGGGGCGGTTGAACAGGGTTTTCATGGGTGGCCTCACGATCTCATTCATCCGGTTCGACATATTCTTTCGGCAAGTGGTGTGCAATGCCCTTGTGGCAATCGATGCACGTCTTGCCTTCTTCCCTGGCCTTCATGTGCTTTTTGTAGGG
>JAGWTQ010000009.1 GCA_028868905.1 Betaproteobacteria bacterium
CGCCGACAACGCCTGGAAGAACTGGCTGATTTCATCGTTAACCGCCGCAGTTGAAGGGCAAAATTTCCATGTCACCCACACCGCTGCTCGATCAGATTCAATGGCCGCACCAGCTGCGCCAACTCGATCGGCGCGAGCTGGACACGCTGGCCAAGGAATTGCGGCAATTCATCGTGGAATCCGTGGCGCACACGGGGGGGCATCTCTCCAGCAACCTGGGAACGATTGAGCTCGCCATTGCGCTTCATTACGTATTCGACACCCCCGATGACCGCCTGGTATGGGACGTGGGGCACCAGACCTATGCCCACAAGATCCTGACGGGGCGACGCGCCGGCATGAGCCGGTTGCGCATGAAGGGAGGGCTGTCCGGATTTCCGCGGCGTTCCGAAAGCGAATACGATACATTCGGGACCGCCCATTCCAGCACCTCCATCAGCGCCGCACTCGGCATGGCCACCGCTTTCAAGCGTTCGGACAGCCCTCGGCGGGCCATTGCCGTCATTGGCGACGGCGCCCTCACCGGAGGGATGGCCTTCGAAGCCATGAACAATGCGCGCAACACCGGGGCCAACCTGATCGTCGTCCTCAACGACAACGAAATGTCCATCTCCCACCCCGTAGGGGCCCTGAGCAATCATCTGGCCCGCATCATGTCCGGCCGGGTCTACAACACCATGCGCCGCGGCGGGGAAAAAGTGCTGGGGGTTGCCCCGCCGATCCTGGAATTTGCCAAGCGCTGGGAAGAACACATGAAGGGCATGGTGAACCCTCCCGCCACCCTGTTCGAGGAATTTGGTTTCAACTACATCGGCCCCATCGACGGCCATGACCTCGACACCCTCATTTCAACGCTCAACAACGTGCGCAAGCTCGATGGGCCGCAGTTCCTGCATGTGGTGACACGCAAGGGAAAGGGTTACGAACCTGCCGAAGCGGATCCCATCCTGTACCACGGCGTGACGCCCTTCGACCCCCAGGTGGGCATTCGCCCCAAGGCAGCCCAAAAACCCACGTACACCCAGGTATTCGGCGACTGGCTGTGCGACATGGCGGAACAGGACGGGCGGCTGTACGGCATAACGCCCGCCATGTGCGAAGGCTCCGGCCTGGTCCGTTTCTCCAAAGCGTTCCCCGAGCGCTATTTCGACGTGGGCATTGCCGAACAGCATGCCCTCACGTTTGCTGCAGGCCTGGCCTGCGAAGGCATCAAGCCGGTCGTAGCCATTTACTCCACCTTCCTGCAACGGGCCTATGACCAGCTGATTCATGACATCGCCTTGCAGAACCTGCCCGTGCTGCTGGCCATCGACCGCGCGGGACTCGTGGGGGCCGATGGCGCCACCCATGCCGGCAGCTTTGACTTGAGCTACCTGCGCTGCCTGCCCAACATGACGGTCATGGCGCCAGCGGACGAAAACGAATGCCGGCAGATGCTCTACACCGCGTTCCAGATCAATGGCCCCACGGCGGTCCGCTACCCGCGCGGCAGCGGGCCGGGGGTACTGCCCCAGAAGGAAATGAGCGCCTTGCCCATCGGCCGGGGCGAAATCCGTCGCCAGGGCCGGTCAGTGGTCTTGCTGGCCTTTGGTGCCCTGCTTCAGCCCGCCCTGGAAGTCGGCGAACGCCTGAACGCCACCGTGGTCAACATGCGTTTTGTGAAACCACTGGACGAAGCGCTGGTCATAAAGATGGCGCTGACCCATGACCTGGTGGTTTCGGTGGAAGAAAACACCATCCTGGGAGGGGCCGGATCCGCTGTCGGCGAGGTGCTATCCCGGGAAAACATTGCGACCCCCCTGCTGCAACTGGGGCTGCCGGACCGCTTCATAGACCAGGGGGATCCCGCCCAGCTGCTGGCCGATTGCGGACTCGATGCCGCCGGCATCGAGTCCGCCGTGGAGTCACGCCGGCAGGGCATGGCTTCCCTGCGCACCGGCGCAGCAAATGGCTAATTTCCGCGTCATCACAGAATACGATTTCACTTCAGGAGCTTTTTCATGAACGCCCGCGACCCCAACCCGATTCCGGACATCCAGTCCACGCCGGACACCCGCCAGATTGCCATCGATCGCGTGGGGATCAAGGGCATCCGCCATCCCGTCCGCATTTCAGACCGCGAACTCGGTGGAGCCCAAAGCACCATTGCCACGTTCAACATGTACGTTCACCTGCCCCAGCATTTCAAGGGAACGCACATGTCGCGTTTCGTGGAAATCCTCAACCGCGAGGAACGGGAGATCTCCGTCAAATCCTTCGGCGCCATCCTGCGCGAAATGGTGGAACGGCTGGAAGCGCCGGCCGGCCACATTGAAATGAACTTCCCCTATTTCATCAACAAGGCGGCTCCGGTGTCCGGAGTCAAGTCGCTGATCGATTACGATGTCACGTTCATCGGTGAAATTACCGAGGGCAAGCAATCCTTCACCATGAAGGTGGTCATTCCCGTCACCAGCCTGTGCCCCTGCTCCAAGGAAATTTCGGACTACGGTGCGCACAACCAGCGCTCCCACGTGACCATCACGGCACGCATCAACGCCTTTGTGTGGGTTGAGGAGGTCATCCGGATCGCTGAAGAATCAGCCTCCTGCGAATTGTTCGGACTGCTCAAGCGCCCGGATGAAAAATGGGTGACGGAGCGCGCCTACGACAACCCCAAGTTCGTGGAAGACATCGTGCGGGATGTGGCGCACCGTCTGGACCAGGACACGCGCATCGATGCCTATGTGGTGGAATCCGAAAATTTCGAATCCATCCACAACCACTCGGCCTACGCCATGATCGAAAAGGACAAGCGCCGGGCTCCCGCCCCCTGATCAGCGGGGCTTTGCCCAGGAATCGCGCAGCGTCACGGCCCGGTTGAACACCGGGCGACCGTCCTGGGAGGCGGCACCGTCCATCGAGAAGTAGCCGTTTCGCTCAAACTGGAATTTCTCGCCGTCCCGGGCTTGGGCCAGGGCAGTTTCGATCCTGCAGTCCGGACGCAACTGTACGGAATGGGGGTTGAGCAACGGCCGGTAGTCCTCGGCGCCGCCTGGGTTGGGGTCACTGAACAGGCGGTCGTAGAGACGGACTTCCGCCTCGCTGGAATGTTCCAGCGACAGCCAGTGGATGTTCCCTTTCACTTTGTATGTATCGGCGCCAGGCGTTCCGCTGCGGCTGTCCGGATGGTAAGTGCAGCGCACTTCCGTCACGGCCCCGGTGTGCGGGTCGGTGGTGAATCCGGTGCATTTGACCACGTAGGCATAACGCAACCGAACTTCTGCGCCGGGCGAAAGGCGGAAAAATCCTTTCACGGGTTCGGCCATGAAATCTTCACGCTCGATGACGAGTTCGCGCGAAAAAGGGATTGCGCGGCTGCCCCACTCCGATTTCTGGGGATGGTTGGGCACTTCGCACTGTTCCACCTGCCCTTCCGGATAGTTTTCGATCACCAGGCGCACTGGGTCGAGTACGGCAATGCGACGGATTGCCCGTTCATTGAGGTCGGTTCGCAGACAGTCTTCCAGCACGCTCACGTCAATCAGGCTGTCCGCCTTCGACACGCCGATGCGATCGCAAAACAAACGGATTGATTCGGGCGTGTATCCTCGTCTGCGCAAGCCCACCAGCGTTGGCATGCGGGGGTCGTCCCAGCCGCTCACATGCCGCTCCTCCACCAGTTCCAGCAATTTGCGCTTGCTCATCACGGTGTATGTGAGATTGAGGCGCGCAAACTCGTACTGGTGGGGCTGCCCGGGGACCGGGGTATTTCCCACCACCCAGTCGTAGAGGGGGCGGTGGTCTTCGAACTCGAGGGTGCAAATGGAATGCGTGATGCGCTCTTCCGCATCGGAAATGGCATGCGCATAATCGTACATGGGGTAGATGCACCAGGCCGTCCCGGTCCTCCAGTGCGGTACGTGGCGAATCCGGTAAATGGCAGGGTCGCGCAAGTTGAGATTGGGCGAAGCCATGTCGATCTTCAGGCGCAGCACATAGGCGCCATCCCCAAACTCACCGGCCCGCATGCGACGGAACAGGTCCAGGCTTTCCTCCGCAGGCCGGTCGCGCCACGGGCTGTTTTTTCCGGCCTCGGTGAGGTTACCGCGGTAAGCCCTGATTTCCTCGGCGCTCAGGCCATCCACATAGGCTTTTCCGGCCTTGATGAGACCTTCGGCATACTGGTAGCAGCGCTCGAAATAGTCGGAAGCGTAGTACAGGTGAGACCCCCAGTCGAAGCCCAGCCAGTGCACGGTGTCCAGAATGGAGTCGGCGTATTCGGTGTCCTCTTTGGCCGGGTTCGTGTCGTCGAAACGCATGTGACACACGCCGCCAAAATCCCGGGCAATGCCGAAATTGAGGCAGATGGACTTGGCATGGCCTATATGCAGGTAGCCGTTGGGTTCCGGCGGAAAGCGCGTGGCAATCCGGCCGCCGGTTTTTCCGCTGGCAAGGTCCTCTGAAACGATGTTACGGATGAAATTGGTGGCAGGAGCGGGCGTAGGATTGGACATGAGACTGGCAGTTTAAGAACGGGCATAGGTCAAGCGGACACTCTACATCAAGCAGGGGTTGCCGCCAATCCGTTAAAATGCCTGAAAGCACATCGGAAGCCGCGCTATGGCCAAGGCCCCATTTTTCCAGAACACCATTGCCATTGTTTACGATTTCGACGGTACGCTGTCCCCCCAGCCCATGCAGGAATATACCGTCCTGCCCAAGCTGGGCATTCGCCCCAGGGATTTCTGGAACCAGGTCGAACGGGAGTCCGAAGAGACCGTCTCGGAAAAAATGCTGGTCTACATGCGGCTGCTGCTGGAAGAAGCCCATGCGCGCAAAGTGAACATCAGCCGCAGCGATTTCCAGGCCATGGGCAAGCACATCCCTTACTTCCCGGGCGTGGAAGGCTGGTTCCGGCGCATCAATACCTATGTCCGCCAACGGGGCCGGGGACAATGCCACATTCGCCACTACATCGTCTCGGCCGGAATGAAAGAGATCCTGGAAGGCATTTCCATTCGCCCGTACTTCCAGCAAATCTACGCCTCCGAATACCATTTCAACTTCCAGGGCATCGCCACGTTTCCCAAACTGCTCATCACGGACACCACCAAGACCCAGTACCTGTTCCGGGTCAACAAGGGCAAGGAAACCCTGGGGGAGTCCATCAACGAGCATATGCCGGAACATGAACGGCCCATTCCATTCCAGAACATCATCTACATCGGAGACGGCATGACCGATGTCCCCAGCATGGCCCTGACCAAGAAAAGCGGAGGGCATACCATCGCCGTTTACCCGGCCCGCAACCGGAACGACCGTGAAACGTGCGTCAAGCTGCTCTCCGCCAATCGCGTGGATTTCATCGCCCCGGCCGACTACCGCTCTGAAAGCAAGCTCTCCTCGCGCGTGAAACTGCTGCTGGATGCCATCATCACGGACATTGCCTACCGCCAGGAAGTCGCCTCCTGCAGAACGGAGCACCGCCTGATCCGATGAGCCTGCCCGATCTCAATGAGGATGCCGTGCGCTCCGGCCTGGGCCCTGAAAAGGAGACCCTGCACCTGGTGATCGCGGAAACCGTGGATTCCACCAACGAGCGACTTCTTCACCTGGCAGCGGAAGGCATGCCCGGTGGTTACTGCCTGGTCGCCCTGACCCAGACAGCCGGACGGGGAAGACAGGGAAATCGCTGGCTTTCGGACAGCCACGGATCGCTGACGTTTTCCCTGCTTTGGCGTTTTGACCACCGCACCCTGCCTCAGTTGAGCGGCCTTTCCCTGGCGGTATCGCTTGCGCTGGCCCGGGGACTCGACGACATCGGCATCGACGGCCTCGCGCTGAAATGGCCCAACGATCTGCAGCGCCATGGCCGGAAGATCGCAGGCATCCTGGTGGAAACGGCGGAAACCGCCGCCACGGGCGCAGCGGCCGTCATCGGCATCGGATTGAATGTGCGGCTTGATGAGCTGCTGGCCGACAGCCTGCCAAATCCGGCCTATGACCTGCGGGATGAACAGGGCCGCACGCCATCCCGCAGCGACGTCCTGGCCGCGATTCTGCGCCACCTGCCTCCGGTGCTCCGGCAATTTGATGCCGAGGGGTTTATTCCATTCCAGGCGGAGTGGCTGTCCCGCAGCGCACACCGCGAACGCACCATCCGGATCACGCTGCCGGATCGCCGCGTCGAAACGGGAATCTGTGCCGGCCTGACCGGCGAAGGAGCCCTGCTCCTGAAACAAGGCGAGCGGATCACGCCCTTCCTCGCAGGCGACGTGTCGCTGCGCCTCAACTGATGCGCCTCGCACTCGACATCGGCAACAGCCGCATCAAGTGGGGACTGCGCCAGAACCACCGATGGCATTCCCAGGGTGCCCTGCCGACGATCGAATGGCCGCGGATTGAAGCGCTGTTGCACGACCATCAGGAAGTGACCGAAGTGTGGGCATGCCACGTGGCCGAAGCGTCCGTCGCTGCCGGCATTGAAGCGGCCTGCGCCGCGGCGCAGATCCCGTTGCGCTGGGTCGAGTCGGCCTCCTCTGCCGGGGGCATCGTCAACCGTTACGACAAACCCGGGCAGCTGGGAACGGACCGGTGGGTGGCCCTCATCGGCGCCCGCGCCCGGACAACCCATCCGGTCATTGTCGTCAATGCCGGCACCGCCACCACCATCGATGCCCTGAGCAGCACGGGAGAGTTTCTGGGGGGCATGATTCTGCCCGGATTGACCCTGATGCGGCAGGCCTTGCACCGTGGAACCGCTGCGCTGCCTTCAGAACCTTCCGGATGCTTCGCGCCCTTTCCCCGCAACACCGCCGACGCGATCGTCACCGGCTCCATTGCGGCCACTGTCGGCGCCATCGAGTCCCTGGCACAAACCCTGACCGCTCACGAATCATCGGAAGTGTACCGCCTGCTCAGCGGCGGCCATGCGGAAACGTTGCAGCCTCATGTGAAAATGCCGACGGAGCGGGTGACTTATCTGGTTCTGGAAGGGCTGGCGCGACTGATGGAAAGCTGAATCAAAGACGGATGCGCTGGAGCAAAGCCGTGGTGGAACGTTCGTGCTCGAAAGGGATGGAGTACACGCGCCCTCCTCGGGCCAGCACTTCGGCCGCACCCACGATCTGTTCAACGGGCCAGTCGCCCCCTTTCACCAGCACGTCGGGTCGACATTCCAGGATACGTTGCAACGGCGTGTCTTCCTCAAACCAGGTCACCGCATCCACGCTGCCCAGGGCTGCGAGCACGGCCATTCGATCAGCCAATACATTGATGGGGCGGTCGGCACCTTTTCCCAGGCGCCGTACCGAATCATCCGAGTTGACGGCAACCACGAGGGCCGCCCCCAGTGAACGCGCCTGGGCCAGATAAGTCACGTGGCCCCGGTGCAGAATATCGAACACCCCGTTGGTAAACACGAGCGGACGTGGCAATTCCCGGAACCGTTCCAGCCATTGGCCCGGTGAGGCGATTTTGCGTTCGAAATCCGGCGCCGGAAAAGCTTGGGGCATGACCGCCCTTACATGTGGACCGGCTGGGCAGGCGGCAGCGTCTCTTCCGACTGGGGAGCGGCAGGCTGCACGTCTTCCGGCTTGGATGGCGCGGGTGGCGGCGATTTGTCCTGCGGCGAGGCAGCCTTCTCGCTTTCGGGCGCCTTGGCAATGTACTCGAACACTTTCACCACTTTGCGAACGCCAGACGTCGTGCTGGCCACGCTGGCAGCAGCATCCCCCTCGGAACGGGTCACCAGCCCCATCAGGTACACGATGCCATCTTCCGTGGTAACGCTGATGTGCACGGGAGAATAGCGACCGTCCGCCTCGGACACCAGGCGCGCATGGACCTTGGTGCTGACATAGGAATCCGTCGTGCGTTGGGAAAAAGAGCTGTTGCCGGCGATGACCGTTTCATCGATCACGGAACGCACGTTCGTGGTGGCACGGGCCAACGCTTCCAAATCAGTGCGAGTTGCCTGATCGGGGACTTCGCCGGTCAGCAGCAGGTTGCGATTGAAGCTCGTGGTATTGACGTGGACCTTTTCGCCATACTTGTCTCCAATGGCGTGGTCCGCCCTCAGCTCGATGCCTTCGTCTTCAAGCTGTGCGCCGGACGTGCGCCGGTCGGCAATGACAAACCCGGTGCCCACCATGCCGGTCGCAACCAGCGGAAAACATCCCTGCAGGGCCGGCGCCAGCACACAGGCCAGCACCAGACCGGTACAAAATCGTTTCATGGTCATTCGACTCCCAGAAGGACGCAGTCAATCGCATCGCACAGGCAATGCAGCACCAGGATGTGCACTTCCTGGATGCGTGCCGTGCTTTTCGCGTTCACGCAAATATGAACATCGTTGCCATCGAGCAAGTCAGCCATTTGCCCGCCTCCTTTTCCGGTCAGGGCCACCACGGCCATTTCCCGCTCATGAGCCACCTTGATCGCCTCGATGACGTTTGGGGAATTGCCGCTGGTGGAAATGGCGAGCAGGACGTCCCGGCTTTGCCCAAGGGCGCGCACCTGCTTGGAAAACACCTCGTTGTACTGGTAGTCGTTGGCGATGGACGTCAGCGTGGACGAATCGGTGGTCAAGGCAATCGCCGCCAGGGGCGGACGTTCCATTTCGAAGCGATTGAGGAGTTCCGCCGAAAAATGCTGTGCGTCTGCGGCCGAACCGCCGTTGCCACAGGCCAGTATCTTGCCTTCGGACAACAGGCACTGCACCATCCGCTCTGCAGCCATTGCAATCGGGGCTGCCAGTTCGTTCGCTACGGAAAGCTTGAGGCTGGCGCTTTCGTTGAAGTGGCCGGTAATGCGCGTGATCAGATCCATGGCGGCTATTGTATGTCAGATGGGCCGCCCATGGGAAAAACGGTCACAGGCAGAAGATGTCGCGCAGCCATTCCAGTGTTTCTCCTGCCTCGCCCTCGATGAGTATGGCGTCAAAACGGCAGGCAAGGGTAACTCTGAATACCGCCAAGTAATGGCGGGCTGCCGCCGCCAGTCGCCGCTGCTTGCGGACATCGATGCTTTCGGCAGCCCCTCCGAACCGCTTTCCGGAACGCCATCGCACTTCCACGAAAACCAGCGTATCCCGGTCGCGCGCCACAAGGTCCACTTCGCCCTGCCTGCAGCGGTAATTGCGCGCGATGATGCGCAGCCCGCGTTGTTCCAGGAACCAGGCAGCCAGGCCTTCCCCTTGTCGTCCCCGCTGCAGGGACTGCGATCCCGAATGCTTGCCTAAGCTGCCTCGCCGCTCGAAAATGCCTTCATCTTTCACGTTGGGGTCTCACCATGTCGCAGCCTGCCGGTACTTTGTATGTCATCGCCACCCCCATTGGAAATCGTGACGACATTTCCGCACGGGCCCTGAAAACGCTGGGGGAGGTGGACCTCATTGCGGCCGAGGACACCCGTAACTCCGGTTCCCTGATGGCGCATTTCGGCATTCACACCCCTTTGGCGGCCTTGCATGAACATAATGAGCGAAGCGCCTCGCGGGGTCTGCTCGAAAAACTCGAATCCGGGCTGTCTGTCGGCCTGATTTCGGACGCAGGCACCCCGGGCATCAGCGATCCGGGCGCGCTGCTGGTGGATGCAGCACTTGCGGCCGGCGTTCGCGTGGTCCCGATTCCTGGGCCGAGCGCCTTGACGGCCCTGCTGTCCGTCGCCGGCTTTGCAGCAGGACCCACATTGTTTTACGGTTTTTTGCCACCCAGAAACGGCCCGCGCGAGCGTACCCTGGAAAAGTTGCGAACGCTGCAAGCCACCCTGGTGTTCTACGAGGCGCCGCACCGCATCGAAGCCTGCATGGAAGCGCTGGCCCGCGTGCTGGGCGCTGAACGGCAAGTGGTGATCGGTCGGGAACTCACGAAACTGTTTGAGACGGTGCACCGGACCACGTTGGCCGGAGCGCTGGGGTGGCTTGCCGCAGATCCCAACCACCGCCGCGGGGAATTTGTCCTGGCCGTGGAAGGCGCACCTGCCGATGACAGCCCCGACCCGTCATCCTGCGACAGGCTTCTGAAGGCTCTTCTGGAAAAACTTAGCGTGGGAGACGCCGTTCGGGTGGCCGTGGAAGCCACCGGACTGGGCCGGAAACTCCTGTACGAACGCGCTCTGGTTCTGTCGGAGCGGCGCTAGTCGCGGAAATTGTTGAACTGGAGCGGCAGCCCCAGATCGCTGGATTTGATAAGGGCAATCGCTTCCTGCAAGGCATCCCGTTTGGCGCCGCTCACGCGCACGGCCGTTCCCTGGATGCTTCCCTGCACTTTCAGCTTGCTGTCTTTCAGCAGCTTCACGATTTTTTTGGCGATTTCGGTTTCGACACCCACTTTCACGGTCACCAGCTGCTTGACCTTCCCGCCGCTGATGGTCTCCTCGGGCTTGACATCGAGGGCCCGGATATCGATCCCCCGCTTGACCAGTTTGAGGTTGAGGATTTCCTTGACCTGTTCCAGCTTGAAGGGGTCGTCGGCAAACACCGTGAGGGCATATTCATTCTGCTCCACCCTTGCATCGGAGCCTTTGAAGTCAAAGCGGGCACTCACTTCACGGTTGACTTGCTCCACCGCGTTGCGCACTTCCTGCTTGTCCACTTCCGAAACCACGTCAAATGAAGGCATGCCCCCTCCCGGTCATTTCCTGTGCAGGCGCGCGGCGATGCGCATGCGCAACGCATTAAGGCGGATGAAGCCGGCCGCATCGGCCTGCTGATAGGCCCCCTTGTCGTCCTCGAAAGTGGAAATGTTGGCATCGAACAGGGAATCGGTCTTCGAATCCCGTCCCACCACCATGACATTTCCCTTGTAGAGCTTGACCCGAACCCAGCCGTTGACGCACACCTGGGTGTCATCGATCAAGGTCTGCAAGGCCTTGCGCTCAGGACTCCACCAGTAACCCGTGTAGATGAGCGATGCGTACCGGGGCATCAGGTCGTCCTTCAAGTGCGCCACTTCCCGGTCCAGCGTGATCGATTCGATGGCGCGATGCGCCTTGAGCAGAATCGTTCCGCCCGGCGTTTCGTAGCAGCCTCGGGATTTCATGCCCACGTAGCGGTTTTCCACCAGATCCAGGCGACCGATGCCATGCTTGCCACCCAGCCGGTTGAGTTCGGCCAGCACCTGGGCCGGGGTGAGCCGGCGACCGTTAAGGGCCACCACGTCGCCGCGCTCGAACTCCAGATCCAGATATTCGGCCTGGTCAGGCGCCGCTTCCGGCGAAACGGTCCAGCGCCACATGTCCTCTTCGGGCTCACGGGCGGGATCTTCAAGAACTTTTCCTTCGTAGGAAATATGCAGCAGGTTGGCATCCATGCTGTACGGGCTGCCACCGGCCTTGTGTTTCATTTCCACAGGGATGCCATGGGTTTCAGCATAGGCCAGCAGCTTTTCGCGGGAAGTCAGGTCCCATTCGCGCCAGGGAGCAATCACCTTGATGCCGGGTTCCAGAGCGTAATAGCCCAGCTCGAAGCGCACCTGGTCGTTGCCCTTGCCGGTGGCCCCGTGAGACACGGCATCGGCGCCGGTTTCGCGGGCAATTTCAATCTGGCGTTTGGCGATCAGCGGGCGCGCAATGCTGGTGCCCAGCAGGTATTCGCCTTCATACACCGCATTGGCGCGGAACATGGGAAATACGAAATCACGCACGAACTCTTCGCGCAGGTCATCGATATAAATCTGCCGGATGCCAAATTTCTCGGCCTTGGCGCGCGCGGGCTCCAGCTCTTCACCCTGGCCGATATCGGCCGTGAAGGTCACCACTTCGCACTGATAGGTGTCCTGTAGCCATTTCAGGATCACAGAAGTATCCAGGCCACCCGAATAGGCCAGCACCACTTTCTTGATGTCGCTCATGAATCCTCGATTCCTCAGTTTTGGGCCACTTGCCCCAGTATCAGATATTCCATCAGCGCCTTTTGGGCATGCAGGCGGTTTTCCGCTTCATCCCAAACCACGCTCTGCGCGCCTTCCAGCACTTCTGCGGACACTTCCTCGCCCCGATGGGCCGGCAGGCAATGCATGAACAACGCATCAGGCCGGGCCACCGCCATCATTTCGGCATCCACCTGGAAGTCGGCAAAATCACGCTTGCGCTCGTCCGTTTCAGCCTCAAACCCCATGCTGGTCCAGACATCGGTGGTCACGAGATCCGCGTTCCGGGATGCCTCCATGGGGTCGGCAAACAGGGTGAGATGGGGCTTTTCCGCTTCGGAAATCAGCGATTCGTTGATCCCATACCCCTCGGGCGACGCCACGTGGAGCTGAAAATCGAAAATCGCTGCCGCCTGCAGCCAGGTGCTGCACATGTTGTTGCCATCACCGATCCAGGCCACGGTTTTTCCGGCTATATCCCCGCGATGCTCGATGTAGGTGAACACATCGGCCAGGATCTGGCAGGGATGAAACTGGTTGGTCAGCCCGTTGATGACGGGAACACGGGAATAGGCCGCGAAACGCTCGATGATGGACTGGTCGAAGGTGCGGATCATCACCAGGTCCACCATGCGCGAAATGACACGCGCCACGTCTTCGATGGGCTCGCCGCGGCCGAGCTGGGTTTCACCGGTCGTCAGGTTGATGGAAGAGCCGCCCAGCTGGTGGATGCCCGCTTCGAAGGAAACCCGGGTGCGCGTGCTCTGCTTTTCAAACACCATGGCCAGCATCCGGTCCTTGAGCGGATGATAGATGGTGTAGGACTTGAACATGGCCTTGATGAGCCGCGTGCGTTCAAACAGGTATTCGAACTCGTCCTTCGTAAAATCCCTGAACTGGAGAAAGTGTTTCACGGTCAGGCACCCAGGAAGCGCTTGATGATGGGGACCAGCACCGACACGATCTGCTCGGTTTCTTCGTCATTCACGATCAGCGGGGGCAACAGGCGCACCACCTTGTCCGAAGTGACATTGACCAGCAGCCCGGCTTCGAGCGCCTGTTTAACGATGTCGGCGCATGGGCGGTCAAGCTCCACGCCCAGCATGAGTCCCTGGCCGCGAATTTCCAGTACACCGGGCACGCCTTCAAGGCCGCTTTCAAGTCCGCGCCTGAGCCGCTCGCCCTGATGCAGCGCGTTGGCCCGCAGGCCCTCTTCTTCCATGATGTCGAGCGTGGCCAGTGCCGCCGCGCACACCAGCGGACCGCCACCAAAGGTGGTTCCGTGGCTGCCCGGCTTGAACACCTCGGCCGCTGGCCCGTCGGCCAGGCAGGCGCCGATCGGCACGCCGGAGCCCAGGCCTTTGGCAAGCGCCATGACGTCAGGCTTTACGCCCGCGTGCTGAAAGGCGAACCAGTGGCCGGTCCGCCCGATGCCTGTCTGCACTTCGTCCAGCATGTAAAGCCAGCCGCGTTCCCGGCACAAGGCATGCAATGCTTTCTGGTAGGCGATGTCGGCCACGTTGATGCCGCCTTCGCCCTGGATGGGTTCCAGCAGCACGGCCACGATGTTCTGGTTGTGCTCAGCGACCGCCTTGACCGCATCCAGGTCGTTGTAAGGCACGCGCACGAAACCGGCCACCAGCGGCTCAAAACCCGCCTGGGCCTTGCGGCTTCCGGTAGCCGACAGCGTGGCGATGGTCCTTCCGTGCCACGCCTTTTCCATGACGATGATGGTGGGCACTTCCACCCCGCGCTGATGGCCGTAAAGACGTGCCAGCTTGATGGCCGCTTCGTTGGCTTCGGCGCCCGAATTGCAGAAAAACGCCTGCGACATGCCGGACAAGGCGCACAGGCGGTCAGCCAGCGCTTCCTGGCGCAGCACCCGGTAAATATTGGACGTGTGAATGAGTGCAGCCGCCTGGTCGGCAATCGCCCGAACCAGCTTGGGATGCGCGTGCCCCACTCCGTTGACGGCAATGCCGGAAAGCGCGTCCAGATAGCGCCGTCCCGCCTCGTCCCACAGCCAGGCACCCTCCCCGCGCACAAAAGCCACAGGCAGTCTTGCGTAGGTGTTCATCACATGGCTCATGAGGCTATCCCTGCAATCAAAACGTCCGTTCCAAATGAAATCGGCGGCGATATTGCTATCGCCGCCGCCTGTACCTGCCTTGCCGCGCGATTTCGCAGCAGACTAGACGGCCATGCCCTTGACGGCTGCAGACAAGCGGCTCTTGGTGCGAGCGGCCGCATTCTTGTGAATGATTTTCTTGTCCGCGATGCGGTCGATGGTGCTGGTAGCCGAATTGAAAACGGCCTGGGCCGCAGTCTTGTCGCCCGCAGCCACAGCTTTGCGAACTTTCTTGATGGCGGTGCGCAGCGTGGAACGCTGCGACATGTTGTGCGCGCGCTGCGCTTCAGCTTGCCGGGCCCGTTTTTCGGCCTGAGCAGAGTTTGCCATGGTAAGGCTCCTGTGCAGGAAGCAGCCCGTCCAGAGGCCGCTTCAAGTAAAAGTTTCAGTGGAAAACCGTGAATTCTAAGAGGTTTTCTTGGAAAAATCAATCTGTGTTACCCTGAGCCAGCCTCATCATGAACCTCCTCAAAGCACTGGCCCATACCAGCAGCATGACGCTGCTATCCAGGATCCTAGGTTTTATCCGGGACGCAGTCGTCGCCCATGTGTTTGGGGCAGGCGGCCTGACGGACGCTTTTTTCGTCGCCTTCCGCATTCCCAACCTGTTGCGTCGCCTGTTTGCAGAAGGCGCCTTTTCCCAGGCCTTCGTTCCCATTCTGGCCCATGCCAAAACGCGGGAAGGCGAGGCAACGGCCCATCGGCTGGTGAATCATGTAGCCAGCGCGTTGACGGTAGCCTTGATCTGCACCACGGCCCTGGGAGTGATTTTTGCACCGCAGGTGGCCTGGGTGTCCGCACCCGGGTTTCGTGCCGATCCGGGCAAACTGGCCCTGACCGCCCAGCTGCTGCGGATCACGTTCCCGTACATTTTTTTCATTTCGTTGGTGTCACTGGCTGCCGGCATCCTGAACACCTGGAACCGCTTCTGGGTGCCTGCTTTCACACCCGTACTGCTCAACCTGTCTTTCATCTTCTTCGCCCTGGTGGTAGCCCCCTGGTTTGACCAGCCGATCGTGGCGCTGGCCTGGGGCGCCTTTGCTGGCGGGTTGCTGCAACTGCTGTTCCAGTGGCCTTTTCTGCGAGCCATTCGCATGCAGCCCCGCTGGAGCTGGGCTCCGCGCGACCCCGGGTTGCGGCGCATGCTGAAACTGATGGGGCCTGCGGTCATCGGCGTGTCCGTGGGCCAGATCAGCCTGCTCATCAGCACGATCTTTGCGTCTTTCCTGCCTTCGGGCAGCGTGTCCTGGCTTTACTATGCGGACCGGCTGATGGAATTCCCGACCGGATTGCTCGGGGCCGCCCTCGGCACCATCCTGCTGCCCAGCCTGGTCAGTCATCACGCCGCAGGAGATGAAGGGCGTTATTCAGACCTTCTGGACTGGGGCCTGCGACTGACCCTGTTGCTCACCTTGCCTGCCGTAGCGGCATTAGCCATTGCGGGCATTCCGCTCGTTTCCACCCTGTTTTTCCGGGGCGCGTTCCAGCCGCATGACGTCCTGATGGTGCGCAATGCCCTGCTGGCCTACAGTGTCGGGCTTCTGGGCCTGATCGCCGTCAAGATCCTGGCACCGGGCTTTTATGCCCGCCAGGACGTCAAAACTCCCGTAAAAATCGCCATCCTGGTGCTGGGAGCGACGCAGGTCATGAATCTGGTCTTCATGGGCCTGTTTCAGCATGCGGGGCTCGCATTGGCCACGGGGTTGGGTGCCTGCCTCAACGCAGGACTGCTCTACCACGGCCTGCGCAAACGAAACCTGTACCACCCGCGGGCGGGCTGGCGCCTTTTCCTGCTGAAACTGGGGATCGCCGTGAGTGTCATGGGTGCGCTGCTATACGGACTGCAGGGAGACAGCAGCCGATGGTTGAGCGGCAGCAGCCTGGATCACGTCCTGCAGCTCGCCCCACTGCTGGGCGCAAGCGTCGCTGCCTATTTTGGGACCCTCTACCTGCTGGGCTTCCGACCCCGGGATTTTTCACGCAGCGGCGCCTGAACCGGTCAGGCCGCTTCAGGTTTGAGGATCATTTTCCAGCACTTGCCGGACGACGGGTTTGGTCAGCCTGGGCGCAAACAGTTCGATGAAATCGTAAGTGTATTGCCGCAGGTAAGCGCCGCGGCGGATGCCAATGCGCGTCGTGCTGTTCTCGAACAGGTGGCTCACGTCCCGGGCACGCAAACCGCTGTCTCTTTCAGGGTCGTAGGCCATGGCGGCAATGATGCCCACTCCCATGCCCAGTTCCACATAAGTCTTGATGACGTCGGAATCCAGCGCAGTCAGCACCACGTTCGGCGTCAGCCCTTCACGCTCGAAAGACTGGTTGATTTTGGAACGACCAGTAAACGCGTAGTCGTATGTGATCAGCGGATACGAGGCAAGCTCCTTCAGCGTCAATCCGTCGCGTTCCAGCAGGGGGTGCCCCGGTGGCACCACGATGCTGCGGTTCCATTGGTAGCAGGGAAGCACCCGCAAGTCGGCAAACTGGTCCAGCCCTTCGGTGGCAATGGCGAGGTCGGCACGCCCGGACACCACCTCTTCAGCCACATTCACGGGATTGCCCTGATGCAGGGTCAACCGGACTTGAGGATAGCGCTCGGAAAACCGGGCAATGACGTGAGGCAGAACATAGCGGGCCTGGGTATGCGTGGTGGCGATCGTCAGGGTGCCCGTATGCTGGCTGCTGAACTCCCGACCGGCTTCCCTCAGGTTTTTGGCTTCCAGCAGAACGCGCTCGGCAATGGAGAGGATCTGCTTCCCGGGCTCCGTGATGCTGACCACGCGCTTGCCATTGCGAACGAAAATGTCCACGCCCAACTCGTCTTCCAGCAACCGGATCTGCTTGCTGACTCCAGGCTGAGACGTGTGCAGGTTTTCGGCCGCCTGAGACACGTTCAATCCTGCTTGCGCCACTTCCACCAGATATCTCAGCTGTTGCAGCTTCATTGCATGCCCTCCATTTAGAACTTCGGGTTACATAAAGCTAACACAATATTACTTAATTTATCTATAGCCCTCTGGGTAAGATACGTCTTTTGCCGCTGGCCCGAGTGCCCGCTGGAGGTTTGAATGGAATGGTCCTATGCGGTTTCCGGGCTGCTCGGCGGTTTCCTGGTCGGCCTGACGGGCGTGGGCGGCGGCTCGCTGATGACGCCATTGCTGGTCATGGCCTTTGGAATCCCGCCGTCCACCGCGGTGGGCACCGATCTGCTGTATGCGGCCGCGACCAAGGCCAGCGGAGTCTGGGTGCATCATCGCAAGCGCAACGTGGACTGGCGGGCAACGGGGCTGCTGCTGCTGGGCAGCGCACCGGTGACCTTGCTCACGCTGTTGGCCCTGAGAAGCTTCAAACCCACCCCCGGCTTTGAAAACGTGATCCGCCACGGCCTGGCCGTAGCCCTGGCCCTGACGGCTGCAGCCCTGTTGTGCGGGCTCTTCAAGCAACGCTGCACCCTCATTTCAACGGAAGCCTCAGCCTCTCCCTCCCCCATCCTGCTTACCCTGCTTCTGGGCGGTCTGATCGGCCTGCTCGTCACCGTCTCCTCGGTGGGCGCCGGAGCGCTGGGAACGGCCGTGCTGGTGGCCCTGTATCCCAAAATGCCCATGTCCCGCATCGTCGGCACGGACATTGCGCATGCCGTCCCACTCACGTTGATCGCCGGCCTGGGTCATTTCACCCTGGGGCACGTCAATGCGGGCTTGCTGGGCAACCTCCTCATAGGCTCCATCCCAGGCATCTGGCTCGGATCGCACCTCAACGCGCATATCCCGGAGCGGGTATCGCGCCTGCTGCTGTCCACGCTGCTGCTGCTGATTGCCGCCAAAATGTGGTTTTGAAGGCATAACGCCCGGCTCCGGGCGGCACTGGCAGAGATGAATTGATTGGCGATAAAATCAGCCCTTTGCCTGCCAGCGTCATGCGCATCCACTTGGGAATCCCGGCCTCCTGCGATCGCCCCATGGCCCTGACCATCGGAAACTTCGACGGGGTCCATGTGGGCCATCAGGCCATGCTGCACGCCCTGAAGCTGGCGGCCGAACCGCTGGGACTGCCCACAGGCGTCGTGACGTTTGAGCCTCATCCGCGGGAATTTTTTTCGCCGGGCGATGCCCCACCGCGCCTCACGACCCTGAGGGAGAAGCTGGAACTGCTCGATGCGGCCGGCCTGGAACATGCGTTTGTGCTGCGTTTCAAGCGGGCGCTGGCTTCACTGCCTGCCGAAACGTTCATCAGCGAGTGGCTGGTACGCCGGCTGCGCACACGCTGGTTGCTGGTGGGAGACGATTTTCGCTTTGGCGCCCGGCGCACCGGCGATTTTGACATGCTGCGCAACGCCGGTAGCCGCTACGGGTTTGAATGTTTTGCGCTGTCCAGCATCATGGCCGCAGGACGGCGGGTGTCCAGCAGCGCGGTGCGGGAAACGCTGGCCTCCGGACAGCTGGATTTGGCCAGGCAGTTGCTGGGCCGGCCGTTTTTCATGAGTGGCCGGGTCATGCCGGGCAATCGGCTGGGGCGGACATTGGGCTACCCCACCGCCAACATCCGGGTGGGCAAGCGCACGCCGCCACTGGCCGGGATATTCGCCGTTTCCGTGGCGGGTCTGGGCGAAACGCCACTGCCCGGGGTGGCAAGCCTGGGCACCCGGCCAACAATCAGCAGCGACGGAGAGTGCCTGCTGGAAGTGCATCTCTTCGAATTCGACCGGAATATTTACGGCCACAGGATTCATGTGAACTTTCTGCACAAGTTGCGGGACGAAGCGCGCTTTGAAAGCCTGGAAGACCTGACCCGGCAGATGGCTTGCGACGCGCAGGCCGCCCGGGATTATTTTGCGCAACAGGCGACCTTTTGAAATGACCGACTCCAAAAAAACGCTCAATCTGCCTGAAACTCCGTTTCCCATGCGGGCCGACCTTGCCAAACGGGAACCGCTTTGGCTTGCGGCATGGCAAAAGCAGCAGCGTTACCAGAAGCTGCGCGCCCATTGCGCCGGCCGCCCCCGGTTCATCCTGCACGACGGCCCTCCCTACGCCAATGGCGATATCCATATCGGCCATGCCGTGAACAAGATCCTCAAGGACATCATCATCAAAAGCAAAACCCTCTCCGGGTTTGATGCGCCTTATGTACCGGGATGGGATTGCCATGGCCTGCCGATCGAGCACCAGGTGGAAAAGGCCCACGGCAAAAAGCTCGATCCCGCACATTTTCGCTCGCTTTGCCGCACCTATGCCGAAGCCCAGGTGGCACGGCAGAAGGCCGACTTCATCCGCCTGGGCGTGATGGCGGACTGGGACCATCCCTATCTCACCATGGATTTCCGGACGGAAGCCGACATCGTGCGCGCCCTGGCCGCCATCTGGAAAAAAGGCTATCTGGTGCAGGGCCAAAAACCGGTCAACTGGTGCCTCGATTGCGGATCGGCGCTGGCCGAGGCCGAAGTGGAATACGAGGACCGGCAGTCCACGGCCATCGATGTCGCGTTCCCCGTGACCGATCGCCCCATGCTCGAGCAGCTTTTCGGTGTTGCCCTGGGAGTCAGACCCGCCTTTGCGGTGATCTGGACCACCACGCCCTGGACCCTGCCCGCCAACCGGGCGGTGAGCGTCCACCCCGATCTCGGCTACGTTCTGGCGGAAACCGAAAAAGGCTGGCTGCTGCTGCTCGCTGATCTGGCCGATGCCTGCCTCGCCCGCTATGGCCTTTCCGCCTTGTCCAAGGCGGGTCCCGTGCAAGGTTCCCGGCTTGAACACCTGGCGCTGCGCCACCCCCTGCTCGACCGCGCAAGCCCCGTCATTTGCGGTGAGCACGTCACGGTCGAAACCGGCACGGGGCTGGTGCATACGGCGCCCGCCCACGGCGTCGAAGATTACATCGTCGGTCAGCGCTACCGTCTGCCGGTGGACAATCCAGTAGACGATGCCGGCAAGTTTCTGCCCGCAGTACCGCTGGTCGGAGGCCTTGGCGTCTGGGCGGCCAACCCGGTTCTCGTTGAGGCTCTGAAGTCCGCGGGAATGCTGCTGGCAGCAGCGCCGCTCACACACAGTTACCCCCATTGCTGGCGCCACAAGTCGCCCATCATTTTCCGGGCCACGCCCCAATGGTTTATTGTCATGGACACGGCGCCGGCCCAGGCGGCTTCGCTGCGGGATCAGGCCCGCCAGGCCGTTGCGGACACCCACTTCTTCCCATCCTGGGGTCATGCACGCCTGTCGGCCATGATAGAGAACCGCCCGGACTGGTGCGTGTCTCGCCAGCGATCCTGGGGGGTGCCGATCCCGTTTTTCGTCCATCGCACCACGGGCGAATTGCATCCGGAGACAGGAGACCTGTCCGAACGGATCGCCCGGAAAATCGAACAGCAAGGCATCGAAGCCTGGTTCCAGCTCGACCCTGCCGAACTGCTCGGAGAAGAAGCCGCGAATTACCGCAAGCTCACCGACACGCTCGATGTCTGGTTTGATTCAGGAACGACCCATGCATCCGTGCTGCGCCGCCGTCCGGAACTCGGGCACCCGGCCGACCTCTACCTGGAAGGCTCTGACCAGCACCGCGGATGGTTCCAGTCCTCGCTGCTGACCGGCTGTGCACTGAACGACCGCGCCCCCTATCGCTCCCTGCTGACCCATGGCTTCGTGGTGGACGGTCAGGGCCGGAAAATGAGCAAATCCCTGGGGAACGTCATCCTGCCGCAGAAAGTGATGGACACCCTGGGCGCCGACAACTTGAGACTGTGGGTCGCCAGCACCGATTACTCAGGCGAGCTTAACCTCTCGGATGAAATCCTCAAGCGCGTGGTGGAAGCCTACCGACGCATTCGCAATACGCTGCGTTTCCTTCTGGCCAACCTGGCCGATTTCGATGCTGCGCGCGACGCCCTCCCGCTCGACCAATGGCTGGACATCGATCGGTATGCGTTGCACCTGACCCATTCGCTGCAGGAACAGGTGGCCGCCCATTACGAACAATACGAATTTCATCTGGTGGCCCAGAAGCTGCAGACGTTCTGCTCGGAAGACCTGGGCGGCTTCTACCTCGACATCCTCAAGGACCGCCTGTACACCACGGCAGCCGCATCACAGGCCCGCCGTGCTGCGCAAAGTGCCCTCTGGCACATCACCCAGAGCCTGGTCCGGCTGATGGCACCGATTCTCACCTTCACCAGCGAAGAAGTTTGGGCCACGCTCCACGGAACCACGCCCGACCAATCGGAGTCCATATTCCTGCAAACCTGGCATGGACTGCCCGCATGGGCTGATGAAGCCACGGTCGCCAGCAACTGGTCCAGCCTGCGCGCGTTGCGGGGCCATGTCCAGAAACAGCTGGAAACCCTGCGGGCTGCCGGCATTCTGGGTTCGTCGCTGGCCGGCGAAGTCCGGCTGTACGCTTCCGGCAAGGCACTCGAGTGGCTGTCCCGATTCGGAGACGATTTGCGTTTTGTATTCATCACGTCAAAAGCCGAAGTCTGCGATAACGACCAGGTTCCGTTGCCGGCCGATGCGGTGGAAGCCTCGCTGGAACTCCCTGGCCAGGCGGACCCCGTTGCGGTTGGTGTGGAAGTGGTGGCCAGCCCCCATTCCAAATGCGACCGCTGCTGGCATTACCGCCAAGATGTGGGCCGCAATGGCGCGTTCCCCGGACTCTGCGGCCGTTGCATCGCCAATCTGTCCGGTGAAGGCGAACCGCGTCGCCATGCGTAGCCTTCTGCGCTGGAGCCTGCTGGCTGCCGTCGTGGCCCTGCTCGACCAGTTGAGCAAAGCGGCAGTCATTTCCTGGATGGGTGACCGGCACCTGGTTCGGATCAATGACTTTTTCGATCTGGTGCTGGCGCACAACCAGGGCGCCGCTTTCAGTTTTCTTGCTGACGCCGGCGGTTGGCAGCGAAGCTTTTTCAGCGTCATCGCCTTGGCAGCCATCGTCTTCATCGGTATTCTGATTTTTCGGCACCCCTCCCAGCCGCGGTTCTGTTTCGGCCTGACCCTGATCATGGGCGGTGCGCTGGGCAACCTGATCGACCGTATGCGGTGGGGCACTGTCACCGACTTCATCCAGTGGCATGTGGCCCAGCATTACTGGCCCGCCTTCAACCTGGCGGATTCGGCCATCACCCTGGGCGTGGTTGTGCTGTTGTGGGATGGCCTGAAGGCACGCAAATGACCGATTGGAACAAGTTCATCCAGGCAAAGATCGCCGTTGCCCAGCGGGAGATGAAACCCGGCAGGCCACACCCTAATGAACGCATTCCGTCGGGACAAACCGAGGTGCGCAATTTCCCCATTCTCGATCTCGGCATCCGTCCGCTTATCCCTCTGGAGCATTGGCGCTTGCGGGTGTTCGGCCAGGTGGAAAAGGAGATCGACCTGAACTGGCCTGACTTCCTGGCTTTGCCGCAGACCGTTTCCGTTTCCGATTTCCACTGCGTGACGCGCTGGTCCCAACTGGACATGGAATGGCACGGCGTGCTGGCGCGGGACCTTCTGCTTCTGGCCAACCCCCGGCCTACGGCGCGCTTTGTCACGCTTCACGGCTACGACGATTACAGCACCAACCTGCCGCTCGAAGCGCTGCTCGACGACGACGTCATCATTGCCCATCGCTGGGCCGGACAGCCCATCCCGCGCGATCACGGCGGGCCCGTGCGCATCATCGTGCCCAAGCGTTATGCCTGGAAAGGAGCCAAATGGCTGAAATCCATCGAACTCCATGAAAGGGATCGCCCGGGCTTCTGGGAAGTGCGCGGCTACCATAACGACGGGGATCCCTGGAAGGAACAACGATTTGGCTGGCCCGGGCAAACCGGAGAGGAGGACTGATGGCCTCGCAAAAGATTCGTGTGTTGCTGGCAAACCCGCGCGGTTTCTGCGCGGGCGTGGACCGTGCCATCGAAATCGTGGAACGCGCCCTTGAACGTTTCGGCCC
Source organism: Betaproteobacteria bacterium (assembly GCA_028868905.1). GTDB lineage: Bacteria > Pseudomonadota > Gammaproteobacteria > Burkholderiales > Ferrovaceae > JAKBAT01. The sequence goes on from JAGWTQ010000009.1 coordinate 22,897, forward strand.
TCCCATCTACGTTCGTCACGAAGTGGTTCACAACCGTTTTGTGGTGGACAACCTCAAGGCCAAAGGTGCGGTCTTCATCGAGGAACTCGGCGAAGCGCCCATGGGCGCCACCGTCATTTTCAGCGCCCACGGCGTTTCACTCGCCGTACGCGCCGAAGCCGAATCTCGCGGACTGAGGGTATTCGACGCCACCTGTCCGCTCGTCACCAAGGTCCATACCGAAGTTTCGCGGCTGCACGCGGCAGGCCGCGAAATCATCATGATCGGGCATCGCGGACATCCGGAGGTGGAAGGAACGCTGGGTCAGGCACCGGACCGCATCTACCTCGTGGAAACACCCGATGATGTGGCGCAGCTTGCCGTACAGAATCCGGAGGCCCTTTCCTACGTCACGCAGACCACGCTCTCCGTGGATGATGCCCAGCGCGTCATACAGGCCCTGCGCGCGCGATTTCCGGCCATTCAGGGACCGCGCAAGGACGACATCTGCTACGCCACGCAAAATCGCCAGGACGCCGTCAAGGCCCTCACGGCGCTTGCGGATCTGGTCATCGTGGTGGGCTCTCCCACCAGCTCCAATTCCAACCGCCTGCGCGAAGTGGCGACCCATCGCGGGATCGAAGCATACATGGTGGACCGCGCGTCCGACGTTCGCCCGGAATGGCTGGCCGGAAAAACCCGGATCGGCGTCACGGCCGGCGCCTCGGCCCCCGAAGTGCTGGTTTCGGAAGTGATCGGGCGTCTCAGGGAACTGGGCGCCGGTGCGGTGGAGGAATTGTCCGGCACCCCCGAAAACGTGGTCTTCCCTTTGCCCAAGGCCCTGGGATAATTGATATCGGCCGCCGATCCGGGCTATATTGAACGCCATGCGCTGAAATCAAACAGGGATTCGAGCCTCATCACCATGGACACCATGATTTCCGACCGCCCCTTCCTGGCCGAAATGCTGCGTCGGCATGACATCATTCCCACGCACCAGCGGCTCATCATTGCGCAGGTGCTGCTGGCGCGCCATCAACATGTTTCGGCAGACCAACTGCTGGCCCTCGTCAATGAGCAGCACGCGGAAGTTTCCAAAGCCACCATATACAACACATTGAATTTGTTTGAAGAAAAAGGCCTTATCCGGGGCGTCATCGTGGACCCGGTGCGGGTGTTTTATGACACCAACACGCTCCCTCACCATCATTTTTTCGATGAGGAAACCGGAACCCTGACGGACATCGAATCCGACAGTCTGTCCATCGGCGGACTGCCGTCGCTTCCCGCGGGCATGGTCCAGGAACGGGTGGATATCGTCGTGCGCATCCGCCGCCAATACCAATAGTTTTCCGGAAATCGTCCTTCACCCTACCCCAATGACGTCGCCTGTCCTCCTTGTCGGTGGCAGCGGGTTTGTTGGCCGTTCCGTGACGGCACGCCTGATCGAGCACGGCCACACCGTCATCATCCCCACCCGTCGCCTGGTCCGTCCGGAACGCGTGGCCCGCATGCCCAAAGTGCAATGGATTCAGGGTTCCGTGCACGATGGTTCGTTCCTGGCGGATTTATGCCGTTCTGTCGGACCTTCGGGCGCCGTCATCAATCTGGTGGGAATACTCCATGACCGGCCCGGGCAACCTTACGGGGAAAAATTCAAATCAGCCCATGTGGACTTCGTGCGCCTGCTCCTGGAAACCCTGCAGTCTGCGGGAATCCGCCGTTACATCCACATGAGCGCACTGGGTGCGGACCCCGACGGGCCGTCCATGTACCAACGCAGCAAAGGCGAAGGCGAGCGCCTGGTACGCGCCAGCCCCGTGGATTGGACCATTTTCAGACCTTCGGTGATTTTCGGGGCACGCGACAACTTCATCAACCTGTTTTCACGGCTGGCGTCACGCCTGCCGTTGTTGCCGCTCGCATGCGCCCGCGCAAAATTCCAGCCGGTCAGTGTGGAAAACGTGGCGGAGGCCATGGTGCGGGCACTCGAGATGCCCTATACCATCGGACAGAGTTATGACCTGGCCGGACCGGAAGTGTGGACGCTGGCTCAACTGGTCCGATTTGCCGCACGCCGTGCAGGCCATGCACGGCTGGTTCTGCCGCTGCCTCTTTGGGTTGGCATCGTTCAGGCCTACCTGTTCGAACTGATGCCGGGAGAACCCCTGATGTCGCGGGACAATCTTGCATCCATGAGGGTCGACAACGTGCTCCCTCCCGGTACCGACCAGGTGCTCGACACCGTTTTCGGAATTTTCCCTGAACCGCTTGAGAGCCTTTCAAAATGAGCACTTCAAGTCCCGCTGCCGGCATTGCCCTGGTCACCGGAGCGGCCCGGCGTCTGGGCAAAAGCATGGCACTCGCCCTTGCCGCAGCAGGATGGGATCTTGCCATTCACTGCCATCGCTCACACGAGGAAGCGCTTGAAACCGCCGATGAGGTGAAACGTCTGGGGCGTCGCGTCCTGGTCCTGCAGGCAGACCTGTCCTCCCCAGAAGAAACAGGAAAGTTGCTGCCCGAATGCAGGGCACGCCTGGGTCTTCCGCATTGCCTCGTCAACAATGCCTCGCTGTTTGAATTCGACGACGGGAACAACTTCCAGCCGGAGCTCCTGCAACGCCACATGGCCGTCAACCTCAGCGCGCCCCTGTTGCTCTCGCGCGCGCTTTTTCATGCCCATCGCGAAGCCTGCCCTGACGGACCCAATTCTTCGCCCGGCGTCATCATCAACCTGCTGGACCAAAAGCTGATCAACCTGAACCCGGACTTCCTTTCCTACACGCTATCCAAGGCAGCCCTGGAAACGGCCACCTACGCCCTGGCGCGCACCTACGCACCCTGGCTGCGCGTGGTCGGGTTGGCACCCGGCATCACGTTGCCATCCGGCGCCCAGAGCGAAGCGGAGTTCGTGCGTGCCCACCACCAGACCCCGCTGGGCCATGCCTCCTTCCCGAAAGATATCGCACAGGCAGCCGTTTACCTGGCTTCCGCTTCCGCTGTCACGGGAACCACCCTGTACGTGGACGGCGGACAGCACCTGCAGCCCTCCCGCAGGGACATCATGTTCCAACCCTGACGCCGACGTTTCATTGCGGTATAATCCCGGTTTTTCCGGGGCTGATGTAGCTCAGTTGGTAGAGCAACTGATTCGTAATCAGTAGGTCGGAGGTTCGACTCCTCTCATCAGCACCACGCATCCCCTTCCCTGGCACCGATATCCCTAAAGTTTTTTCCGGGTTGACCGATAATTATCCCGATAAGGGGGATAAGGACAACCAACACATGCAGGCCGCAGAAAAAAAGGATTTGCACGCCTGGGCCAACTACCTGGGGCAAGCTGACATTCCGGTCCTGGCTGAAACCGGGCGCCTGCTTGCCGAACTGCACGAAAATGACGACGACCTGAGCTCGCGCCAGGTGGCCAGGGTCGTGCTGAAGGATCCCCTGATGACCGCCAAGCTGCTGCGTTTCCTGCAGCAGCACAAGCCCAGAAACCAGCGTGCCGAAATCGCCCTGGTGGAACAGGCCATTCTCATGCTGGGCATCGAACCTTTTTACCGCAACGTGCAGCCGCAGCCCACCGTGGAATTGCTGCTGGAGAGCCAGCCTGAAGCCCTGACCCACCTCATGCAAGTGGTGGGCCGCGCACACCGTGCGGCAGACTACGCCATCCACTGGGCAGCACGCCTGAACGACCTGCATTTCGACGAAGTCTATGTCGCCGCACTGCTGCATGATCTGGCTGAAATCCTGCTATGGTGTTTTGCCCCGGCCGACATGCTCCGCATTCGGCACGACCAGCTCCAGGATAAAACCCTGCGCAGCCGAGCTGCCCAGGAACAGGTGCTGGGCTTCTCCCTCGCCAACCTCCAGTTGCTGCTGGCCCAGCAGTGGTCGCTGCCGCAACTGCTCCTGAATCTCATGGAGGATGCCCAAGCCCAGAATTCCCGAGTCCGAAACGTCGAGCTCGCTGTCAACCTGGCGCGCCATTCCGCCAACGGTTGGAACGATGCGGCGCTTCCCGACGATTACCGTGACATCGGAGCCCTGCTGCATCTTTCCGTCGACAAAGTGATGGAACTGGTGTGTCCCCCGGGGACGGCCCGGGATGGAACCCCCACGCGTTAGGTGACCTGTGCATTTCCCGGCTACCCGGCTCATTGCCGTCGGCGCATCCACCGGCGGAACAGAAGCCCTCAAGGAATTCCTGAGCCATCTGCCTCCGGAAATCCCGGGGCTGTTGATCGTGCAGCACATGCCTGAAACGTTTACGCGATCTTTTGCGGCACGTCTCAATGATCTATGCCGCATCCGCGTGGAGGAGGCCGCGCAGGACATGCCCGTGCTTCCGGGCCACGCCTACGTCGCACCGGGCCACTCCCACCTGCTGGTGGAAAAGTCCGGTACCTCCTACCGCACCCTGCTCAGCAAAGACCCGCCTTTCAATCGCCATCGTCCGTCCGTGGATTTGCTCTTTCAGTCGGTTGCCCGGGTGGTGGGAAAAAATGCCACCGGCGTCATTCTCACAGGCATGGGCAAGGACGGCGCCAGCGGCATGCTGGAAATGAAGCGGGCCGGTGCCTACAATTTTGCCCAGGACGAAGCAACCTGCACCGTGTTCGGCATGCCCAAGGAAGCCATTGCCCTGGGCGCAGTGGACGAAATCCTGCCCATCGAAAAAATGGCGCTGCGGGTGGCCCAGCATTGCCTGGTTCCCGTCTGACCGCTTCCGCTATCGGCATCCGCCCCTCATGAAAAAAATTCCCGTCAGCGATTTGCGTTTGGGAATGTATGTCCAGGAGATCTGCGGCAGCTGGATGGATCACCCGTTCTGGAAAAACTCCTTCAAGCTGGATTCCCTGGACGATCTCCACACGTTGAAAAGCAGCGTGCGGGAAGTCTGGATCGACACCCGCAAAGGCCTGGATGTGGCTGCCGATGCGACCGTCCTGACCATGGAGGAAGCAGCAACCCAGGCACAGGAGGTGCTTGAAGCTTCCGAAGCCGCGAATGAAACCGCAATCCTGATACCGCTGCATGAGGAAGTGGCGCTCGCCGAGATCCTGAAAGGCCGCGCCAAAACTGCCGTGATGTCCATGTTCAGCGACGTGCGCATGGGCCATGCGCTGCACGCCGACATGGCCTATCCCATCGTGGAAGAAATTCACCAGTCCATCTCCCGCAACACCGACGCCCTGGTCAGCCTGGTTCGTCTTAAAAACAAGGATGACTATACCTACCTGCATTCGGTCGCCGTATGCGCGCTGATGATCGCGCTCGGCAAGCGCCTGGGCCTGGACGGCGAAACACTGCGCCACGTGGGCATGGCGGGCCTGCTGCACGACGTGGGAAAAATGCTGGTTCCGGAGCACATTCTGAACAAGCCCGGGCGCCTCACCGACGAAGAATTCGAAATCGTCAAATCCCACCCGAAACTGGGGCACGAAGTGTTGCTCCGGTCTCACGGCTTGAGCGAAGCCACGCTCGATGTCTGCCTGCACCATCATGAACGCATGGATGGGGGGGGATACCCTGACCGGCTGGCTGGCGAAAACCTTTCCTTGTATGCCAGAATGGGGGCCGTCTGCGACGTCTACGACGCCATCACGTCTGAGCGCTGTTACAAGAAAGGATGGGAACCGGCAACGGCCATCCACAAAATGGCGGAATGGCAGCGCGGCCATTTCGACCTCAGGATTTTCCACGCCTTTGTAAAAACAGTGGGCATTTATCCTGTTGGCACTCTGGTCCGTTTGAAATCCGGCCGCCTGGGTTACGTCGTGGAGCAAGGCAAGCAAAGTTTGACGGCCCCGGTCGTCAAGGTGATTTTTTCGGAGCAGGCCAATGCCCACATTTTGCCGGAACTGGTGGATTTGTCCGAAGCGCAGGATGCCGTCCTCAGCAGTGAAGACCCTCAGCAATGGGGCCTTGCCCCGCTCTTCTGAAGCATGAAGCCGGCCAACGGTCGGACCCCTCCCTCCGACACGTCCCTTGACCCGGAAGACTGGGACGCCTTGCGATCCCAGGGGCACCGGATGCTCGACGACATGCTGGATTACCTGCAACACTTGCGCACCCGCCCCGTGTGGCAACCCATTCCGCCGGGCGTGCGGGAGCGCTTCCACGAACCGCTGCCGCAGGATCCGGAAGAACTGGCCGATCTTCACCAACGCTTCATGACCGAAATTCTCCCCTACGCAGTGGGCAACGCCCACCCCGGATTCATGGGATGGGTGCATGGCGGCGGCACCGCGGTGGGCATGCTGGCGGAAATGCTGGCGGCCGGACTGAATGCCAACCTGGGCGGCCGCGACCAGGTGCCGGTTGCAGTCGAACGGCAGATCACAAACTGGATGCGGGATCTGTTCGGATTTCCTGAACGGTCCAGCGGCCTTTTTGTCACGGGCACCTCCATGGCCAATTTCATCGCCGTCCTGGTGGCCCGGACCGCCGTGCTGGGTCCCGCTGTCAGGGAAAACGGCGTGGCTGCCGCCACCCGCCCGCTCACTGCCTACGCTTCCGCCGGCGCCCATGGCTGCATTGCCCAGGCGCTGGATATTTCCGGCCTCGGTTCCGGCGCCCTGCGCCGCATCGCGGTCAACGAACGTTTCCAGATCGACTTGCAGCAGCTGGAACAGGCCATTCTCGCCGACCGGGAAGCAGGCTTTCAGCCCTTCATGGTGGTGGGAACGGCCGGCACCGTGGATGTAGGCGCGCTGGACGACCTGGGAGGGCTGGCGGCCCTGTGCCGCCGCCAGGGGCTGTGGTTCCATGTGGACGGAGCTTTTGGCGCACTCGCGCGGATGTCCCCCGAACTGGCCCCGCGCGTGGCTGGCATCGAGCTTGCCGACTCCATCGCTTTTGATTTCCACAAATGGGTGCAGGTCCCCTATGATGCCGGTTTCATTCTGGTCCGGGACGAAACCTTGCATCGGCAGACCTTCGCATCGCCAGCCGCCTACCTCCAGCGGGAAACCCGTGGTGTTGCCGCTGGCTCCCCCTGGCCCTGCGACTATGGCCCCGACCTCTCGCGAGGCTTCCGGGCCCTGAAAACCTGGTTCACTCTCAAGACTTACGGAACGGCTCGCCTCGGTGCCGTCATCGCACAAACCTGCGCGCTGGCACGCGACCTGGAAACGCGCATCCGGAAACACCCCGAACTGGAATTGCTGGCCCCGGTGGCCCTCAACATCGTGTGTTTCCGTTACCGCAGCGCTCACCCTGATGAAACAAATGCACGCCTCGTGGTGGCCCTGCAGGAATCGGGGGTGGCCGTACCGTCAACCACACGCATACGGGGAGTCCTGGCCATCCGCGTGGCCATCGTCAATCATCGCACCCGCCTTGAGGACCTCGACCGGCTCTTGAAAGCCGTCCTGGCCTTCGGCGCCAAGGAAGCCCATCAATGACTCCGGAATTTCATGGCATGGCGGCTCTGATGACCCAGGCCTTCCGCGGCGTCGACCTCACGCCCATCGGCAACGAGTTGATCGAACGTGCGGGAAAACATCCCGGCGTTGAAAGTGCAGCCACGTTGCTGGACTTATCGATTCTGCTGCACCTGAAAGGAAGCCATGACATTGCCCTGAGCGTGCAGGCACAAGCGTTGCAATTGCGCCAGATCTACACCCTGCCCGCCGCCCGGGAGCCTTCCATCCGCCTCCTGGCCTTCATGACGCCGGGAGACCTGTCGGCCAACACGCCGCTGGAATTCCTGGCACAAGGCTCCGACATCGAACTCACGCTGCTTTATTTGTCGCCCACTCTGCCCTTCCCTCAGCAGGTTCCCGAACACGATGTGGCTTTTGTGGCCGTGGGCGAATCGGAATCCAGTCAGCCGTTGCTGCGCGCGTTGTCCGAGCTGGCAAAAATCTGGCCTCGCCCTGTGCTCAATGCGCCTGAACACATCGCACGCTTGTCGCGCAGTGAAGTGAGCCGGTTGCTGTCCGATGCCCCAGGTGTTGCCATTCCCCATGCCGCCCGTATCTCGCGGGAGCAACTGCAACGGCTTGCCGCCGGCGAAAACCTGGCGGGCATGCTGCCGGACGCCTCAGGCTACCCCATCATCGTGCGGCCGCTCGATTCGCATGCCGGGAAAGGCCTGATCAAGGCGGAAGCCGCCGAATCGCTGGTTAGCTATCTCGAAGTTCATTCCGAACCCGAGTTTTTCGTGGCGCGTTTTGTGGACTACCGGGGAGACGACGGGCTCTTCCGAAAATACCGCATCGTGCTGATCGACGGAAAACCTTACGCCAGCCACATGGCGCTTTCCGATCACTGGATGATCCATTACCTGAACGGAGGAATGACGGAGTCGGCCGAAAAGCGTGCAGAAGAAGCACTCTTCATGGAACGGTTCGATACCGGCTTTGCAGCGCGTCACAAACAGGCCCTGGAAGCCATCCATGAGCGCATGGGTCTGGACTACCTGGTGATAGACTGTGCGGAAACCTGCGACGGTGAGCTTCTGGTCTTCGAAGTGGACAGCAGTGCCGTGGTTCATGCCATGGACCCTGAAGACCTGTTTCCCTACAAACGACCCCAAATGGAAAAGGTGTTTTCCGCCTTCAAGGCCCTGCTGCAAAAGACAGCGGCCCGTCCATGTCTGACCTGACCAGCCTGTGGCTGACGAAAGACGGCGACGCCCGCATCGCCGTCGATCCCGCAACCGGCCGCAATCCCTACGGCTGCCCGCCCAAACCTGACCCCGCCCTGCTGGACTTCGGCTCCGCAACGGCTTCTGTCATCTCCGAAACGGCCTTTGCTGCCGCGGACCGTTTGCGCCACCTTCTCCTGCCTGCAGGTCGGGCCGTTCCGGACATGGCTGACCTGTACCGTGAAACGGCCCGCATCGGCGACGAGCTGCTCCACCTTTGCGGCCTGCCTGCCCGTGAAGGCGTCAGGGTTTTTCTCACGGCATCCGGCACGGACGCCCATCGCCTGGCCTCTGAATGGACCTGGGCCGCTTCCGACAGGCCACCGTGCATCCTGGCCATGGAACCGAACGAGTCGGGACGGGGCGTGCCGGAAGCCCTGTCCGCACCCTGCCATGGAACGCTGCTGCCCATTCGGGTGCGCGACGACAGCGGCCTGTTGCGCCCGCAAGCAGCGGTCGATGACGATGTCCTTGCCGCAGCCCGTCAGGCCTTTTCCGAACACCGTCCGTTTTTTGCCGTGCTCACCGACGTGAGCAAGACGGGACTTGTGGCACCTCGCAGGGCGGTGCTGCGGGAACTGGAACGACACCTCGGGCAACCCGTTCCGGTGCTGGTGGATGCCAGCCAGTTCCGGCTCGCGCCCGACTCCCTGAAAGCCTACCTGGACCAGGGCGACCTGGTGGCACTGACCGGATCGAAATTCGTCGGCGGGCCGTCTTTCTCCGGCGCCCTCCTGGTCCCGCGCAATTTTCCGGCGCATTTGTCCATACCGCCTTTGTCACCGCTGCCGCTGGGGCAGCTACTGCGATGGGAAGCCGCCCTGGCTGAGCTGCGGCAATTCAGGGCACTTCCGGAAAACGACGTCCGGGATTTTTTTGGGAAATTTGCATCGGCAGTGACGGCTCACATCGCGCATCATCCCCAACTGGAAGCGTTGCCTTCCGGAGCGCCAAGCAGAGACCTGCCAGCGGAAAGCCCGGAGTGGGACAGTCTGCCAACGATTTTCCCCTTTCTGCTGAGCCATCCGGGAACGCAGGCCAGCGACCTGCTGGTGCCGCAGGAGATGCAGGCCGTGTTTCGCCGCCTGCCCGAAATCCGTTCATCCGGTGCGGAAGGTGCAATACGCGGCCGGTTGGGGCAGCCGGTGGACTGCGGCTTGCGTCACAACAAACCCATAAGCGCGCTGCGGCTGTGCGTCAGCGCCCGTCATGCGGTCCACGCAGTCAACAACGGGCCCCGGGGTGTGGAACAGGTGGTGGCTCAGGCCTGCGCCGTTCTGGACGAAGCGGCGAGAATCGCCGGAAGGATCAGGGAGAAACCCTGACGAGACCGTTGCCGTAAGCCGTGCCGGCAACCAGCCGGCCGGAAGCGGTCCGGATCTGGACACTCTGCCCTTCGGCCGCGTTGCCCATGGCCTGTCCGTCGGTACTGATCCTGAAACCGTTGCCTTCCACCCGGACCTGGACGCTTTGCCCCTGGCGTATGGCATAAGGATCTCGCAGCATGTCCCGGCGCAGCACCTGCCCCGCCCCGAGCCCCTGCTTGACCACCTTGCCAATGGCCTGGGACGGATCCGTCAGGATGTCGGGCCGGGTTGCCTCGCCGTTTTGTTCCGCGATGTCATCGGCTGACAGGACTTTTTCGGCAGACAAAGGTTTGCGCGCCACCAGCATGACGGTGCGAAGCGTCACCTGCACGGGCACGTAAATGGTCCAGGGGGCACCGGTGTCAGGTTTGGCGCAGCGAATACCAACGGAACCGTGCCCCAGGAGATGGCCGCCAGGCGGAATAAAGGGCTCCGGCGTGGGGCAGGAAGCCAGGTTCAGCCGGGGATCCAGGTGCTCCACCGAAATGACGGCCTTGCCGGGAAAGGAGCGGATCTGCCCCTGGACGAAATCGGTTACCGTCCGCAGCAGGGCTTCCTGGTCCTGCCCCCCTTCCGGAAAGGCGGAAAAACTGGCCAGCACGAGCAGGCCGGATATCCATCGCATCGATTTCATGGGCGCTATTGTCAATCCCGCCGGCCCGGTTAGGGAAGCTCTTTAAGTGCGGAATTGAACCCTTATCCTGCCCCTAATCAGATGATTCCCGCGGCGGTCGCTTCATTACCATGATCTGACCTATCTCCAGATGGACCCCGGGACCGTTTCAATGACCAGCAGAATCGATCAGGCGCTTCAGTTTCAGCAAACGGCATTGCGCCTGAGGGAAGCGCGCCAGGAGCTGATCGCCTCCAACATCGCCAATGCGGACACCCCAAAGTATCAGGCGCGGGACATCGATTTCGCCAGCGCCCTTCAAAATGCTCTCAGCGGCCAAACCCAGGCAGTGCCCATGACCACCGGCGCATCGCAGCATCTGGGCGGAAGCAGCAGCGCATCGGTGCAGGGCGCTCCCTTGCTCTACCGCAGCGTGGTGCAACCCAGCGCGGACGGCAACACCGTCGACATGAATGTGGAACGCGCCCAGTTCGCCGAAAACACCATTCGCCACGAAGCGAGCCTCAAGTTCGTGAGCCAGCAGATCAAAGACATTTTGACGGTCCTCCAAGGGTAATCGCTCATGTCCCTGTTCAACATACTGAATATCGCGGGATCCGCCCTGACGGCCCAGTCCGAGCGGCTGAACGTGGTGGCGAGCAATCTCGCCAACGCCGACAGCGCCACCGGTGCCGATGGGCAACCCTACCGCGCCAAGCAGGTGGTTTTCAGCGCCGTGCCCCTGCCGGGGCAAGCCGGTACTGCCGTCCAGGTGCAAGGCGTCGTGAATGACCCCACGCCCATGAAAACCGTCTATGACCCCAGCAACCCCCTGGCGGACAAGGATGGTTACGTCACCATGCCCAACGTCAACGTGGTGGAAGAAATGGTCAACATGATTTCGGCTTCACGCTCTTACCAGAACAACGTCGAGGTGATGAACACGTCGAACACACTGCTGCTCAAGACCCTCACCATCGGACAATAGGAATACACGCCATGAGTGCCGTAACTCCCACCGTCAATCCTACCGCAAACCTCATTGCATCCCTCAACAGCGCCAACAGCTCGGTTGCGGGTTCCGGCAGCTCCACTTCAAGCAGCACAGCCGCTGCCTCCAGTGCCGCCGGACTGCAGGACAGTTTCATGACGCTGCTGGTGACCCAGCTGCAGAATCAGGACCCGCTCAATCCCATGGACAGCGGCCAGATGACTTCCCAGCTGGCCCAGATCAGCACCGTGGACGGCATCAACAAACTCAACGCCACGCTGCAGGCCCTCAATACCAGCATGTCCAGCAGTCAGTCCATGTCCGCGGCCACCAGCCTGATCGGGCACAACGTGCTGGTTCCGGGCTCCACCATCAGCCTGGCTTCCGGCAGTACGGCAACGGCCGGAGTGCAACTCAGCCAGGGGGTGGACACCCTCACGGTGACCATTCAGGACAGCGCGGGCAATACCGTGCGCACCCTGAACCTGGGTGCCCAGAAAGCCGGGGTGCTGCCCGTCACATGGGACGGCCTGACCAATTCGGGCGCCAGCGCCGGCGCAGGCTCCTACACCGTGACTGCCACGGCAACCCAGGGGGGCAATAACATCCCCGTCACCACGTTGTCTTACGGCACCGTTGATTCGGTTTCGCTCGGTTCGCAGGGGGCATCCCTCAATGTCGGGACTTTGGGTGCCGTCAGTCTTTCTTCAGTAGCCATGGTCAAGTAACAGGGGAGAAACATGGGATTTCAACAAGCTTTGAGCGGACTGGACGCATCCACCAGCCAACTGGACGCCATCGGCAACAACATCGCCAACGCCAACACCGTGGGCTTCAAGGCCTCCACCACGCAGTTCGCGGACGTGTTTGCCGCTTCCCTGAACGGGGCAGGAACCAACCAGACGGGTATCGGGACCCGAGTTTCCGCGATCACGCAGAATTTTGCCCAGGGCAACATCACGGCCTCCAACAATTCGCTCGACATGGCCGTCAATGGACAGGGCTTTTTCCGCATGAGCCAGAACGGCAGCATTTCCTACAGCCGCGAAGGCCAGTTCCAGCTGGACAAAAACGGCTACCTGACCAACGCCCAGGGGCTGCAGGTGACCGGCTACCAAGCCGATACCAACGGCAAGATCGTGGCCGCAACGCCGGTACCACTCACCATTCCCACAGCCAACCTGAGCCCGAGCGCCACCGCCAATGCCGTGGTGGGACTCAATCTGGATGCCACCAGCACCACGCCCACCGGCACCACGTTCAATCCGCTGGATCCCACCACGTTCAACAATTCCACCTCGCTGACCATTTATGACAGCCTGGGCAACAGCCACATCGCCACGCTTTATTTTTCGCTCGACAAGCCAGCCAACACCACGGCCACGACCGCAAACCCGTCCGTCACAGCCACCTGGAGCACTTTCCTCACGGTGGACGGCACCACAGTCAATCTGGCCACGCCCTTGACGGGGGGAGCGCAGACCTCGGCCATTGCCACGTTGGGGTTCACCTCAAGCGGCTCCCTGGTCTATCCGCCGGCAGCCTCGCCGCTGAAATTAGGACAGCTCCAGGTTTCGGTGCCGCTCACGAACGGCGCCAACACGCCCCAGAAACTGACCCTGGATTTTTCTGCAACCTCCCAGTATGGCGCGCCCTTCGGCGTCAACCAGCTTTCCCAGGACGGTTTCACTTCGGGTCAGCTGAGCGGCTTCAGCACCAGCGCAGACGGGGTCATCCAGGGCCGTTATTCCAACGGACAGTCCAAGGACCTGGGCCAGATCGTCCTGGCCAATTTCACTGCTCCACAAGGGCTGGAACCCCTGGGCAACGGCCAGTGGGCTGAATCCACCGCGTCGGGTTCCGCCCTGGTGGGTGCGCCTTCCACGGGCAACCTGGGCGTCATCCAGGCGGGAGCCACCGAAGCGTCCAACGTGAACCTGACCACGGAACTCGTGGACATGATCACGGCCCAGCGGGATTACCAGGCCAATGCTCAGGCCATCAAAACCGAAGACCAGATCCAGCAGACCCTGGTCAACCTGAGATAAAGCCCGAGCTGCCATGGATCGCCTGATCTACACGGCCATGACTGGCGCTTCCCATATCCTGGAGCGCCAGTCCGCGTTGTCTTCGAATCTTGCAAACGTCAATACCACGGCCTACAAAGGCGGCATCAACGCATTCAAGGCCATCCCCCTCAACGGGGAAGGGGCCCAGACCCGCACGTTCGTGACCAACTCCACCGTGGGATACGATTTCACGCCCGGCGCCTTGCAACGCACGGGCCGCTCCCTGGACGTGGGGCTGAACGGCAAAGGCTGGATTGCGGTGCTGTTGCCTGATGGCAGCGAAGCCTACACCCGGGACGGAAACCTGCAGGTTTCAGCCAACGGCATCCTGCAGACCCATTCCGGCTATCCGGTCATCGATGACACGGGTCAGCCCGGCCCTCCCGGCCAGATCGCCATTCCGGCCGACAGCCAGGTCACCGTCGGCTCCGATGGAACGATATCCACAGTGCCCACGGGAGTGACTTCCAGCGCGCCCTCCCAGGTCACCACTGTCGGCCGCCTGAAACTGGTGAACCCTCCGGAAAGCCAGCTGGTCCGGGGCCAGGATGGCCTGTTCCGGACGCAAAGTGGAAAGCCGGCGCCACCTGATTCCAATGTCACGGTCACGCCCAACAGCCTGGAAGGCAGCAACGTCAACGCCATTGGCGCCATGGTGGACATGATCTCCATCGCGCGACAGTTCGAAATGCAGATGCAAATGCTGAAAACGGCAGCCGACGATTCGCAGCAGGCCAGCCAGTTGCTCAATATCACGGGATAACGCCGGACCAGGCCCCCCCTCTCAAACTTAAGGAACTACAGGCCATGCAACGATCCTTGTGGATTGCAAAAACCGGGTTGGAAGCGCAGCAGACCCAGATGGATGTCATCTCCAACAACCTGGCCAACGTGGGCACCAACGGTTTCAAGAAGTCCCGCGCCGTGTTCCAGGACTTGCTCTACCAGAACATCTCGCAACCCGGGGCCCAGTCCTCCCAGCAAACCGTCATCCCGTCCGGCCTGCAGCTGGGAACAGGGGTACGCCCGGTGGCCACCGAACGCATCATGACCCAGGGCAACCTGCAGCAGACCGGAAACCCCCTGGATGTGGCCATCAACGGCGCCGGATTCTTTCAGGTGCTGATGCCGGACGGCACCACGGCCTATACCCGTGACGGTTCGTTTCAGACAGACAACCAGGGCAACCTGGTTACTTCCAGCGGTTACCAGATCCAGCCGGCCATCACGGTCCCGCTCAACGCCACCAGCGTCACCATCGGTCGTGACGGTACGGTGTCCGCAACCCAGGCCGGCGTGGTGACGCCATTGCAGGTGGGGAGCATCCAGCTCGCCACCTTCGTCAACCCCACCAACCTGCAAAGCCTGGGCGAAAACCTGTATGCCCAGACGCAATCCTCGGGACCGCCCAACCTCAACACCCCCGGGCTCAACGGCACGGGGCTGCTCAACCAGGGCTACGTGGAAACCTCCAACGTGAGCGTGGTGGAAGAACTCGTCAACATGATCGAAACCCAGCGCGCTTATGAAATCAATTCCAAAGCCGTGCAGACGTCCGACCAGATGCTGCAGACGCTGTCGCAACTGAGGTAACCCACCCATGCCCTATGCGCTGCGCCGGCTGTCGTTCGTCATCGCAACCCTGGTTCTGGCGGGGTGCGGAACGCCTCCGTCCACGCACATCACCCAGCCGTTCACGGCTCGCCCGACAGACCATTTGGCCGCTGCAGCACCTGCCAATGGCGCCATTTTTCAGACCGGAGGGAGCCTGCATCCGCTGTTCGAAGACGTGCGTGCCCGCAACGTGGGCGACACGCTCACCATCATGATCCTGGAAAACAGTGCTGCCACTGAAAAGAATGGCAACGATGCCAACCACGCTTCGTCGATCACTTCCAACTTTCCCACTGTCACCGTCCCGGCCACCGGAAAGCACATTCTGGATGGGCCCAGCGCCACAGCCACAGCGGCCAACAAACTGGCCAATACCGGCGACAGCTCCGGCAGTAACTTCCTGACCGGTTCCATCACTGCCACCGTCATCCAGGTGTTGCCCAACGGCAACCTCATGGTCAGCGGCGAGAAACTGGTCTCGATCAATCAGGTGGACGAATACATCCGCATTTCGGGCGTGGTCAACCCGGCCAACGTCCAGACCGGCAACACGGTGTTGTCCACACAAGTGGCTGATGCGCGCATCGAATACAAGGGCGGCAATGCCAACATCGATCGCGCAGCGGTGATGAGCATGCTGAGCCGGTTTTTCTTCTCTTCCATGCCGTTTTGACTGTGATGCCCATGAAAGCCCTGCTTAAACTTGCGCTGGTTGCCCTGCTGATCGCCCTCCCGCTCGGCGCCGATGCCAAGCGCATCAAGGACCTCTCTTCCATCCAGGGCGTGCGCGACAACCAACTGATCGGCTATGGTCTGGTAGTGGGCCTTGACGGCAGTGGCGACATGACCACGCAGACACCGTTCACCATCCAGAGCATTGTCAACATGCTGACCCAGATGGGAGTCAATATTCCCCCGGCAAGCGTGCTGCAAACCATGCTCAAGAACGTGGCTGCGGTCATTGTGACGGCCACCTTGCCGCCTTTTGCACGCCCCGGTCAGCCTATCGACGTTACGGTGTCCTCCATTGGCAATGCCATGAGTCTGGTGGGTGGCACCCTGCTCATGACGCCGCTCAAGGGGGCTGACGGCCAGGTTTACGCCATGGCGCAAGGCAATCTTCTGGTGGGAGGCATTGGTGCCGGTGCCAAGGGATCAAAAGTGGTGGTCAATCACCTGAGCGTGGGACGCATACCCAGCGGAGCTACCGTGGAGCGGGCGGTTGCGATGCCATTGGGTCAGGGCGAGTTCGTCAACCTCGAACTCAACGACACGGATTTCACCACCGCCTCCCTCATTGCCGAAGCGATCAACCACGACCTTTCCAAAGGCAAGCCCATCGCCGCCCCTCTGGATGGGCGCACCATCCAGGTCCGGGCGCCGGAAG
>JAGWTQ010000063.1 GCA_028868905.1 Betaproteobacteria bacterium
CATCGCACAGGGCATGCACCACCTGCAGGTTGGTGCGCTCGCTGTTGCCGCCGATGTTGTAGGTTTCACCCGGGCGGCCGGCTTCCAGAACGCGCCGGATGGCGCTGCAATGATCGGTGACATAGAGCCAGTCGCGCACGTTCTGCCCGTCACCATAAACAGGCAGCGCCTTGCCTTTGAGGGCGTTGTGGATCATGAGCGGAATCAGTTTTTCGGGAAACTGGTAGGGCCCGTAATTGTTGGAGCAATTGGTGGTGAGCACGGGCAGCCCGTAGGTGTGGTGCCAGGCCCGCACCAGATGGTCCGAAGCAGCCTTGGAGGCCGAATACGGACTGTTGGGCGCATACGGGGTGGTTTCGGAAAAAGCCGGGTCTTCCGGCTGCAGCGAGCCGTACACTTCGTCGGTGGACACGTGCAGAAAGCGAAAGGTGGCCTGTTCCTGCGCGGACAACGCGCTCCAGTGGCCGCGCACGGCTTCCAGCAGGCGGAAAGTGCCCATCACGTTGGTTTCGATGAAATCGCCCGGGCCGTGAATGGAGCGGTCCACGTGGCTTTCAGCGGCAAAATTGAGCACGGCCCGGGGACGGTGCGTGGCGAGCAACCGTTCCATCAGGGCCTGGTCGCCGATGTCGCCCTGAATGAGCTGGTGACGGGAATCCTGCGAAAGGCTGGCCAGGTTTTCCGCATTGCCGGCATAGGTGAGCTTGTCGAGGGTGATGACCGGCTCATCCGTCTGGCGGAACCAGTCGAGAACGAAGTTGGAACCGATGAAGCCTGCACCGCCGGTGACAATGATCATGGATGAATCGTGCCGATCGTTGGAATATGAAGCAGGGGATATTATCAGGAAGGCCGGGCTTGAAGCCATGCCTTTGGCCCCTTCCGCTGTATGCGTAATTGCGTATAATTTGTATTATGTAAAGTAATGGCGAGAAAAAGAACCCCGCACGCCGGCGGGGTTCTTTTTGGCAGTCAGGCGCCCTGCCGCGTCACTTGACCACACGCATCCAGGGGGACTTGCAGCTGGACACGGACGGATAGTAGGCGTTGCTGTCCGGGCAGTAATACAGCAGGTCCTGGGATCCGGAAGGCGCTGCCCCCGGAGCCGAAGGTGCGGGCGGCGGTGCATTGCGCGGCGGCATGGGGGCCGGACCCTGTGACGGTGCTGCCGGACGGCTGTAGTTCAGGCTGGAGGCCGGATCCAGGCGCGTGACGCGCGTGGCGCCAGCGCCGCCCAGCACCTGGACGCGGTCGCCCACGCGAAATGCCTCGTCGGCCCCTTGCGTCACGGCAATCACATAGCCGTTATCGAGGCGAACGGTGAGTTCAACACCTTCCTGTGTGGAAGCGGAACTTTGAGCCGCTTCGCCAGCTGCGCCGCCGGCCAGCGCTCCCAGTATGGTGGCTGCGGCTTCGCCGTTGCCCTGACCCACCGTGTGTCCCAGAGCCGCGCCGGCCACGGCGCCGCCGATGGCGCCCAGGGCGCCGGGCTCGCTCGACTGGATTTTCACTTTGCGGATGCTTTCAATGGTGCCGATGCGCACGGACTGTTCGCCTCGCACCTGGCTGTAGGTGTAGTCCGACCCGCCCACTCCGGGCGTGGTGCAACCCTGAAGCGTCCAGGTTCCTGCGAGGGCCATGGCCAGTACGGCAACGGATTTTATTTTCATGTAATTCTCCAAGATGTTCTTTTAACTGAATGTAGTTAAAAAATATTCTAGCTTAAGTGCGGGTTCTGCGGTAGATCGGGCCGGCCTTTCAGATCGACACGGCACCCTTCCGCCCCTGAACTTGGAGCATAACGCAGCATGCAGGTTCCCGCGCGCGGCACTTTTGTAAATGTGCGCAAAAAAGCATGGCGGCTGCGCGCCTGCTCTGTGGTACCCTCGCCTTTTTTCTTGAACGACCAGGGTATTTGTCACATGGCGCAGTACGTATTCACGATGAACCGGCTGGGCAAAATCGTCCCTCCGAAGCGGCAAATCCTCAAGGACATTTCCCTCAGCTTCTTTCCCGGAGCCAAGATCGGCGTGCTGGGTCTGAACGGCTCGGGCAAATCCACGCTTCTGCGCATCATGGCGGGCGTGGACAAGGAATATGAAGGCGAAGCGACTCCCATGCCTGGTCTGTCCATTGGCTACCTGCCCCAGGAGCCGCAGCTGGATGCAGACATCACCGTGCGCGAAGCGGTGGAACAAGGGTTGGGTCAAATCATGGAAGCGCGCAAGGCGCTGGAAGGCGTCTATGCTGCTTACGCAGAACCCGATGCGGATTTCGACCATCTGGCGAGCGAACAGGCGCGCCTGGAAGCCATCATCAACGCAGCTGACGGACACAGCGCCGAACTGCAGATGGAAGTGGCCGCCGATGCCTTGCGCCTGCCGCCCTGGGACGCCCGCATCGGGAATCTGTCCGGAGGGGAAAAGCGCCGCGTGGCCCTGTGCCGTCTGCTCATTTCCAAGCCGGACATGCTGCTTCTGGACGAACCCACCAACCACCTCGACGCGGAAAGCGTGGACTGGCTCGAACAGTTCCTGCAGCGCTTTCCGGGCACCGTGGTGGCCGTGACGCACGACCGTTATTTCCTGGACAACGCGGCCGAATGGATCCTGGAACTGGACCGCGGCCACGGCATCCCCTGGAAAGGCAACTACAGCTCCTGGCTGGAACAGAAGGAAGATCGCCTGAAGCAGGAGGAAGCGCAGGAATCTGCGCGCCAGAAGGCCATCCAGAAGGAACTGGAATGGGTACGGCAGAACCCCAAGGGACGCCAGGCCAAATCCAAGGCGCGTCTGTCACGCTTTGACGAACTGAGCTCGCAGGAATACCAGAAGCGCAACGAAACGCAGGAAATCTTCATTCCGGTGGCCGATCGTCTGGGTGACCAGGTGATCGAGTTTTCGGAAGTGAGCAAGGGGTTTGGCGAGCGCCTGCTGTTCGACCGTGTGAGCTTTGCGATTCCTCCGGGCGCCATCGTGGGGATCATCGGTCCCAACGGGGCGGGTAAGTCCACCCTCTTCCGCATGATCACGGGGCAGGAAAAGCCGGACTCCGGCGACATCCGCATCGGGCCTTCCGTCAAGCTTTCCTATGTGGACCAGTCGCGCGATTCGCTGGACAACAAGAAAACCGTGTGGGAAGCCATTTCAGGCGGCTCGGACATCCTCACCGTGGGCAAGTATGAAACGCCGTCCCGCGCCTACATCGGCCGCTTCAATTTCAAGGGAGCGGACCAGCAGAAAATCGTGGGCAACCTCTCGGGAGGGGAACGCGGTCGCCTGCATCTGGCCGGCACCTTGATCCAGGGGGGCAACGTGTTGCTGCTGGACGAACCGTCCAACGACCTTGACGTGGAAACCTTGCGGGCTCTGGAAGACGCCTTGCTGGAATTCGCGGGCTGCGTCCTGGTGATTTCCCACGACCGCTGGTTCCTCGACCGGATCGCCACGCACATCATGGGGTTTGAAGGTGATTCCCAGGTCGTGTTGTTTGCCGGCAACTACCAGGAATACGAAGCGGACAAGCGCAAGCGCCTGGGTGAGGAAGGGGCGCGGCCGAAGCGCTTGCGCTACAAGCCGCTGCACGGCTAGGGGGCGCCGCCTCCGGATGCCGGGGAGGCCTGTTCCTGCAGCAGGCCGATGAGCTCTTCCGTGGAAATCGAGCTCGCCTCCCCTGCCCCTTCCAGCAGGCTGTCTGCCAGGTGGCGCTTGCGTTCATGCAGCGCCACGATTTTTTCTTCGATCGTGTCACGCGAAATGAGGCGGTAGACCGTGACCGGCCGGGTCTGTCCGATGCGGTGGGCGCGGTCCGAGGCCTGGTCTTCCACGGCCGGGTTCCACCACGGATCCATGTGGATGACGTAGTCGGCCGCCGTCAGGTTGAGCCCCACCCCGCCTGCCTTGAGGCTGATCAGGAACAGGTCGCCCTCCCCTTCCTGGAACGCCTTGACGCGTTTCGCCCGTTCGACAGCCGGTGTTGAGCCATCCAGATACTGATAGTGCACGCCGCGTTCGTTGAGGCCTGCGCGGATGATTTCCAGATAATCCACGAACTGGCTGAACACCAGGGCCCGGTGGTCGCTTTCGCGCAACTCCTCGACGATTTCCATGAGGGCGGTGATCTTGCCCGAAGCCCATTCGCGATCCGGCAGGATGAGCGAGCCGTGGCAGCAGGCGCGACGCAGTTTCATGATGCCCGCCAGCACCCGGATCCGGTTGGGCTGGTCTTCTCCTTCTACCGTGACGCTTTGCAGGGCTTCCAGTCGCACGGCTTCGTACATGGCCCGCTCGTCCGGGCTGAGATCGAGCGTGAGCGTGACTTCGGTGCGTTGCGGCAGTTCCGACAGCACCTGGGTCTTGGTTCGCCGCAGGACAAAAGGCTGGATCAGGCGGCGCAGGCGTTCGCGTGCTTCGCCGTCGTTGTTTTTTTCGATGGGCGTGGCAAAACGCTCCGTGAAGGAGTCCAGGGAACCCAGCAATCCCGGATTGATGAAGCGGAACAGGTTCCACAGTTCGCCCAGATGATTCTCGATGGGTGTGCCGGTGGTGATCATGCGGAAGTTCGCCTTGAGCTTCATGGCCGCCTGGGAGCGCTTGGTACCGGCGTTCTTGATGGCCTGCGCTTCGTCGAGCACCACGGTGGCCCATTCCTTGGTGGCCAGGGCCTCTGCTTCCTGCTGGAACAGCGTATAGCTCAGGATGACCAGGTCGCCCGGGCCGGCGTCGGCAAAATTGCGGTCGCGTGCGCTGTTGTTGAGCCAGCGGATGTTGAGGGAAGGCGCAAAGCGGTGCGCTTCGCTGTCCCAGTTGCCGCACACGGACGTTGGGGCCACCACCAGGGCCGGGCCCTGGGAAGCCCGGTGCAGCAGCAGGGTGAGCGTCTGCAGGGTCTTTCCGAGGCCCATGTCGTCGGCCAGGCAGGCCCCTGCACCGGCCTTGGCGTGGCGCGCCAGCCATTCGAAGCCGACGCGCTGGTAGTCGCGCAGTTCGGCCTGCAGTCCATCGGGCATGTCCGGTTTCCAGGCGGTGAGCGCGTCGCGCCGCTCCAGCAGTTCACGCCAGCCGGGATCGCTGTGGGTTTCGACCGTTTCGTTGACCACGTTGGACAATTGCGAGGCGGCCAGGGCATGGATGCGCAGCAGGTCGGCATGTTGTTCGGACAATCCGCCCAGTTCCCGCACCCGTTTCAGCAACTGTTCGCTCAGGGCCAGATATTGGCCATCCTTGAGTGCCACGAAGCGGGTGCCCGGAGTGGAAGCCGCCTCCAGCAAAGCCTTGAGCTCAACCACCGTGTTGGCATCCACCGCGACGCTGCCCGTGACTCCCAGCCAGTCGCCCTGGGAAGAGACCTGGAGACTCAGTTGATTGGTGTCCACCTCGCCGCGAATCTTGAGCGTCTCGCCTTCCGGCCAGCGCAGCTTGACGTCATCCCGTTCTCGCAGGGCCAGCAGGAGTTCACAGGCCGTGGCCGGATTGAGGCTGGGCCCGTGGTAAGGATATTCCGATGTTTTGATCCAGGGCAGGCAGGCTTCGAAGACCTTGTCCGCTGCTGCGATTTCCTGTCGCAGGGAACGCAGAACCGCCTTGTGGACGGGCTCGTCTCCCGCGGCGTAGCCCACGCATTCCGGCCCTGAACCGGGGCTGTAAGGCAGGCCGCGGTCGCCTTCGGGATAGACCACGAGTTCCACTTGCAGGCCGGTGGGCGCAGGAGACAGGAGCGCGTAAATCTGGGGATCGGCCGGCTGGGCTTCCACGTTTCCGCCGCCAATGTCGGAGCGTACGCGGAAACGCAATGCCAGGCCTTCAACCGTTTTCTTCAGGCGCTCTTCAGACCCTTTGGGCAGCAATAACCCGTCCTGCCCCAGAATTTTGAGCGCCCGATCCTGATCGGGGTTAAGTTCGATGAGGCGCAGGCGATTGCGCAGGTCCCGCTGCAGGTAGAAGCGCGCCCCTTCGGGGAAATCCGGATGCATGGCCAGGCGCAGCTGATGGCGTTCACGCGTGATCACGATTTCCGGCTCGCCCCGCACCAGCTGGATCGGCTGATCGGGCTCCTGGGCCCAGAACAGGAGCGGATGGCCCACGAGCTGCACCAGCGCCTGCTGGCAATCGATGCGCTTGTCGGTGCTTTTCTTCGCCATGTCGGCCTGGCGGATGGCTGCGATGGCCGCGCGGTCCTGTTCCGTAAGCCCTTCCAGGTCCTGCTGCGCGGTGAGCATGCGATTGAGCGTGACGGCTTTGCCGGCGCCCCAGGGGTTGCCCGCCGTGCGCCGTTGTTCGCGCGCTTCCAGCAGGCATTGGCCGCTTTCCGGCAGGTAGGTGAGATGCCAGGCAAAACGGATGTTCTTGGGTGGCGGCGTCGTGCTGGAAAATTCGTTGCCCAGGCGGTCAAGCGCACCCAGTGCCCGTTCCCAAAGGGGCTGGCGCCGGATCGCATCGGCCAGCGATACCGTCCCCAGTTCGTAATGGAGTTTTTCCGCGCGCTCGCCGGCATGGCTGCCGTCCATGCGTCCCAGCAGTTCAAGCGCTTCGGCGGCAATCCAGCGATAGCCCTGGGATTCGGCCTTGGCGGCCAGATCACGCAACCGGTCGCGATCGATGCGCTCGCCGGCACCATCCACCCACCAGTTCGCCAGGGCTCGGAAAAGCGTTCCGAAGGGGTCCCGTTCGGCGGATTCGGTGCGTTCATCAGCCGGCAGCACCTCCACCGATTGCGTGGCGCGGGCGGCGTGCCCCAGGCAGGCGTATACCGACAGCATGGGAGAACCGCCCTTCATGACGGCGGCGATATGGCTGGATGCCTTTTCCAGACGCTTGGGATCGCCGCTGGCGATCAGGGCCACCACATAGGCTGCGCCGCTCAAGCCGGCCATGCCGGCTTTGCGCAAGTCCTGGACCTTCTTGCCGTCCTTGAGCACCGTTTCGAATATCTTGAGGCCCTCTTCCATCTGGCCACGCAGCACATGGGCCAGACCGGCCACCGGTGTGACGCTGCTGCTCCCTTTGCCGCGCGACAGCAGGATGGCATCGTCGATGTGGCCGCGCATCACCATGGGTTCGCTCAAAACCGTGGCAAACCAGTTTTTTTGCTCGTCACGGGCGGTTTTTGCCCGGTCTCTCAGCCAGGACATGGGGCCGGAACAGGAATCGAGGCGGCTCAGACGCACAGCCAGCAGGGTGGCCGCCACCGGAAGGCTGATTTCAAGCGGCAGGGCATCGAACTGTTCAGGCTGGAAAGGGTTGTCGAAAATGGTCACGTAGGGATTCTTGCTGCGCCATTCCGACGAGAAATAACTCTGGATGGTCTGGGCGAGGCGCGTGAAATCTTCGTAACGGCCTGCATAAAGGGCCAGGCGCAGATCGCGCACGCCTTCGGCAAACTGGCGCACGAAATAGCCGTAGCGGTAATCGGCGATTTTGAAAACCGTGCGGATGGCTTCCACCAGGGCGGCGCAACGCGGCGTTTTGGCCAGGTTGCGCGCCACCTGTTCAGCCCGCGTGGCCTCGCATTGAACCCGCGGCCCCTGGACGACGAGCGCGCCTTCGCTCACCAGGGCTTCCAGGGCAGGGGTCAGGGTGGCGAGGGTCCAGGGCTGCCCGCCGGCGTCCAGCGACTGCGCCGCTTCCAGGCATTGCAGCAGCTGGGTTTTGGTGACGGGCAGGTAGGCCAGGGACACCAGCTGAAGCAGCTCCAGCTGATGCTGCGCCAAGGCGCCCTGCTCGGTGCCCTCGTCAGGCAGCGGACTTTGTACAGCGGGTGTCCCCATAAGCCTCTTTACGATTGGTTCGGGAAAAGTTTGCGTACAGACCAACAAATGATTCTACGGCTTCGCTTGTCTTATGCCAAGGCCCTGATTTTTGGTCATGTTTTGTGCTCTGCAGCGTGTTTTTCCGGCGACGGGCGTTTACATAACTTTTCACTGAAAAATCCGGTCTCTAGGGCGTGATGCCTTGTCATGGGCTCCTGTCCCCAGTTAGCATTGCAAGCTGCCACGTCAAAGGATCCGGTACCCCGCATGAGCACGCCCCTGATCGAGTTGGACGACCTGCATTTCAGTTACGGATCACGCCAGATTTTAAACGGGGTCAGCCTGACCCTGGCCGAAGGCAAGGTCACCGCCATTCTGGGAACCAGCGGTTGCGGCAAAACCACCCTCCTCAAGCTGATCGGCGGGCAGTTGCGCCCGAACCGGGGTGCCGTGCGTTTTCGCGGACAGGTGGTCCATGAAATGAACACGGACCAGCTCTACCGGATGCGCCGGGAAATCGGCATGATGTTCCAGCAGGGCGGACTGTTCAGCGATCTCACCGTGTTCGACAACGTGGCCTTCCCCCTGCGTGAACACACCCGGCTGCCCGAGCGCCTCATTCGTGACCTGGTCCTGATGAAGCTGCAGGCGGTTGGCCTGCGCGGCGCGCGCGACCTGTTTCCAGCCGAATTGTCCGGCGGCATGAACCGGCGCGTGTGCCTGGCCCGCGCCATTGCCATGGATCCCACGCTCGCGGTGTACGACGAGCCCTTTGCGGGACTTGACCCCATTTCCCTGAATGCCGTGGCCAAACTGATCCGCGAACTGAACGATTCCATCGGCACCACGTCCATCGTGGTGACCTATGACGTCAGCGAGTCGCTCAAGGTGGTGGACTACATTTTCCTGCTGTCCGATGGCAGGGTCGTCAGCCAGGGCGATCCGGCCAGCCTGAGCGCATCGCAGGACGCCTATGCGCGCCAGTTCATTCATGCGGAACCTGACGGCCCGGTGGCCTTCCAGCAGCCGGCCCCCTCGCTGGCTTCGGATTTTCGCTTTAGCGCACCTGCCGCACGCCCATGAATCCCAACCTGGTTTCCTGGCTGCGCTCTCCCAAAGGCCGCCTTTTCGGCGGGCTTTTCATACTGGCCGTAGCCGCGCTGGTGGGGTATTTCAAGTTTCATGGCGCCACGTCCACAAACCAGGCGGGCGGGCGGCGCCCGCCCCTTGCCCCTGTTTCGGTGGCAGTGGCCCGCAATGAGGATTTCCAGGTCTGGATGACCGGGCTGGGCACGGTGACGCCTCTCTATACCGTCACGGTGCGCTCCATGGTGGACGGCCAGCTGATGCAGGTCCATTTCAAGGAAGGCCAGCTCGTCAAGGCAGGCGACCTGCTGGCTGAAATCGACCCCCGGCCGTTCCAGGTCCAGCTGGACCAGGCGCTCGCGCAGCTGGCCCACGACCGCGCCCTTCTTCAAAACGCCAAGCTGGACCTGGCGCGCTACAAGGCGCTGGCCGCCACCGGCGCCGCGCCCCAGCAACAACTGGACACCCAGGTCGCCCTGGTGGCGCAGTATGAGGCTTCGATCCTGACGGACCAGGCCCA
>JAGWTQ010000064.1 GCA_028868905.1 Betaproteobacteria bacterium
GCCGCCACCGCGAAGCCGTGGCTGGCGTACATGCGCACCACGCGGCGCGCGCGGCTCATGACGGCCTCGATGTCTTCGCTGATTTCCGACCCGATGCTGTCCAGCAGCGGCCCCAGACGGGCGCGCGTGCGCCGTTCCGCCCACACCAGGCGCTGCCCCAGTTCGGTCAGGCGCGAACCGCGCCCCGGCACGGTCTCGATCACCGGCCCGCCCAGGGTTTTCTGCAGGTCTTCGATCAGGTTCCAGGCATGGCGGTAGGACAACCCTTCGGCAGCGCTGGCCTCCTTCATGTTGCGGGAAGACTCGATGGCGAGCAGCAGGCGCAGCGCCCGCGAAAAGGGGACGAACTCGCGCGAAGCCGGGCTGGCGGCGAGCAGGAACTCCGGTTGAACGGAAATTTTCATGGGTCAGTTGTAATATTCTGCAATTAAAACCAATGGATTTAAATTGACTTTAGGCACTAATCGTCCTAACCTAGTGAAAACAAAACATAAATATTGCTACGGGCGTGCACTATTAGTTGCAACAAGTTGCATGTTACTGTCCGGCACCGCCCGTTGCAAGCGGTTGCCAAAACTGTATTGAGGAGAATCACGTTGACTGCCATGACTACCCGCGAGGCCCAAGCCGTGGATGCGGCCCTCGACCGCTTCCGGGACGAGCAAGGGGCCCTTTTGCCCGTTTTGCATGCCGTCCAGGACAACCTGGGCTACATTCCCAAAGGCGCCACACCGGCACTCGCCAGCGCGTTTAACATTTCACGCGCCGAAGTGCATGGCGTCATCACCTACTATCACCATTTCCGCCAGACCGAACCGGCACAGCACAAGCTGGCCATCTGCCAGGCCGAAGCCTGCCAGGCCCGCGGCTGCCGCAGCCTGACGGCCACCGCCGAAGCCGCCGTGGGCTGCCGCCTGGGCGAACACACCGACGACAACCGCTGGGAACTCGAGCCCGTGTACTGCCTGGGCCTGTGCGCCAGCGGCCCGTCCGTGGAACTGGATGGAAAATTGTACGCCCGGATCACGCCGGAACGCCTTGAAGCGCTGATCCGCAAGAAGGAGCTGTCATGAGCATAACCGTTTACGTCCCCCGCGACTCGGCCGCCCTGGCCGTGGGCGCGGATGAAGTGGCCGCCGCCCTGCAGGAGCAGGCTGCCAAGCGAGGCGCCAAGATCAGCCTGGTGCGCAATGGTTCGCGCGGGCTGCTGTGGCTGGAACCGATGGTGGAAGTGGTGGTGAACGGCAAACGCCTGGCCTACGGGCCGGTGGCGCCGGAAGACGTGGCGGGCCTGCTGGATGCCGGCTTGCTGGAAGGCAAGACCCACCGCCTGGCGCTGGGCGACATCGCCGAGCACCCGTACCTCAAAAACCAGGAACGCCTGACTTTTGCGCGCGTCGGCATCACCGATCCCCTGTCGCTGGAAGACTACCAGGCCCATGAAGGCTTTGCCGGACTGCGCGCGGCGCTCAAGCTGGCGCCCGCCGACATCGTGCAGCAGGTGCTCGACTCCGGCCTGCGCGGCCGCGGCGGCGCAGGCTTCCCTGCCGGCATCAAGTGGAAAACCGTGCTGGGCGCGCAAGCGGCCCAGAAATACATCGTGGTGAACGCCGATGAAGGCGATTCCGGCACCTTTGCCGACCGCATGGTCATGGAAGGCGATCCCTACATGCTGATCGAAGGCATGGCCATCGCCGGCATCGCCGTGGGCGCCACCCGCGGCTACGTGTACATCCGCTCCGAATATCCGGATGCGGTGGAGGTGATGGAAGCCGCGGTGGAACGTGCCACCGCAGCGGGCTTCCTGGGCGACAACATCCTGGGTTCGGGCAAGGCCTTCCGCATCATCGTGCGCAAGGCGGCCGGCTCCTACGTGTGCGGCGAAGAAACCGCGCTGCTGGAAAGCCTGGAAGGCAAGCGCGGCATCGTGCGCGCCAAGCCGCCCCTGCCTGCCCTGGCCGGCCTGTTCGGCCAGCCCACCGTCATCAACAACGTGCTCACGCTGGCTGCCGTGCCCTTCATCCTGGCGCGCGGCCCCAAAGCCTACGCCGATTTCGGCATGGGCCGCTCGCGCGGCACGCTGCCCTTCCAGTTGGCCGGCAACATCCGCCACGGCGGCCTGGTTGAAAAGGCCTTTGGCGTGACGGCGCGCGAACTGATCGAAACCTTCGGCGGCGGCACGGAAAGCGGCCGCCCGGCACGCGCCGTGCAGATCGGCGGCCCGCTGGGCGCCTACCTGCCCGACAGCCTGCTGGACCTGCCCATGGACTACGAAGCGCTGGCTGCCAAAGGCGCGGTGCTGGGCCATGGCGGCCTGGTGGTGTTCGACGACACCGTGGACATGGCCGAACAGGCCCGCTACGCCATGGAGTTCTGCGCCATCGAGTCCTGCGGCAAGTGCACGCCCTGCCGCATCGGCTCCACGCGCGGCGCCGAAGTGATCCAGCGCCTGCAGGCCAAGCCCGCGGAAGCGCCGGTCCAAGCCAAGCTGCTGCGCGACCTGTGCGACACCATGCTGAACGGTTCCCTGTGCGCCATGGGGGGCATGACGCCCTACCCCGTGCTGTCCGCCCTGGACCATTTCCCCGAAGACTTCCATCTGGCTGCGCCTGCGCACCAGGCCGCTTAAGGAGCGATCATGGACACTCATCCCCTGCATGAAGAAATCGATTACGGCACGCCCGCGCGTGAATCCGAACAGACGGTGACCCTCACCATCGACGGCGTCCAGGTGACCGTTGCCCACGGCACCTCCGTGATGCGCGCTGCCGTAGATGCCGGCACCCAGATTCCCAAGCTGTGCGCCACCGACAGCCTGGAACCTTTCGGTTCCTGCCGCCTGTGCCTAGTGGAAATCGAAGGCCGTCGCGGCTTTCCCGCCTCCTGCACCACGCCCGCCGAAAACGGCATGGTGGTGCGCACCCAGTCGTCCAAGCTGGCCGACCTGCGCCGCGGCGTGATGGAACTCTACATTTCCGACCACCCGCTCGACTGCCTCACCTGCGCCGCCAATGGCGACTGCGAACTGCAGGACATGGCGGGCACCGTGGGCCTGCGCGAAGTGCGTTACGGCTATGAAGGCCTGAACCACCTCAAGGACCAGGCTGACCTGTCCAACCCCTACTTCGCCTACGATCCGTCCAAGTGCATCGTGTGCAACCGCTGCGTGCGCGCCTGCGAGGAAACCCAGGGCACCTTCGCCCTCACCATTTCCGGCCGCGGTTTCGCCTCACGCGTATCGCCCAGCGAAAGCCAGCCGTTCCTGGAATCGGAATGCGTTTCCTGCGGGGCCTGCGTCAATGCCTGCCCGACCGCGACCCTGATGGAAAAATCCATCATCGACGCGGGCCAGCCCGACCACAGCGTCATCACCACCTGCGCCTACTGCGGCGTAGGCTGCGGTTTCAAGGCCGACATGAAAGGCAACGAAGTGGTGCGCATGACCCCCTGGAAGGACGGCAAGGCCAACGAAGGCCACGCCTGCGTCAAGGGCCGCTTTGCCTGGGGCTACACCACGCACAAGGACCGCATTCTCACACCCATGATCCGCAAGAACATCACGGATCCGTGGCAGGAAGTAAGCTGGGACACGGCCATCAACTACGCCGCCGGCGAATTCCACCGCTTGCAGCAGACCTACGGCAAGGATTCCGTGGGCGGCATCACCTCCTCGCGCTGCACCAACGAGGAAACCTACCTGGTGCAGAAACTCATCCGCGCCGCGTTCGGCAACAACAACGTGGACACCTGCGCCCGCGTCTGCCATTCGCCCACCGGCTACGGCCTGGGCCAGACCTACGGCACTTCCGCCGGCACCCAGACCTTCAAGTCGGTGGAAAAATCCGACGTGATCCTGGTGATCGGCGCCAACCCCACCGACGCCCACCCGGTGTTCGGCTCGCGCATGAAGAAACGCCTGCGTGAAGGCGCCAAGCTGATCGTGGTCGATCCACGCCAGATCGATCTGGTGAAAAGCGCGCACATCCGCGCCGATTACCACCTGCAGCTGCGCCCCGGCACCAACGTGGCCATGGTGAGCGCGCTCGCCCACGTGATCGTGACCGAAGGCCTGCTCAACCAGTCCTTCATCAACGAACGCTGCGACCTCGATTCCTTCAAGGTGTGGCAGGAGTTCGTGGCCCGTCCCGCCAACAGCCCCGAAGCGCTGGAGCCGGTGACCGGCGTGCCGGCCCAGCTGGTGCGCGAAGCGGCCCGCCTGTACGCCACCGGCGGCGACGCAGCCATCTACTACGGCCTGGGCGTGACGGAACATGCGCAAGGCTCCACCGCAGTGATCGGCATTGCCAACCTGGCCATGGCCACCGGCAACATCGGCCGCGAAGGCGTGGGCGTGAACCCGCTGCGCGGCCAGAACAACGTGCAGGGTTCCTGCGACATGGGTTCCTTCCCGCACGAGTTCCCGGGCTACCGCCATGTGTCGGACGACGCCACCCGCAGCCTGTTCGAAAAGGACTGGGGCGTGTCCCTGCGCAAGGAGCCGGGTCTGCGCATTCCCAACATGTTCGAATCCGCGCTGGACGGCACCTTCAAGGGCCTGTACTGCCAGGGCGAAGACATTGTGCAGTCCGATCCCAACACCCAGCACGTGATCGCGGCCATGGAAGCCATGGAATGCATCGTGGTGCAGGACCTGTTCCTGAACGAAACCGCCAAGTATGCCCACGTGTTCCTGCCCGGCTCGAGCTTCCTCGAGAAGGAAGGCACGTTCACCAACGCGGAACGCCGCATTTCCCGCGTGCGCAAGGTGATGCCGCCCAAGGCCGGCCTGGCCGACTGGGAAGTGACCGTGGCGCTTTCCAACGCCCTGGGCTACCCCATGCAGTACAACGACCCGTCCGAAATCATGGATGAAATCGCGCGCCTCACCCCCACGTTCGCGGGCGTGAACTTCGACAAGATCGAACGGCTGGGCAGCGTGCAGTGGCCTTGCAACGACCAGACTTCGGAGATCGGGACGCCGCTCATGCACATCGACCGCTTCGTGCGCGGCAAGGGCCGTTTCCTGCCCACGCAGTACGTGCCGACCCACGAAAAAGTCACGCCCAAGTACCCGCTGCTGCTCACCACGGGACGCATCCTGTCCCAGTACAACGTGGGCGCGCAGACCCGGCGTACCGAAAACGTCAAGTTCCATGAGGAGGACCGCCTGGACATCCATCCGCACGACGCCGAAGAACGTGGCATTGCGGACGGCGACTGGGTGGGCATCGCCTCCCGCGCCGGCGAAACCGTGCTGCGCGCGCGCGTGACCGAACGCATGCAGCCGGGCGTGGTGTACACCACGTTCCACTTCCCGGAATCAGGCGCCAACGTGATCACCACGGAAAACTCCGACTGGGCCACCAACTGCCCGGAATACAAGGTAACCGCCGTGCAGATCACCAAGGTGAAGCAAACATCGGAGTGGCAGGAAAACTACCACCGCTTCAACGAAACACAGCTGCGCCTGCTGAAGGAAAAAGTGGCTGCGGAAGTGGCCGCCGGACGCTGAGTTGGGAGAAAAACCCGTGGACGCCCCGCTGCCCCTCGATACCCCCGTCCTGCACGCCCTTGACGTGGCGCGCTGGAAAGACGGCTACGCGCCGTCGCGGGACCAGGTGGCTGAAGAGACACCGATCGGCATCGAGTACAACGGGGTGCCTCACGTGGTGATGCTGGCCACGCCGGCGGACCTGGTGGATTTCGTCACCGGGTTTTCGCTGACGGAAGGCATCGTGGCGCGCGCGGATGAAATCACGTCCGTCACGCTGGAGGAATACAGCGCCGGCATCCGGGTTCAGGTGACCATTCCGGACGAGCGCTTCGCCCGCCTGGAAAGCAAACGCCAGAACCTGGCGGGGCGTACGGGCTGCGGCCTGTGCGGCACGGAACGCCTGGCCCAGGTGTTCCGTCCCATGGCCGACGTGACTTCCACCCAGACCCTGTCCGTGCGTGCGCTTGCCGCCGCCCTGGCCGACCTGCCGCGACACCAGTCGCTACAGCAGGCCACCGGCGCCACCCATGCCGCCTTCTGGCTCGACGCCGAAGGCCGCGTGGCGATGGCACGCGAAGACGTGGGTCGCCACAACGCCCTGGACAAGCTGTTTGGGGCGCTGGCCCGGGCCGGCACCGATTTTTCCCGCGGCAGCGTGCTCATCACGAGCCGCGCCAGCTACGAAATGGTCCAGAAAACCATCCAGATGGGGGTGGGCATTCTGGTGGCCATTTCCGCGCCCACGGCACTTGCCGTGCGCATGGCCGAGCAATTCAACCTGACCCTGGCGGGGTTTGCCCGCAACAGCCACCATGTGGCCTACGCGCACCCCGAACGACTGACTGAACTTTGATCCGAACGAGAAGAGAACGCACCTCATGAGCACAACCGCCACCACTTCCGAACACCTCGTCCGCATGGCCAACGACATTGGCGCCTTCTTCGAAGTCATGCCCGACCAGCACCAGGCCGCGAAAGACGTGGCCACCCACATCAAGAAATTCTGGGAGCCGCGCATGCAGCGCTCATTCCTGGAATACCTGAAGGCCCACGGCGACCAGGAACTCAAGCCCGTGGTGCGCGAAGCCGTGCGCGAAATCCGTCCTTCCTGATTTCCCCCGTTCCCTCCAGGCCTTCCATCCTGGGGGGACCCTTTTTGCCCCACCCTTGCATTGCCGCCCCCTTTGCGTCATTCTGGACGCACAACACGCAGTCAATACAGTGATACACCGGGGGGAGGGGCCATCATGTTTGGGGCATTCAATGTCATTTTCGCGCTGTTTTCCATCATCGCGCTCAATCTCACAATTTTCGCCCTGGCCCTGCAGATGGACCTGCTGATCATCCAGTCGGACGTGGCCAAGGCGCTCGCCTGGGCGGCCGCGGTCGGCGGCTGGCACATGGCTTACAAATACCGCACCCGATAATTCCATGACGACACCGAACGACACCCAACCCGAACACCTGGAAGCCGCCCTTGACCACCTGGAGCACGCCATCCACAGCGGCAGCATCGCCACCGGCGCCGCCAAGGGACTGCTCTACAGCGTAACGGAAACCCTGGGCGTGCTGGTGGGAGACCCCGCCCTGCCCGACCAGTTGCGCGACGGCTACGAAGGACTGCTGGAATCGGCGCGCGAACTGCGTGCGCGCCTGGAATCGCACACCCCGCACAAATAGCCGCTGGAGGGGTGGCAAAAGACTTGGCGGAAGCGGTGAGATTCGAACTCACGGATGGTTTCCCATCGCTGGTTTTCAAGACCAGTGCCTTAAACCGCTCGGCCACGCTTCCCAGCCGGCCATTTTAACCCAACTTGCAACTTCCAGGCCCCTGACGTAGTCTTAACAGGGTCTGCAGCCGCCTGATGGGCGGCAAACACTAAAAGGAGCTCCTTGATATGCAAAGAGAAATTAACACCTACACCCAGGCGGGCGCGCTTGATTCGGTCCAGCACCGCGTGTTGCGCAACACCTACTGGCTGCTGGGGTTGTCTCTCATTCCCACCGCGATCGGCGCCCTGGTCGGCATCAACATGAGCTTTGCGTTCATGGCCGCAAGCCCCATCCTGTCGAGCCTGCTGTTCCTGGGCGCGATTTACGGCCTGTTTTTTGCCATCGAAGCCAACAAATACAGCACCACCGGGGTGTACCTGCTGCTGGCCCTCACTTTCGTGATGGGCATCATGCTGGGACCCTTGCTGCAGTTCACGCTGGCCTTCCGCAACGGCGCGCAGCTGATTGCCCTGGCGGCCGGCGGCACGGCAGCGGTGTTTTTCACCCTGGCCGGCATCGCCAGCACGTCCAAGCGCGACTTCAGCGGCATGGCCAACTTCCTGACCGTGGGTGCCGTCGTGCTGATGATCGCCGTGGTGGCCAACATCTTCCTGCGCCTGCCCATGCTGCAGCTCGTGCTGTGCGGCGGTTTCATGCTGTTCTCCTCGCTCATGATCCTGTTCAACGTGAACCAGATCGTGCGCGGCGGCGAAACCAACTACATCACGGCCACCTTGAGCCTGTACATGAACATCTACAACATTTTCGTGAGCCTGCTGGAAATCCTGGGCGTCTTTGGCGGCGACCGCCGCTGATTCACCGTCACTCGCGCTCGAACAGCGCGAGTGATTCCACATGGGCCGTATGGGGAAACATGTTGACCACCCCTGCGGCCCTTAATTTATACCCCTGCTGGTGCACCAGGATCTGCGCGTCGCGCGCGAGCGTGGCGGGACTGCAGGACACATAGACAATGCGCCGGGGCAGCAGGCCCCCGAGCGATTTCACCACTTCCACCGCCCCGTCACGCGGCGGGTCGATGAGCAGCTTGTCCACCGGCCCCCAGGACGCGAGCTGCTCTTCCGTCACTTCAAACAGGTTGGCCGCCAGAAACCGGGTATTGTCCGACAGGCCGTTGCGCGCGGCATTTTCCCCGGCACGGGCCACCAGGGCGGCGCTGCCCTCCACCCCCGTGACGAAGGCGCCGCTGCGGGCCAGCGGCAGCGTGAAATTGCCCAAGCCGCAGAACAGATCGAGCACCCGCTCTCCCGGCTGCGGATCGAGCAGGCGCACGGCGCGCCCCACCAGGCTGCGGTTCATGGCGGCGTTGACCTGGGTGAACTCCGTGGGCCCGAAAGGCATCACCACGCCGAATTCGGGCAACCGGTAAGCCAATTCCGGAGCTTCCCGCGGGTGGAAGGGAAACACCGAATCCGGCCCCTTGGGCTGCAGCCACACCTGCACCTGCCAGCGCTCGGCAAAGGCGCGCAAAGCCGTTTCATCTTCCGCCGTGAGCGGGTTGAGCACGCGCAGCACCAGCACCGTCACGGCATCGCCCTGCGCCACTTCCACCTGGGGCAGGCGGTCGCGGATGGACAGTGTCATGACCAGCTCGCGCAACGGAACCAGCAGGGCCGACACGGCGGGCGGCAGGATTTCGCACCGTGTCATGTCGGCCACGAAGCTGGAATGTCTTTCGTGGAATCCCACCAGCACGCCGCCTTTCTTGGCTACCCACCGCACCGACAGGCGCGCGCGCTGGCGGTAGCCCCAGGTCGGCCCCTGCAGCGTGGGCAGCAGCGCCTCGGGCCGCACGCGCCCGATGCGTTCCAGGTTGTCTTCCAGGATGCGCTGCTTGAAAGCGATTTGCGCCGCAGCGTCGGCATGCTGCATGTTGCAGCCGCCACACACGCCGAAATGGGGACAGCGCGGCGTCACGCGGGAAGGTCCGGGACGCAGCACCCGTTCCGCCACGGCCTGGTCGAACTGGGCCTTGCGGCGGGTGACGCGGGCGCGCACGGTTTCTCCCGGCAGGGCCCCGGCCACGAACACCACCTTGCCTT
>JAGWTQ010000065.1 GCA_028868905.1 Betaproteobacteria bacterium
CCTGGTCAAGATCCTGGCCGAACCCACCGTGATGGCCCTGAGCGGGCAGGAGGCCCATTTTCTGGCGGGCGGCAAGGTGTTCATCCCCACCAGCACGCCCAACGGCATGGGCGGCAGCATGGTCACGCTGACGGAGCAGGAATACGGCGTCTCCCTGCATTTCCTGCCCAAGGTGCTGGAAGGGGACCAGATCTGGCTGACGGTCTCGCCCGAAGTATCCGAACTCAACCCCCAGGGCATCACGGTGGGCAGCGGGTCGGGGCTTGCCCCCACCATCCTGCCCACCTTCACCACCCGGCGCGCCAGCACCACGGTGCAACTGCGGGACGGCGAGCATTTCGTGATTGGCGGGCTGGTGCGCAACAACGTCACCGCCAGCGTCAATGCCGTGCCGTTCCTGGGAGAAATTCCACTGCTGGGCGCCCTCTTCCGCAGCCCCGATTTCCAGAGCGACAAGACCGAACTGGTGTTCGTGGTAACGCCGCACCTGATGCAGCCCTCCGATGCGCCGCCCGTGCTGCCCACGGACGGCTACCATGAACCGGGGCCAGTGCAGCGGCTGCTGGGCGGCCGCCTGGAGGGGCACCCATGAATTCGCAGGCGGGCGCCATCACGTTGTTGTTTGCCACCGTGCTGGCCGTGCTGCTGGGGTTTCTGGCGCTGGCCATCGACCTGTCAAGGCTGTACCTGGCGCGCAGCACGCTGCAGGGGGCTGCGGATGCGGCCGCGCTCGCCGGCGCGCGCGAACTGAACGACACCGTGGCCGGCACCGTCAATGCAGTGCTGGTGGCCCAGCAGGTGCTGCAACGCTACCGCCTGACGCTGGAGAACAACACGGCGCCGGACCCGGCCCGAGCCACCTTCCGGGTGGGCTCCTGCCCCAACCCCGACAGCGCGTCCAGCGCGCTGTCGGGCGGCTTCGTCACCGCGCCACACTGGGTTGCGCAAAGCCCTTCCTGCACCTTTGTGGGGGCCACCGCCAATGCCGCCACCACCGGCGTCACGGACGGCACGGGGCTGCGCTTCCTGGAAGTGGACAGCGGCGCCCAGCCCGCGCTCACGCCCTACTTCGCCCAGGCACTGGCCCTGCTGGGTGCCGGACCCACGGCACTCACACCCTATGGCTACGCCGTGGGCGGGCGGGTTTCACCCGCGGCACCGCTCCTCTACCGATGAGACTGCACCGACCGATGACCAGGTTGCTTCAACCGCCCGCAGGCCCGGGCGAACGGGGCAGCGCCACGGTGGAGCTGGCGCTGATCCTGCCGCTGCTGGCCACGCTTGCCGCGTTCGCCTTCCAGTTCGGCCAGCTCTACCGCCTGCAGAATGCGCTGCAGCGCACTGCCCAGTCGGGCGCCCGCGCCCTGAGCCTGGCTCCTGCCGCGCAATTCGGACAACAGCTCGCCGGAGTTTCCGCCCAGATGCTGCAGGACCTGCAGGCTGCGGGCATCGCCGGCATCTCTCCCGGCAACATCCAGCTGCACTGCCTGGACGCCACCCTGAGCGCCTTCGGCACGACGCCCGCCTACTGCCAGCCCGGCGCTTCCGCGCCGGCCGACGCATCGCTCGGCTTCGTGCAGGCGGTGGTGACGCTGCCCCAAACGGCGGGCCTGGCGTTTCCGTTCTTTTTTCCTTCCGGCAACGGGACCGGGCAAACGTTTTCCGGGCCGCCGACCCTCGCGGCGAGCGCCCTCTACCGCTATGCGCCCCAATGACCGCACACAAGGCGGCGCCACCACGGTGGAATTTGCGCTCACCGGCACCGTGCTGCTGATGCTGGTGTTTGGCACGCTGGAGCTGGGGCGGATATTCCTGGCCTGGAACTCCGCCCTGGAGGTCACGCGGCGCGCGGCGCGCGATGCCGCCGTGCTGGGCTTTTACGCACTGCCCTACGCCCGCAACGATGCCGTGCTGCACCCGGAAGCCACCGGCGACAGCGCCGCTTTTCCGGCCCTGGGCGAAATCACGGCCGCAAGCGTTTCCATCCGCTTCATGAACGGTCCCTACGGCGCTCTCACGCCCGCCGGCGCGCTGCCTGCCAGCGCGGCCCAGAACCAGTGGAACTGTTCGCAGGGGCTGGCGCCCTGCATCACGGCCGTCCAGGCCACCCTGTGCCAGCCCGGCAGCGATCCCTGCCAACCCCTGCGCTACCTGCCGGTGGGCATTCCGGGCCTGCCGCTGACCCTGTTCCTGCCCCTGTCGCCGGCCACGGTGCCGCTCGAGGGCGCCGGCGCGGCTTCGGGGTGAGCGGTATGACTTCCCCCGCCTCCTCCCACGGCCGCGTGTTCGCCCTGTTGAGCTGCAAGGGCGGCGTGGGAACGACCCTGCTCACGGTCCAGTTGGGACGACTGCTGGCCGAACGCTGGCAGCTCAACGTCCTGATCGTGGATTGGGTCCACCCTTTCGGCGACGCGGCGCTGCTGCTGTCCACCGAAGATCCGCACGCCCACCTGGGAGACCTGCTGCGCCAGCCCGAACGGCTGGACGGCGCCCTGCTCGATTCGGCACTGCTGCGTCCGCACCCGCGCCTGGCCGTGCTGGCCGCCGCGGAAATGCCCAGCCTGCCGCCCCCCCTGCAACTCACCACCGTGCAGCGCCTGATGGCTCTGGCCCGCGCGCGGTTCGACTGCATCCTGTGCGACTGCGGGCGCCAGCTCAATCCGCCGCTGCTGGCGCTGCTGCAGGACGCGGACCGCGTGATGCCGGTGTTCCAGCCCACCCTGGCCATGATCCGCGACGCACGCCGCCTGCTGGTTGCCCTGCTGGAAGCCGGCATCGGGCCCGAACGGGTGCTGCCCGTTCTCAACCGCATGGACCCCCGGCACCAGGCACCGCTCGACCTGCTGGAACAGGTGCTGGGCACGCGCCTGCAGCACCGCCTGCCGGAACACCCGGATTTCGCGGTTCCGCTGCCACACCCGCAAGGCCATCCCTGGCAGCGCACCCTGGTCCGGCTGGCCGCCGCACTGGTCCGCCAACCGGAACCACCGGATGCGGCCAGCGGCATCCTGCAGCGCTGGTGGCGCAAGCAATGGCGCTGGAATCCCCCCACCTCCTGAGAAATGCCCATGACAACCCTGCCGGCCCTCCGTTTCAAAATCCATCACCAGCTGCTCGACCAGTACGACCTGGCCCGTCTGCAGCGCCTGACGCCCGAGCGCCAGCGCGCCGAAGTGAAGTCCTGGGTGGAAGCGCGCCTGGCCTCCGAACGCGCCGCCATCAATGCCGCGGAACACCGGCAACTGGTGGAGGACATCCAGCACGAGATGCTGGGATTGGGACCGCTCGAGCCGCTGCTGCAGGACCCTGCCGTTTCGGACATCCTGGTGAACGGACCGGATCAGATTTATGTGGAACGGAGCGGCTGCCTGAGCCTCGAGAACCGGAAGTTCGAGGACGCCGCGCACCTCGTGCGCACCATCGAACGGATGGTCTCGCGCGTCGGGCGCCGCATCGACGAATCGAGCCCGATGGTGGACGCGCGCCTGGCCGACGGCTCACGCGTGAACGTGATCATTCCGCCGCTGGCCCTGGACGGCCCCATGCTGTCCATCCGCCGTTTCGCACCCATACCGCTCACCCTGGAGCGCCTGACCTGCGAAGGCAGCCTCACGCAGGAGATGGGCGAACGCCTGCAACGTTACGTGGAAGCGCGGCTCAACATCCTGATTTCCGGCGGAACGGGCAGCGGCAAAACCACGCTGCTCAACGTACTGTCCGGGTTCATCGCCCCGCGCGAGCGCCTCATCACCATCGAAGACGCCGCCGAACTGCGCCTGCGCCAATCGCATGTGGTGCGCCTGGAAACGCGTCCGGCCAACCTGGAAGGCCAGGGCGAAATCACGGCACGCCAGCTGGTGCGAAACGCCTTGCGCATGCGCCCGGACCGGCTCATCGTAGGGGAAGTGCGCGGAGCGGAAGCGGTGGACATGCTGCAGGCCATGAATACCGGCCATGACGGTTCGCTCACCACGCTGCACGCCAACTCGCCGGCCGATGCGCTGGTGCGCCTGGAAAACATGGTGGCGCTGGGCCATGGCGGCCTGTCGGAAGCCAATATCCGCGCGCAAATCAGCAGCGCCCTGCAGGTGATCGTGCAAACCGCGCGCTTGCCCGACGGCAGCCGCAGGATCACGGCCATCGCCGAACTGTGCGGCCGCCGCGGCGCGGGATTCCGGATCCGCCCGCAGTTCCGCTTCGTTGCGCACGGCTACGGCAGCGACGGGCGTATCGCGGGGTCCTTCCAGGCCGGTGCCGAACCCTCCGCCTTTGCCTCGCGTTTGCAGGGCACGTCCCTGTGCGCGGAAGGACTGCTTTCATGAACGGCGCCCTCGCAACCTTCGCGGCCGCCCTGTTTGCGCTGACGCTGCTTCTACTGGAGCTGCTGCGCGCCGGGTGGGACCGTCAGTTCGGCGCCCAGCGGCAACTGAAAACCCGGGTCTCGCGCTGGTTTGGGGAACCGGTTCCGCTGGCGCCGCCTGCCCCGCCCTTGCGCCTGCCCGCTCACGACCACCGCTGGGCCGACCGGCTGCGCCCGTTGCGGCATTGGCTGCAGCGCAAGCGGCTGCGCCGGATCGAGGCCCAGTTGCCCGATGCCGTCGAATTCCTGAGCCGCGCCCTGCGCGCGGGCCACGACCTGACCCATGCCGTGGAAATGGCGGCCGGCGCGCTGCAGGACCCGGTGGCCCATGAACTGAAGCTGACTGCGGAAGAAATCGGTTTCGGCGCGGGACTGCCGCTGGCCCTGCAGCATCTGGGGACGCGCGTCCCCCTGCCGGACCTGCAGACGTTCATCGTGGCCACCACGCTGCACCGGGAGACCGGCGGCGACATCACCCGCGTGTTCGACCGGCTGGCCTCCCTCATGCGCGAACGGGCCGGACTGCGCGCCCAGATTCGCGTGCTGTCGGCCGAGGGGCGGCTGTCGGCCTGGATTCTGAGCGTCCTGCCGGTGCTGTGCGCCGCGCTGGCCCAGTGGCTTCATCCGGGGCTGCTCGACCTGCTGCTGCAGGATCCGGTGGGCCGGCAGGTGGCCATCGGCGCCCTGGCCTTCTGGGTGCTCGGGATTTTTCTCATGGCCCGCATCACGGACCTGGACCTCACATGAGCGGGCGACTGGCACCCTCCTCCCCGGCCCGGACCCGCCCAGGAGGCCCGCACCTTGCGTTGCTGCGCGCCGGATGGCGCGACCCCGGCGCATGGACCCGTTATCGCGCCGCCCGCTGGGCTGGCGCCCTGCTGCTGATGTCCGGGGCCCTGTTGCTGCCCTCGCTGCCGGCCGGGCACCCGGCCCTGCTGCGCGCAGCCGGCTGCCTGGCGGGTTGCGCCTGCGGTTACGGCCTGCCGGCGCTGTGGTTGCGGCTGCAGGTGCGACGGCGGCAAG
Organism: Betaproteobacteria bacterium; assembly: GCA_028868905.1. GTDB lineage: Bacteria > Pseudomonadota > Gammaproteobacteria > Burkholderiales > Ferrovaceae > JAKBAT01. The sequence continues at coordinate 5,384 of JAGWTQ010000065.1, forward strand.
CCGTCATCACCCAGGCGCTGCCGGACCTGCTGGACCTGCTGATGCTGTGCCTGGAAGCCGGCCTGTCGCTGGAACAATCGTTCGGACGGCTGGCACGGGAGTTCGCGCGCTTTTCCCCGCTGCTTGCGCAGGAACTGCACGCGCTGTCCTTCGAGCTGGAAGCCGGACGCGGACGCCTGATCGCCTTGCGCCACTTTGCCTGGCGCATCGGCGTACCGGCCGTGGACAGCCTGGTGTCACTGCTGGCCCAGGCCGAACGGTTCGGCACACGCGTGAGCGACGCGCTCGCGGCCCAGGCCGAACAGGTGCGCCGCGAACGGCGCCGTTCGGCGGAGCGGGCCGCAGCGGTGATCGGTCTCAAGCTGCTGTTCCCGCTCGTGTTCTGCATTTTCCCGGGACTGCTGGTGGTCCTGGTGGGACCCGCGTTCATCGGGATCTACCGGACGCTTCAGTAGGCCGCCACCCCGCCGTTGGAACGCGGGTCGGTAGCCCCTTCCAGCCAGCCGTCCGGATGACGCACCACGGCGCCCGCATGTCCTACGGTCTCGTCGAAATCCTGCAGCAGTTCCACTTCATGTCCGCGCGCGCGCAGTTCGTTCACCACTTCGGCCGGGAAACGCGTTTCCAGCTTGAGGGTGTCGGAGGTCTGGCCCCAGGTTCGCCCCAGCAACCAGCGGGGCGCCGTCACGGCCTGCTGCAAGGGCTGCCGGAACAGCGCGTAACGCGTGAACACTGCCGCCTGGGTTTGGGGCTGGCCGTCACCGCCCATGGTGCCGTACACCATCACGCGACCGTCGGACAAGCGGGCCGCCGCCGGATTAAGCGTATGAAACGGCCGCTTGCCCGGGCGCAGGGCCAGCAGCGCCGACGGATCCAGGCTGAAGGAAGCCCCGCGGTTCTGCCAGTTGATGCCGGTTGTCGGCAGCACGCAGCCGCTGCCGTACTCGTGGTAGATGCTCTGGATGAAGGACACGGCGAGCCCCTGGTCGTCGATGGCGCCCATCCAGATGGTGTCGGCCGGCCCTTTGCCTGCTCCCCACGGTGCGGCCCGGTCCGGCCGGATGGCTGCGGCGAGTTCATCCAGGCGTGCAGCCTCCAGCAGTGACTGGGGGTTCACCGGGCATTCGCCGGGATCGGTGACGTAACGGTCGCGCAGCGAAAAGGCCTGCTTGGTGGATTCCACCAGCAGGTGCACGTAATCGGCGCTTTCCGGCACCACTGCGGCCAGCCCCGCCCGTTCCGCGATGCCGAGGATGGCCAGCGACACCACGCCCTGCGTGGGCAGGGTCATGTTGAACAATTCGCCGCACCCATGGGCAAGCCGCAAGGGCGTCACCACCTGAGCCCGGTAATCGGCCAGGTCTTGCGCCGCCAGCGGCGAACCGATGCGCGCCAGGTCGGCCGCGATGTCCGCCGCCAGGGGCCCGCGGTAGAAGCTGTCCAGTCCCTCTTCTGCCAGGCGCCGCAAGGTGCGGGCCAGACGCGGCTGCAGGAACCGCTCGCCGGGACGCGGGATCTGGCCCTGCGGCAGGAACGTGTCGGCAAAGCCGGGCTGGTCTTGCAGTTCGGTCCGTTTTTTGGCGGTCAGCGCCGACTGGCTGAGCGTCACCGGAATCCCCTCTTCGGCATACCGGATCGCTTCGGACAGCAACAGGGACAGCGGCAGACGTCCGCCCCAGCGCTGCGACAGGTCGAGCGCAGCCTGCCAGCCCCCCACGGTGCCTGCCACCGTGTTGGCAGCCCAGGGGCCGCGGGCAGGTACGGACGCCATGCCGCGGGCGCGGTAGGCTTCGATGCTGGCCGCCGCCGCGGCGCCGCCGCAGGCGCTGATGGCCAGCGGTTCCCCCGAAGGCGGCACGATGGTCCAGAATCCGTCTCCGCCGATGCTGTTCATGTGGGGATACACCACCGCAATGGCGGCCGCGGCCGCCACCATGGCTTCAATCGCATTGCCGCCCCGGCGCAGGACGTCGAGTCCCGCCTGGGCTGCCAGGGCGTGCGGGGCCGTCACCATCCCCCGCGTACCCAATGTCGTTTGCAACATGCCTTCTCCTCAGATCAAAAATGCGAGCGTCGGCGACGCAGGGGCTTCAGGGCCACCAGGGCCAGCACCGCCGCCAGGATGTCGAGCGTGATGACCACGCCGAACACCGGAATCCAGCTGCCGGTGGCTTCATGCAGTTGGGCCGCCATGGGGCCGCCCAGCACGGAACCCACGCCCTGGGCCATGTAGAGGAACCCGTAATTTGCCGTGGCGTGGCGTTCACCGAAAGTATCGGTCAAGGTGGAAGGAAAGAGGGAAAAAATCTCACCCCACCCGAAAAACACCACACCGGACAACAGCACGAACAGCACCGGGTCGTCGCGGAACTGCAGCCAGGCCAGCATGGCAAGCCCTTCCAGCAGGAATGCGATGAACATGGTGTTTTCCCGCCCGATGTTGTCGGATATCCAGCCGAAGAAAGGCCGGGTCAGGCCGTTGGTGAAGCGATCCACGGTCAGGGCCAAGGGCAGCGCCGCCATGCCCATGACCGTGATGGTGGCCACCCCGAAATCGCGGGCAAAGGCAGCCGTCTGGGAAATGACCATGAGACCGGAGGTGGACATCATGGCCATCATGACGAACATGAGCCAGAACACCGGCGTCTTCAGCATCGCCGCGGGCGATGCGCCGGCCATCTGTTCACGGTGTCCGCTGACCAGCGCTTCAACTTCCCGCGCAGGGCGCTTGAGCCCCTGGGCCGCCAGCAGGCCCACGATGCCAAATGCCAGGCCGAACACCCACAGCGTGGTCTGGTACCCGTGCTGGGCGATGCTGCTGGCGATGGGAAACGTGGTGGCAATGGCACCGAACCCGTAGCCGGCAGCCACCATGCCCACCGCAAACCCGCGCCGCTCCGGGAACCACTTGACCATCTGGCTCACGATCCCGATGTAGACGATACCGCTTCCCACGCCGCCGAACAGTCCGTAAGTCAGGTACAGTTGGGTGACAGTCGTGGCATTGGCAGCCATGACCCAGCTCAGTCCCGTCAGCAGGATGCCTGCGGAAATCAGGAAGCGCGGTCCGAAACGGTCCACCAGAAAACCCTGGGCCGGCGAGAGGAACGTTTGTAGCACGATGAGAATGGAAAAAGTCACCTGGATTTCCGACAGCTTGGCACCCAGAGCCCCCATCAGGGGTTTGGTGAACAGGGTCCAGGTGTACTGGGGGCTGGATATGGCCATCATGCAAATCAGGCCGAGCAGCAGTTGAATCCAGCGTTCGCGGCCACTGGCGGGCGCTTGTGTGGTTGTCATGGGGCATTCCTCATCCGTAGTGTCGATGTCAGCCGGTTTCAGGGCACCGCATTTCGCAGAGCGCGTTGCGGGAAAACCGGGTCCACCATGACAAAAGCAAAGGGCATGCCAAACAGCGTGCTTTTACACTCCCTCGCGCTCGCGCGCAGTGCTCAGCAATGGCAAAAAACCTGCAAGTCCCAGCACCGGCCCGGGCAGCAACAACCAGGCCACTGCCGTGCCCCAGCCGCTTACGGCCTGGGTGGTCAGCGCAATCGCCGCCACGGTGATGGAAAAACCGATGGCGTTTTGCAGGGCCAGCGCGCTACCCACCAAGTGGGGTGGACAGGCGGCCGCCGAAAGCGCCGAAAAATGCGGGGAATCGGCCACCACGGTGGCGCCCCACAGCAGAAGCAGCGGCAGCAACCAGGCGGCGGGCCAGGTCGCTGCGCCGGCTGCGAACAGGAAGCAGCACAACCCGGACAGGAACAAGGCCGATGCCGCCACGCGTGCGCTGCCCACGCGACGGGCCCAGGCCCCGCCCAGAAAACAGCCCAGGCCTCCGGCCCCCATGATGAGAAATGCCAGCCCCGCAGCGCCCAAACCCGGAAAGTC
>JAGWTQ010000066.1 GCA_028868905.1 Betaproteobacteria bacterium
CCTGACCGAACGGGCGACCCGGCTGGAAAAGGATGGCTGGCTGGAACGCCTGTGGCGCTCCTGGCGACAGGAGCCGAATGGCGCCGGCAAGCGCCGCGCGAAGCCCCTGAGCCCGAGCGAACAGGCACAAGTGGCTCCGCTGTTCCTGGTGGCCTTCGACCCGTACGAACCGGACGAAGCGCTGCTGCGGGCTTTGCGCTATGCGGTGGTGCGCGTGCTGCAACGCGATCCCGAAAGCCGGCTGGCCTGCGTGGCGTTGCTGGAAGATGCGGCAGAAGGCGGCGGCGCGAGCGCCTCAGAGCGACAGCACGCCTGTCGCATTGCGCTGCATCACTGGGCGCGCCAGCTGGAGGTGCCGGAAGAACGGCTTTCCCTGCACGTGTTTGAATCAGTCGACCCGGCCCAGCGCCTGCTGGATTATGCCCGCCGCAACAGCGTGGATGCCCTGATCATCCCCGCGCCGCGGGATGTGTCGCCGGCGTTCCGCTTCAACCGGTCTTTCCTGACGCGCGTGGTGGAGCAGGCGCCCTGTTCGGTGCACGTGGTGCGCCCGCCCCAATCCTGAAGTTCAGAAGCGATAACCGAAACCGACACCGAGCAGCCAGGGATTGATGTGTGCCGTCAGCACATCCGTGCCTGACGTGGTTTGGACCTTGGCGTCGATCCAGATCTTTTTCACGTCCACGTTGAACAGCCAGTGTTTGGTGAGGGCGTAATCCATGCCGGCCTGCAGGTCCGCACCCCAGTTGTTCTGGGAGGTGGTGAGCGTGCCACCGGCCGCGCTCGAATCCCAGGTGCGCATGTACGTGACGCCCGCACCCAGGTAAGGCATGAAGGTGCCCATCCCGTCAAAGTGGTATTGCAGGTTGAGGGTGGGGGGCAGTTCCTTCAGGCCGCCGATGTCGGTGCCGGAAAGGTTGATGTTGTGGCTCACGGGATAGGTGGCGACGAGCTCGGCCGCGATGTTTTTGGTAAAGAAGTAGCTCACGTCCACTTCAGGCTGGACCTTGTCGGACACTTTGAGCGTGTCGCTCGCCACGCCGCCGCCGGCCGAATTGCTGCGGTCCGTGACCACGTCCAGCAGGCGCACGCGCACCAGCCACGGACTCAGGCTGTCGTCAGCCCAAGCGGGTGCGGCCAAGGCCGAAACGGCAACGGCTGCCGCCGCTGCCCAGTAAACGCAGGTTGTGCTTTTTTGATTCATGGCTTTCCTTCCCCCTCGGTTAAAAAAATCTGGTGCGCTCTGACGGCGCTACATCTTCTGGGGTACATCGTAAGGAGGATGCCAAAAGGTTTTTTTGATAAAGATCAAAAAATTGTAAGTTTCACGGCAGGAAAATTCCGGCCACGGAACGGGCCGGACTTTCTAAACGGAGGGAATCAGGCAGCGCCGACTAGGCGGTTCAGGCCGTCGGCATTGAGGATCTGGATGTTGCGGCCGCGCACGGCCAGCAGGCCTTCGTCGTGAAAGCGGGACAGCAGCCGGCTCACCGTTTCAAGCTTGAGGCCGAGATAGCTGCCGATGTCTTCCCGGGTCATGCGCAGCACCAGTTCGGAGCTGGACTGTTTGCGGGCTGAAAAACGTTTGGCCAGGTTGACCAGGAAAGCCGCCAGCCGCTCTTCCGAGCGCATGCTGCCCAACAACAGCATGACCCCCTGGTCGCGCACGATTTCGCGCGACAGGGTGCGGTTGAAGCGGCGTTGCAGGTTGGTCATGAGCTGGCCCAGCTCCTCGAAACGGTCGAAAGGCACTTCACACACCACGCTGTCTTCCAGGGCCACGGCATCACACACGTGGCGGTCGGCGCTGATGGCATCGAGTCCCAGGATTTCACCGGCCATCTGGAAGCCCGTCACCTGGGCCCGGCCGTCTTCGTGAAGGATGCTGGTTTTGAAGAACCCGGTGCTCACGGCATAGAGCGATTTGAACGTGTCGCCGGTCCGGTAGAGGGATTCCCCTTTCTTCACCGGTTGCCGGTGGGACATGTGCTGGTCGAGCAGCAGCACCTCCTGGTCCGTCAGCCCGGCAGGGAGACAGAGCTCTCGGATGGTGCATCCGCAACAGACGGATTTCAGTTCGGAAAAATCCATGGACGGTTCGCGCGCGCGGTGCGTCGCTCCTGACGGGGCAAATCCCAACGCTCCCATTCTACGCGCAAATGCGTGAAATCTCGACGGAAATTCGCAATTCCAGCCAGCGGTCCGGACCTTGCAAAGAAAACGGGAAACCGCTATATTGTTCGTGTGCGTACTATTTAACGCAACGGCTGACGCCGAAACCATCGCCCCAAGGAGACTAACCATGCGCCGTTCCCTGCCCGCCTTTGTGCTGGCCGCTGCCTTTGCCGCACCGGCTTTTGCCCAGGACAGCACCTACGTGACCGACCCCAATCACACCTTTGCCCGTTTTTCTTACAGCCACATGGGCTACAGCACCCAGTTGAGCCGCTTTGACAAGGTGTCCGGAAAAATCACGCTCGACACCGCCGCCAAGACCGGCTCTGCCGACATCGTGATCGACACCCGCTCCGCCAGCACCGGTTCGCCCCAGTTCAACGAACACATCCAGGGCGCTGATTTCCTCGACACCGAAACCTATCCCACCGCCACCTTCAAATCGCACCAGATCAAGTTCAAGGGTGACGTGCCGGACGAAGTGGATGGCGAGCTCACCCTGAAGGGCATCACCAAGCCGGTGGTCCTGAAAATCACCTCCTTCAAGTGCATGGTGCATCCCATGGCCAAGAAGGAAGCCTGCGGCGCGGACGCGGTCACGCACCTCAAGCGCACCGATTTCAACATGGGCAAGTACGCCCCGCTGGTGGGCGACGACGTGACCGTCACGGTCTCCGTGGAAGCTCTCAAGCAGTAAGCAGGTCACGACCGGGGCAAGGGGCGGCGGCTGCCGCCCCGCCTCAGTGCAGCAACAGCCGAACCATCCACCACACCAGGATCACCAGCACCAGCAGTGCCGCGAACGCGAAGTAATACCAGAGCGGCACCTTCTTTTCCGCATAGGGGTCCGACAGCGACCGTTCGGCATTCGGCGGCAATTGCGCCACCTGGGTCAGCGAAGTTCCGAAAGGAATGTTGATGCAGGCGCGCGCGTTGATGGCCCAGCCGTTGGCGTCCAGGATCGGCCCCAGGTTGCGGGCACGCAGCTTGAACCAGGCCATCAGAACCGCAGGCCCGGAAATCAGCACCACCACGCCGGCCACGGCAAAAGGCAGTTGCCACCACTTGAGGGACAGCAGGCCCATCAGAACGGAGGCCAGCGCCGTACCGATGGCGCCCACGGCAAGGCCGATGGCCGCAAAAATGCCGGCAAACTTGCCCACGTCGAAAGGCTGCGGCGCAGGCGCGGGTGCGGTTGGTGCCGCACTTTTGCGCACCGTATCCGAGGCCGCCTGGGACAGGCGCGTTTCGTTGTCCTTGGCACGGCTTGCCGCGAGCTTCTGCACCTGCTCGCCCACCATCCGGGCCAGGCGCTTGTAAGGCGACCAGAACGCCTGGCGCAGGCTGATGGGGTGATCGATGATCTTGACGATGGTGGCGTCCCAGTCCTCGTCGTTGCGGTCGTAAAAGATGCCGTTGCGCCCCACCATCAGCTGGTCCGAGTCGCCCGCCGTGAAAGCAGCCGCGACGGTCATCTTGCGCCCGCCCCGGACGCACTCGCAGTACACCAGGCAGATGCGCGAGAGAGTGGCCAGCACGGCGTGTTTTGCCGGATCGGCCACGGTCACGCACAGCTCGCAGGAGCGCCCGTCCAGATACAGCGTGCCGGCCTGGAAGGTGGCCTTGCCCTGGCGCGTGTAGAAATCCCTGAAGGACACGAAATTGTTGGCCAGCGTCATCAAGTCACGCACATAGCGCACCAGCCGTTCCAGGTCGCGTCCGCCATCGTCCGTGGCGGCCGGGTCCGGACGGGACGACTGCCAGGCGGCATAGTCCGAAAAGCGCGCCTTGAGCCCGTTCCACTCCGCCTCCGTCAGGGTCTCGCGCGGTCCCAGCAGGGGGATCACCACAGCCTGGGACAGCGTGGCCAGCGCCCCGGCCCAGGCCGGATTCGCTCCCGCCGCCAGGGGCAGAGGGGCGCCCGGATGCACACGACCCAGCGGCAGGCCCGCCAGGGCCTCCTGCGGCATCACCGGCGCCGCGGCGAGCACACGCCAGGTCTCCTCGGCCGGGTTCATGGCGGATTCCGCCTGCGCGTCGAATGCGCTCAGGCGGCAGCGCAGAAAGAAATCGTCCACCCGTGCGGCCACGGCCTGGAGCGCCTGGAACGCCGATTCCGTGTCCGCCCCCAGGGGAGAGACACCCGCGCCCTGCGCTTCCCACGCCGCCTGCAGGCGGGCGGCATGCCGTTCCTGGGCCAGCGCCACCTCCTCCACGCTCAGGTGTCCGCCTTCGGGTTTGCCAAGGTCGGCCGCCAGCAGGCGGGCCGCTTCCGCGATCCGTCGCGACTCCTCGCCATCGGTGCGGATGTCGGCCAGGGATACGCCATCCAGCCCGCGCGCCAACAGCGTGGGGTCCGTCAGCCGGCACGCCGCCCATTCCACGGCGGCAATCAGTTCCTTGGCGCGCACGTGGCCGTTGCCGTCCGTGTCGATGAAAGCCAGGGTGCGCGCATCGAACCGGATGCCATTGACCGGACAGGACAGGGCCACCCACAGTTTCTGGTCGAGCTCCCCGATGGCCAGCAGTTCCTCCGCCTGGTCCAGCCGGACCTGGTCGAACCCCCCCGCACGAAAGAAGCGCCAGCGGCGATGTTGGGAATCCATGGAATACACCCTCCTGTTGGTCAACGTTTCCCCATTCTAGCGGGGCGCGCGCGCCAGGCAAGCGCCACGATTGCTGGCCGCCCTGATCCAGATCAAGGGCAAAGCGCTATATACTTTTGTACAATTCGCTATATTGTCTTGTTAATAGCGAATCTTTCGCAGGAGAACCGCACCGATGAAACCCCTGAAACCGACCCTTGTCCTGTTGCAAACCCTGGCGCTCGCCATGCCCGCCCTGGCACAGGCCAGCGAAGACGTCCTCCCCGCCTTCGACGGCGGCAGCCCGGGTGGCGTCGCAGACGGCGGCGACTTTTTCAAGAACTGGTTTGCCCGTTCCGATGCGGCCAAGGAATCGCAGCCGCACTGGATGACGCCGGTGGTCACCGTGACCCCCCGCCTGGAACAGGAATACCGTTACGACCAGCTGCAGCAGTACAAGTCCGGCGGCGCCCAAAGCAGCAACTACGGCCTGAACAAGGGTCTTGAACTGATCACGTCCGCCAATACCGAACTCATCGTGGGTCAGCCCGGATACGTGGTCAATAACGCGCCCAAAGGGGTGTCCGTGAGCGGCTGGGCCGACGAAACCTTCCTGCTCAAATACCGCCTGCTGTCCGCCAACGAAGAAAGCGGCAACTACATCGTGACCGCCTTCATGGGCGTGGGCGTACCCACGGGCGACCCGGCCATCACCACCAACCATTACCTCTATACTCCCACGCTGGCCGCAGGCAAGGGCTGGGGCACGCGCGAGTCCGGCTTCGACATCCAGAGCACCCTTTCCATGACCGTGCCGGACCGCGACATGGCCCGCCTGGGTGAACCCATCGTGTGGAATACCGCATTCCAGGGCCATTTCTCCCGATACTGGTGGCCGGCCATCGAAACCCAGCTCACCCATTTCGCCTCGGGTCCCAACAACGGGCGCAACCAGACCGTGCTGACGCCCGAACTGATCGTGGGCCGCTTTCATGTGACCGACCGCCTGAACTTCGTGCTCGGCGCAGGCTATGAAAAAACGGTGGGGGGGTTCCGGACCTTCAACAACGCCTGGCAGCTGACGGCGCGCACGCCGTTCTGAGGCGACTCACCCCAGCAGCGCGAGCAGCACGCTGGAGGCGGGAATCAGGGCGCAGGCCGGCACGCCTTCGGCAAGCCCCAGGCGCTCCACCGTGTCGTGGGTGACCGTGGCCACGACCGTTTTTCCTTCATCCAGCGCAAGCCGCACTTCCGCATCCACTTCGCCCCGATGGATGCGGGCAATGCGGCCGCACAGGCGGTTTTCCGCGCTGAAGGCAGCACTCGTGTCCGTGGTGAGCAACACCGCCGGCGCCTTGATGAGGGCCGTGACTTCAAGGCCCGTCTTGAGGCCCAGCGCGGTCGCGCTTTCGCTGGTCACCACCACGAGCAGGGTGTTTTTGCGATCAAGCTTGAGCTGCACGGCCGTGTTCACCGGCCCGCGCGTCAGGCGCGTGATTTTCCCCGCAAACTGATTGCGCGCGCTGGTGCGCATGGAAAAGCGCTGCACCACCTGCTGGAAGGCATCGAGCCGGTCCGCCCCGTGCAGCAGGCTGTCCAGCACCTGCTGGTATTGGGCCTCCCCGGCACGGAACAGCTGCACGATGCGCCGTCCTTCTTCCGTCAGGCGCGTGCCGCCCCCCTCCCTGCCCCCCACCGAGCGCAGCACCAGGGGCTGGTCGGACTGGTTGTTGAGCGCGTCCACCGCATCCCACGCCCCCTTGTAGCTCATGCCCACGGCCCGTGCCGCGGCGGAAATCGACCCGTGCTGGTCGATCGCTTCCAGCAAGGCCACGCGCCGCTCCCCCAGGAACGAGGCACCGTCCTTTTCCAGCAGCAGGCGGCCGGTGAGGCCGTTGGTTTTTTTCATGTGCCGTCCTAGAAGGAAAAGACCCGGTCGCCATGCACCAGGGCACTGCCTGCCCATTCGGCGATCACGGAGTTTTCCGGGTTTTGCAGTATGGCGGACGGTGTGCCGGCCTGCACCACGCGCCCGCCGTCGTAAATCACCAGATGATCGGCCATGGCCAGGGCCTCGCCCAGATCGTGGGTGATGAGCACCATGGGAATGGCAAGGGTCCGCTGCAGCTGCTTGAGCTCCGCGCGAATGCGTCGGCGCACCGCAAGGTCCACCGCCGACAGCGGCTCGTCCAGCAACAGCCAGCGCGGCCGGCGCATGAGCGCGCGCGCGAGCGCCACGCGCTGGCGCTGGCCACCGGACAGTGCACGGGGAAATTGCCCGGCAACTTCTTCCAGGTGAAAACGCTGCAGCAGGCCATCCAGTTCCCGGGCCGCTTCCGGGCTGCCGGGGTGGGGGTGGGCAAAGCGGATGTTGTCGCGGGCGCTCATGTGGGGATAGAGCGCGTAATGCTGGAACAGGTAGCCCACTTCGCGCTCGCGCACCGGCCGGTTGACGCCGCTCTCCGAATCGAACAGCAGCGCCTCCCCCAGCCGGATGCGCCCTTCGTCGGGCGTCACCAGTCCGGCCAGCGTCTGGAAGGTCAGGGATTTTCCCGCACCGGAAGGGCCGAACAGCACCACGATTTCACATCCCGCCTGCCAGGACACGTCCAGGGAAAAATCGCCCAGGGTTTTCCTGAAGCGCACGTCCAGGGCTACATCCATCGCGACGCCGTCCAGCGGTTGGCAAAATAAATGACGGCGCCTGAAATGACCGTGAGCAGCAGGGCCAGGGTTTGCGCCAGCGTGTCGTCGCCGTTCTGGAACGCCGTGTAAATGGACAGCGGCAGCGTGCTGGTCTTGCCGGGAATGTTGCCCGCGATCATCAGCGTGGCGCCGAACTCCCCCAGCGCCCGCGCGAACGACAGCAGCAGTCCGGCCAGAATCCCCTGGCGCGCCAGCGGCAGCACCACGTGCCAGGCCGTGTCCCACTCCGACTTGCCCAGGGTGGCGCTGATCTGGATGAGATCGCGGTCCACCGACTGGATGGCGGCGCGCGAGACGCGCACCATGAGGGGCAGGGCCACCACGAACGCCGCGAGCGCCGCCCCTTGCCAGGTGAACACGGCAGACCAGTGGGTCAGGCGGTAAAGCGGGCCGCCCAGCCACCCTTCCCGTCCGAACAAAAGCACCAGGTAGTAGCCCACCACGGTAGGGGGCAGCACGAGCGGCACGGAAACGAGTGCATCGAGCAGATGCTTGCCCCGGAATTCCCGGAAAGCCAGCAAATAGGCAAGCCCCAGTCCGACCACGCCGATCAGGGCCGTGGCAGAAAGGGACACCAATAGCGACAGGCGTGCGGCGGAAAGCAGGGTTTCCATGGGCAACCGGCGCGGGACTTACTTCATGATCATGACTTCGGTGGACTTGATGAGGGCCACCACGCGGTCGCCCACGGCAAGCCCCATCTCTTCGGCACTGTCCCGGGTGATGATGGAGACGATGCGAAATTCGCCGGCCTGCATGGTGACCTGGCATTCCACATCGCCTTTCTTGAGGGCGACCACTTCGCCCGGCAGTTTGTTTTGCCCGCTGATTTTCATGCGCTGGCCTCTGGGTTGATCAGCGCTTATTTTACCGCCCAATCGAAACCGTGTTTTTCAAAAAGTGCGCGGCTGTCCGGAGAGGTCAGGTAAGCGAGGAAATCCCGGGCCAGGGCCTGTTCCCGGCTGGCCGCCACGATCGCGGCCGGATAGCGGATGGGGTCGTGGCTGCCGGGCGGCGCCTGGGCCACCACCGTGACGCGCCCGGGCATCAGGGCCGCATCCGTGGCAAACACGAGACCGGCGTCCACTTCCCCTTGCGCCACGTATTCCAGCACCTGACGTACGTCCTGTCCGAAAACGAGCCGGGGCTCTACCGATGCCCACAGCTTCAAATGGACCAGCATCTGGCGCGCATACTGGCCGGCCGGCACGAAGCCGGGGTCTCCCATGGCCACCCGCGCCACGCTCGCCAGGCCGGAAAAGCCCTGCGGCAGGGCCTGTCCCCGCGGCACCACCAGCACCAGGTGGTTGGACAGCAGGTCCCGGCGCGAATCCGTCACGATCAGGCCGCGTGCCTGCAGGCGGTCCATGGGCTTGGGGGAGGCACTGATGAACACGTCGGCCGGTGCCCCGGCCTCGATCTGCCGTGCCAGAGAGCCCGAAGCCGAGAAATTGAGGAGCACATGGTCTCCCGGGTGGCGGGATTCAAACCCCGGCTTGAGCTCGCTCAAAACCGTTGTCAGGCTGGAAGCCGCCGACACCACCAGATCGGCCGCCTGCGCCTGGGTCATGCCACAGACCAGCAGGGCAGCGCACAGCAGGCGGCCCGGGCGCCACTTCACCGCAGTACTTCCAGGCTCGAAGGCAAGGGCCCCGCTTCGCGGGAAGGTTCGTAGCGCCGGTTGACGAAAAGCGAGTTCCCGGCCATGCGCTTGGCCTGCTTCTTGGCGCCTGCCGCCAGCCGCGA
>JAGWTQ010000067.1 GCA_028868905.1 Betaproteobacteria bacterium
AACCCATCGCTCCCCCGTCCCTCCTCCGGACCCGGAGGCATGCCTGAAGGCCAAGGTAGCCGGGCCATGTTGCAGCTTGATGAATTCACGATTCATCACAGTTTGTCGCAACAAAAAACAGTGCCGGACCGCGCAGCCTCCTCCGGCACTCACCCCATGATGGTGGCGAGTGCCCACAGCATCACCACACCCAGCACGGCTAGGCCCAGGATGCCCAGCACGAGCACCAGGGCCGCCGTGGTGAGGCGTTTTTTGAGAAGGGACACCGCCTAGGGTTTGGCGCTGTAGAAGTAGTAGGTGGCTGTGTAGGGCACGCGCACCGAGCGGCCGGCATGGGCGCTGTCGCAACCTTCCGCTGGCGCCTTGCCGCCCGTGGTGTTGACGCGCTGGATGCTGGTCACATGGGAGAACACCCCCTTGCCGCTGGTGGACTGGGCACTCAGCAGCAGCCAGGGAATGGCTTTCTCGTCGGGGCTTGGGGACTGCGCCCTGAGCTGCCCCACCACCTTGCTGCCGTCCGTGGCTTCCCAGGTGGGGCCGGCATAGTGGCGGCCCACGCGATAGCCGGCCGTTTCAAACAGTTCCGCTTCCGGCGCCTTGAAGGTCCACTGGAAGCGCGCCGGATCGTTGCTGGCGGCACGGCATTCATACACCTGGACGCCGGACGCCATGGTTTCCAGCGTGATGGCCTGGTGGGCCGGGGCGGCAATGGCGTCGGGCACCTTGGCATGCTCGGGCATGTTCATGCAGGAGGCAAGCGCCAGGAAAGCGGCGGGCGCCAGCTGTGAAACCCGTCGTGGCAAGCGGCTGTTCATCATCGGGACTCCCCTGGTTTTTCTGTGGTTTTGTGATGTCAGACGGACTATGCCACAGGAAGCCCCCGCTGCGCCAATTCAGGTTTTGGGCGTCAAAATGTCAACACTTATTGACATCGTCCCCAAAAAAGCCCAATGTATGTCAACATACTTTGACATACTGACATGATTGCCGCCCCCCTCACCCCCGAGGCCCTGCGCGCCCAGATTGCCGGCGAAGTGCGCCGGCAGCGCCTGGCACGCCACCTCACCCAGAACGCCCTGGGCCAGATGACCGGGCTGACCCGGCAGACGGTCATCGCCATCGAGTCCGGGCAACCCGTGAGCGGCCAAAGCCTGCTGGCCGTGATGGCCGCGCTGGGCCTGCGCGCCGCCAGCACGCTGCCGCCTGCCGAAAAGGAACCCGCCCCACCCACCCTCAAGGCGCTGATGCGGGCCCAGCGCCTGCGCGGATAATCCGCCATGCGCCGCCTGTCGGTGTGGGTCAGCGACCGGGAAGTGGGAGTCCTGCAGGAAAACGCCGAAGACGGCACCTTCGATTTCATCTACCGGCCGGACGTCCCTGCGCAGCTCGCCGTATCCCTCACCATGCCGGTGGGTTTGCCCGCCCACGAATACACCGGCTTCAACCGCCTACCGCCGCCTTTCGAAGTCTCGCTGCCGGAAGGGTTCGTACTGGATGCGCTGCGCCGCAAGTTCGCAAAAGTCGTGGACGTGGATGACGATTTTTCCCTGCTGGAACTGGTGGGGCGCCATACGGTGGGGCGCGTGACGTTCGGTGGACCACTGGAGCCGGAGCCTGGCCTGGAGCGCCGCATCCTCGCGGCCGCCCGCTCTGAAAACTCCGCCCGCCAGCTCGCTGCCCTGCTGAAAGCCCACCCCCAGACCACCGGCATTTCAGGCGTCATGCCGAAAATGTCTTCGCGACATGGGGACGAAAACCGGCATCCGGGCACCGCAGTGGCCGGTGGCGTCCTGGTGAAGTTCGACACAGAAGACTATCCCGGCGCTGCGCTGGTGGAGTTTGCCTGCATGAGCGCCTGCCAGGCAGCCGGCCTGCCGGTGCCGCACCTGAGCCTGTCGCCGGACGCTTCCACCCTCACGATCGAGCGCTTCGACGTGACAGCGCAAGGCAGGCGCCTGGGCTTTGAAGACGCCTGCGCCCTGTCCGGCATTGCCCGTCACGGCAAATACCGCGGCACCGTGCTCGACCTGTTTCGCATGATCGACCATTTCATCCCCGCCACGGAACGCCCGGCGGCACGGCAGGATCTGCTGCAACGGCTGCTCGCCAACGACATCTTGCGCAACGGCGACGCCCACCTCAAAAACTTCGGCCTGGTCTATGACGACCCCGCGCGCCCCGGACTTGCGCCGGTCTTTGACGTGCTGACCACCACGGTCTGGATTCCCCAAGACCTGCCGGCCCTGCGCCTGACCCCGCAACACGCCGCTCCGGAATGGCTGACGGATTCAGGGTTTGGCCCTCTGGCGGAGCTGGCCGGAATCCCTGCAAAGGCCATCGCCAAACTGCATGCCCACATGAAGGAGCGCATGCTCCACACCCTGCAGTCGGTGCTTGAGGGCAACGCCGCCCGGCAAAACAGCGGCGCGCGCACCGCCCTCAAACGCGCCCTGCGCGACGCCGCTTCCTGAAGCCCGCAAGCACCCTGCGGTCCATTATGTTTTAATGACAGGAACAGCGGCCGGCCGGCCCGCACCCATCATTACAAAACCGGAATCGAATCAATCATCTGTCACTGGGGGGAAGCATGAACACCGTCATTCCCGACGTCGCACTCATCGACAACAGCGAGGAACGGGCACCGCTTGTGCTGGTGCTGGACTGTTCCGGCAGCATGTCGGAATCGAACAAGATCGGGCTGCTCAACGACGGCCTGAAAACGCTCGCCGACGAACTCAAGGAAGACCCCATCACCGCGCGCTGCGGGCGCATTCTGGTGATCGCCTTCGGCGGCGACAACAACGTGGAAATCATGGGCGACTGGACCGACGCCATGGACTTCAAGCCGCCCGAACTGGTGGCCGGCGGCATGACGCCCATCGGCGCTGCCATGCGTTGCGCCCTGGATGAAATCGAAACCCAGAAAACCGAGATGAAAAGCGCCGGCGTGCCCTACAAGCGGCCCATCGTCATGCTGCTGTCCGACGGCGAGCCCACCGACGACTGGCAGCGCGTGGCGGCCGACTGCAAGAACGCCGAATCCATGCACAAGGTCAACATCATGGCCATCGGCATTGGCGATGCCGCCAACCGCGACACCCTGGGGCAGTTCAGCAACAAGGGCGCGCTCAACCTGTCCGGCCTCAAGTTCAAGGAACTGTTCGTGTGGCTGTCGCGCAGCATCCAGGCAGTTTCACGCGCCCCCACCGGCGGCACGGTGCAGCTGAACCCGGTGGACAGCTGGGCCCAGATGACCACCTGAGCCGGAGCCCGATGGACTGGAAAGTATTCCTGGCCTCGGCCACGGGAAAATACCACCTCGACCAGAACGCACCCTGCCAGGACTTCGCCCACCACGAAGTGTGCTGCGGCGTGCTGGTGGGTGCGGTATGCGACGGCGCAGGCTCCGCCCCCGAAGGCCGCTTCGGCGCCGAATTCCTGGCACGCCAGGTGACGCGGCGACTGGCCGCGGCAGTGGAACTGGGCGGCCTGCCGGTGGAACCCGAGGAAAGCTGGCATGAGTTCATCACGCCCGTGATCGCGGCCGTGCGCGCCGAGCTGGAAGCCCATGCCACGGCGCAGGGACTGACCCTGCGCGACCATGCGGCCACGCTCGTGGGCTGCATCGCGGGAGCGGACGGCGGCTGCTTTTTCCACATCGGCGACGGCTTTGCGGTGCACCAGCCGGAAGCGGGCGACACCACCCTGTCCCGCCCGGAAAACGGCGAATACGCCAACGAAACCTATTTCGCCACCGACCAGGGCTGGCAGGACCACCTGCGCGTGACGCCGCTCCCGTCCCTGCCGCCCGGCAGCACCCTGGGCCTGATGAGCGATGGCTCCTCCGCCTTTGCCATCGACCGCGGACGCACCGGCTTCTACCGCCCCTTCATCGACCCCGTGCTCAACTACCTGCGCGCGGCCAGCGAACCCCTCGGCAACGAAGCGCTGCACAACCTGCTCGCCAGCGAAAAGACGTTCGAAATCACGAGCGACGACAAGACCCTGCTGCTGGCCATCAAGGGCTGATTCCGTGTTCGGGCCCACCTACCGCCTGCTGTGGCCCGACGGCCGTTCGGAAAAAGTGGCGCTGCGCTCCATCGGCAAGTCAGGCGGCGCCGGAGAAATCTTCGAGGTGGAACACCGCCCGCACTACGTGGCCAAGCTCTACCACGCGGTCACCAAACCCGAACAACTGGAAAAGTATTCCCGCAAGATCCGCTGGATGGTGGCCAACAAGCCCGAGCTGCCGCCCATTCCCGCCGGCGTGGAAGGCGTGGTGCAGCTGGCCTGGCCCGTGGCCCAGGTGCTGCGCGACAACCGCTTTGCCGGTTTTCTCATGGAGAAAATCGACTTCAGCCGCACCCTGGAGCTGGACTACCTGCTGACGCGGCGCCAGGCGGAAGCCGAAGGCGTGAAGGTGGATTTCGGCAAGCTGGTCACCGTGTGCTACAACCTGGCCTCGCTGCTCAACAGCCTGCACCGCAAGCGCATCGCGGTGGTGGACCTCAAGCCCATGAACCTCAAGGTGTACAAGTCGGAATTGTACGTCTCCATCCTGGACTGCGACGGGTTCTGCATCTACGCCGACAGCTTCCATTCCGACGCGCCCCAGGTGACGCCGGAATACCTGGCGCCGGAATTCCACGGCGTGGCCGTCACCCACCCCGAATCGCAGGACTGGTTTGCGCTCGCCACCATCATTTTCCGGCTGCTCAACTACGGCATCCACCCTTACGTGGGCGTGTCCGACAACCGCCTGCAGTACCCGCCGGAACTGGCCAGCCGCATCCAGCTGGGACTCTATCCTTACGGCCACCGGACCAACGTGGGCGCGCGCCCCGCGCCGGCCAGCGTGCACGAAGCCTTTCCCGACAGCCTGCGCCTGCTGTTCGACCGCGCCTTCGGCTGGGCTTCCGGCGGGCGCCCTTCCGCTTTCGAGTGGGCGCAGGCGCTGGCCGCCTACGCTTCGCGCCACTCCATCCACATGGGCCACTGCGAGCGCGGCCACGTGCAGTTTTCCGGCAAGCCCTGCGCCACCTGCCTGCGCGAGCACATCCTGCAGCGCCACGTGCGCGACAGCCGGCGCCTGGGCACGCGGCTGCGCGCCGCCCCGCGCAAGACGCTGCAGCACGTGAAGAAATCCCTGCACGGCACTCATTCCTCGCCGTTCCAGGCCACGCTTGCGCAAATGCAGCAGTCGCCGGTGCGAATCATCTACGGCCCGGCCCCCACCGGGCCCGCGATTCCGCTCGCCCAGGCCACGCGGCATGCGGTGGCGCTGGAAATTCTGTGGCTGGTGGGACTGGCCATCACGGTGTGGTGGCTGCGATGAGGGGGGAAGCGACATGTCGCCGTGGCTGATGGCCTTCATTGCCGCCGTGCTGGCGCTGGCGTGGTGGTGGCGGCCGCGCGGCGCAGGGCCTGCAGCCATCATGCTGCTGGCCACCTTTGGCGTGCTGGGTGCGGTGGCGCTGGCAGCGCAGGAGGACCTGTTTTCACCGGCGGCGTATCCGGGTTTCGTGCACTGGAAACCCACGCTGTTCTACTGGACGCTGGCCGTGGTGTTTGGCCTGGCCTCCTTCCTCAACTGGGGCTATCCCGCCAAATGGGTGATCGGCGCCCAGCTGCCCCTGGCCAACCGCCAGTGGTACTGGTTCAACCGCGTGCTCGCCCTGTTCTACGCGCTGCTGGGCACCATCAACCTGATTGCAGCCTATGCCGGCGCCGAAGCGGACTGGCAGGGTTTCAAGGAAGCCTGCTACCTCAACCTGGTGGCGCTCATCCTGGTACGCATCAACTTCGTGCTGCTGCCGGTGCTGAAGGACGTGGCCGTGCTGGGTTACCGCTTCGTGAAGCGCCGCAAACCTTAAACCGGCTAGCGGCCGGGCGGAGGCGGCCCGTACGGGGCCCCCGGCGCCGGAGGCTGCGGAGGCTGCATCGGCGCCGGCGGCGCGACAGGCACGACGCGCCAGGGCTCGGGACATTGCGGCACGGCCGGGTAATAACCGCGGGCCGAATCGCAGTAGTAGTAGGACTGGGGCGCACCCTGCGGCGCCACCACCGTGGTGCCCTGGGGCGACACGGGGGGCCCGACCGGCGCCACGTAGGTTACGGGAGCCACCATCATGGGATAGGGATAAACCGGCTGCTCGTAGAAATACCACACGCCCGCCACAAACCACCACCAGCCGTAACGGCCGTCATGCCATTCGTGGTGCCAGGCTCCGGTGCGCCACAGGGCCAGATCCCGCTCATGGAAACGGCGCACGTCGTGTTCGCGAAATTCGTGATAACCGCCACGCGGGCCTTCGTGGTGGCGGTATTCGTCGGCCCTGGCCGGGCTTGAAGCCAGGCCCAGGGCGATCAGGCCCAGGGCGGCCAGTGCGGCCAGGCGCCGCGGCGCAGCAACGGAACGGGTCATGACAGTGCCTTTTTCGTTGTTATGGAATCACTGGGCCGGAACCGGGCGCCAGGGTTGGGGACAGCTTTGCACGTAAGGATAATAACCGCCGGCGGCATCGCAGTAGTACCACAGGGCGGCAGGCGCCTGCGGCGCCTGAACGTAGGCCGGCATGGCGGGGGCCTGCTGCTGCACCACCACGGTGGTCGGGTACGCGGGATAGGCGGGATAGCCGGCGTAGTAGTACGGCGGATAGTAATACGGGCGGGCCAGCGCCGAACCGATCACGGCACCGCTTAGCAGACCGACACCGAAACCGCCCCAACCCCAGCCGCCGCCACGGCCCCAGCCTTCGCCCCGGCCCCAACCTCCACCACCCCAGCCGCGGTCGGCGGAAGCCGGCACGGCCAGCGTCAGGCCCAGCAGGGCCACCAGTGCGAACGCCGCGCTTTTTTTGCCGTCAAACCGCATGGAAACTTTCTCCCTTGTCATGGCCATGATCATTCTCCTGTCACCATTAGAGCCAGCGATCCAGTTAAGATTCGTAAACCGCATGAAAAGTTTCGTTAAGACCCTTAATTCCGGAATGTTCCCGTGAGCGCGCGCGTCCTCCGCTGCCTCCCCCTCACCCTCCTGGCCGCCTGCAGCCTGGCCCGGGCCTCCGGCGCGGAACTGTCTCCCATCGACGTGCAGGTGCAGGTGGCCGGCGGCCACGTGCGGGTGCAGGCCCGGGTGCCGCTGCCGGTACCGCGCGAGCAGGCCTGGGCGGTGCTCACCGACTACGGCCACATGGCCGCGTTCCTGCCCAACGTGGAAGAAGCGCGCGTGCTGAGCGCCAACGGCAACCGCCTCACCACCTACCAGCACGGCACGGCGCACTACGGCATTTTTTCCTACGACTTCGAAATCACGCGGGAAGTGACCCTGCAGCCGCAGGAAGCGGTGCATTCGCGCATGATCTCCGGCAACATGAAGCAGTTTGACGCGCAGGCGACCCTGCAGGACACGGCCCGCGGACTGGTGCTGGACTACCATTCCGACAGCGTGCCGGGCTACTGGCTGCCGGCCTTCGTCATCAAGCCTTTCGCGGAACACGAAACGCGCGAACAGTTCGAGGCCATGCGCCGGGAAATGTTGCGGCGCTACCCTCAGTAGGTTTTTTGCAGGGCGAAGTAGAAGGATCCCTGGTTGGATTGCGCCACGTTGGCCAACCCCTGGCCGGCGGAAAACAGCAGGCTGCAGGACGCCCCCAGCGCATAGCTGCCGCCCAGGTTGAAGCCGGCGGCCCCCCGTTCATCCACGGCCGCTGCGCTCTGGGCAAACACTTCGCCGCCCAGCTGCAGGCGCTCGCTCACGCGATAGAGCGCCACCCCGCCGGACGCCCAGGCATTGCGGCGGCCAGCACCGGGATTGATCCAGTAGCCGCCACCGCCATAGACGGTCCAGCGTCCGCGCGTGGTCTGCGCCCACAGCGGCAGGTAGGTGCTGCCCGCGCCCGGCCCCAGCGTGCGCAGGGCATTGCCCGACGACAATTCGTGCAGCGGATACACGCTCACCATCCAGGCTCCTTCCGCCTCCGCTTCCGGCGTGAGCCGGATCTTGGCCCCCACTTCGGTATTGCCGGTGGCGTAGCTGCGCCCGCCGGGCGTGGCACTGTAGCCGGCCTGCGGCATGAGGTGCAGCTGCACGCCGGGTGCGGCGCCGTAGTTGATATCCACCTGCGGCAGGAACGCGCCGGTCTGCCCCAGCGCGTGCGTGCCCGTGAGCGCGTAGTTCACTTCCCAGCGACCGGCATCCACCGGCTCCGGATCGTCCGTCACGAACGGCGGACCGGCCTGCACGGACAACGGGCAGGCCGCCAGCAGCATGACGCGCCAGGCGCCGGAGAACAATCGGTTCATTGCAGGATGGAGGGTTTTCGGGTTGCCGGAGCGTGTCGGGGGCTTTAAGCTGCCTTCATTGTCTTGCGGAAATATGTCACGGCTGCGACAGCAGCGGCGCCAGCACGCGCCACACGTTGTCGAGCAGTTGCGGCTGGGCCGCGGCGGTGGGATGAAGCTGGTCGGCCTGCACGAGCGCCGGGTCGAGCGCCACGCCGTCCATCAGGAACGGCACCAGCGGCAGGTGGCGGCTGGCCGCCAGGTCGCGATAGACGCGCTGGAAACCGTCCGTGTAGTGCGGCCCGTAGTTGGGCGGCAGGCGCATGCCGATGAGCAGCACGCGCGCGCCGTGCGCGCGGGCACGCGTGACGATGGCGTCGAGATTGCGCCGCATGGCGGACAGCGGCAGGCCGCGCAGGCCGTCGTTGGCGCCCAGCTCCACCAGCACCCAGTCGGGGTGGCTGCGCTGGAGCGCGTCATCCAGGCGCGCCAGGCCGCCGGCCGTGGTGTCGCCGCTGATGCTGGCGTTGACCACCTGCCAGGACAGCTGGTGGGCGGCGATGCGCCCCTGCAGCAGCGTCACCCAGCCTTCGCCAGGGGCCAGGCCGTACCCGGCGCTCAGGCTGTCGCCCAGCACCAGCAAGGTGCCCGCCTGCGCTCCGGCGCAGCACAGCAAAAGAACGAGAAGGAATGAACGCATGACCAGCATCGATGAAGGACAGCCCATTATCGTGGCGCAGGATGTGGGCAAGCAAGTGCCCATGGCGGGCGGCGCGCTCACCATCCTGGAAGGCATCACGTTTGCGGTGGA
>JAGWTQ010000068.1 GCA_028868905.1 Betaproteobacteria bacterium
ACTTGGGATCAGGCAGAACTTCGCGCTTGGGAACTTCTCTACGACGGGGCATGATGTGCTCTCTTCAAAATTCTCTTGTGGACGGCGTTAGGCCGCTTTCGGGCGCTTGGCGCCATACTTGGAACGGCTCTGCTTGCGATCCTTGACACCCGCGGTGTCCAGGCTGCCGCGCACCGTGTGATAGCGCACACCGGGAAGATCCTTGACCCGGCCGCCGCGAATCAGCACCACCGAGTGCTCCTGCAGGTTGTGGCCTTCGCCGCCGATGTAGCTGGTCACTTCAAAACCGTTGGTCAGCCGCACGCGAGCCACTTTACGCAGCGCAGAGTTCGGCTTCTTGGGCGTCGTGGTGTACACACGCGTGCACACGCCGCGCTTCTGGGGCGAGTTGGCCAGCGCAGGAACCTTGCTCTTGGCTTTCTTGGCGGTTCGCGGCTTGCGAATCAACTGGTTGATTGTAGGCATTATTTTCTATATCCCATGATCCATTACGGACAGTCTTGCACGGGCAAACCGCAATTTGCCCGAAAAAAGACTGCTGATTCTAAAGTCCAAGCAGGGGCTTGTCAAGCCACCTGCTCGTCCCCGGCAGCTTCCGCTGCCGTTTCTCCCAATTCCAGGCCCAGTCCCATGTCGAGGCCAGGCTTCTGATGGTTGCGCCGGGTGTTGTGATAAGCCAGCCCGGTACCCGCGGGAATCAGGCGACCCACGATCACGTTTTCCTTCAGGCCGCGCAGGTCGTCTCGCTTGCCCATGATCGCGGCTTCGGTCAGGACACGGGTAGTCTCCTGGAACGAGGCCGCCGAAATGAAGGAATCCGTGGACAGGGAGGCCTTGGTGATGCCCAGCAGGATGTTCTCGAAAGTGGCCGGCCGCTTGTTCTCGGCGACGATCCGCTCGTTTTCCTCCAGCAACTCGGCCCGTTCCACCTGCTCACCCGGGATGAAACGGGTTTCACCGGCATCCTGAACCTGCACGCGCCGCAGCATCTGACGAACGATCACTTCGATGTGCTTGTCGTTGATCTTCACACCCTGCAGGCGATACACGTCCTGGACTTCGTCCGTGATGTAACGCGTGAGGGCTTCGATGCCCAGCAGACGCAGAATGTCGTGCGGATCAGCCGGGCCGTCCACGATCGTTTCGCCCTTGTTGACCACCTGGCCGTCGTGCACCGTGACGTGCTTGTCCTTCGGGATCAGGTAGTCGTGCGCAACACCGTCCATGTCGGTGATGACCAGGCGCTGCTTGCCCTTGGTGTCCTTGCCGAAGGAAACCGTGCCGGTGATTTCCGCCAGCAGGCCGGAATCCTTGGGGGAACGGGCTTCAAACAGCTCGGCCACGCGTGGCAGACCACCGGTGATGTCGCGGGTCTTGGACGATTCCTGGGGAATACGCGCCAGCACTTCGCCGACACCGACCTGTTGACCGTTCTTCACAGTGATGATGGCGCCGATCTGGAACGTGATGTTGACCGGCTGGTCCGTTCCGGCCAGCTTCACTTCCTTGCCGTTCGAGTCCAGCAGCTTCACCTGCGGGCGCAGACCCTTGGTCTGGGCGCCGGCACGACGCTTGGGATCGATGACCACCAGCGTGGAAAGTCCGGTGACTTCATCGATCTGCTTGGCCACCGTGACGCCTTCCTCGACGTTTTCGAAACGCACTTCGCCCGAGTACTCGGTAATGATGGGGCGGGTGTGCGGATCCCAGCTGGCCAGCATCTGGCCGGCCTTCACTTTCTGTCCGTCGTGGGTCAGCAGCGTGGCACCGTAGGGGACCTTGTGGCGTTCGCGCTCGCGTCCGCTCTCTTCCGTGATCATCACTTCACCGCCACGGGAAATGGCGATCTGTTCGTTGCGCGCATTGGTCACGTAGCGCATGCCGGAGGAGAAGCGGATGATACCGCTCGACTTGCTTTC
Organism: Betaproteobacteria bacterium; assembly: GCA_028868905.1. Classification (GTDB taxonomy): domain Bacteria; phylum Pseudomonadota; class Gammaproteobacteria; order Burkholderiales; family Ferrovaceae; genus JAKBAT01. The sequence goes on from JAGWTQ010000068.1 coordinate 1,920, forward strand.
CACCTGGCTGACCACGGCGGCACGGGAAGCTGCGCCCCCGATGTGGAACGTGCGCATGGTGAGCTGGGTTCCGGGTTCGCCGATGGACTGCGCGGAAATCACGCCCACGGCCTCGCCCACGTTGACCAACCCGCCGCGACCCAGGTCGCGACCGTAGCACTGGGCACACAGGCCATAACGGGTTTCGCAGGTGAGGGGAGTGCGGACCTTGACTTCGTCGATGCTGGCGGCTTCGATCGCGTCCACTGCATCTTCGTCCAGCAGGGTGCCTGCGGGAATCAGCACATCGCCGGATTCGGGCTGCAGCAAATCAATGGCGCTGACCCGGCCCAGCACGCGGTCGCGCAGCGGTTCAACCACTTCGCCGCCTTCCACCAGCGCCTTGAGCACCATGCCCTGCTGAGTACCGCAGTCCTGTTCAATCACCACCAGATCCTGGGTCACGTCCACCAGGCGACGCGTCAGGTAGCCGGAGTTGGCGGTCTTGAGCGCCGTATCCGCCAGGCCCTTGCGGGCGCCGTGAGTGGAAATGAAGTATTGCAGCACGTTCAGCCCTTCACGGAAGTTTGCCGTGATCGGCGTTTCGATGATGGAGCCATCAGGCTTGGCCATCAGGCCGCGCATGCCGGCCAGCTGGCGAATCTGGGCCGCCGAGCCGCGAGCGCCGGAGTCCGCCATCATGTAGATGGCGTTGAAGGACTCCTGCGTGGTTTCCTTGCCTTCGCGGTTGACCACCGGTTCGCGTCCCAGCTGGTCCATCATGGCCTTGGCCACCTGGTCGCCAGCGCGACCCCAGATGTCCACCACCTTGTTGTAGCGTTCGCCCTGGGTCACCAGGCCCGAAGTGTACTGGGCCTCGATTTCCTTCACCTCGGCTTCGGCCGCGCCGATGAGCGACTCCTTCTCGTGCGGCACCAGCATGTCGTCCACGCAGATGGAGATGCCGGCCCGCGTGGCCATGGCAAAACCGGTGTACATGAGGCGGTCGGCAAAAATCACCGCTTCGCGGATCCCGCAACGGCGGAAAGCCGCGTTGATGAGGCGGGAAATTTCCTTCTTCTTGAGCGCCTTGTTGATCAAGGCGAAAGGCAGGCCTTCCGGCAGGATTTCGGACAGCATGGCCCGGCCCACCGTGGTTTCGTAGCGGGTGGTTTTTTCCACGCGCTCGCCATCGACGTCGCGCGCGTATTCCTTGAGACGGACCATGATCTTGGCGGTGACATCCACCTGGCGCGCGTCGAAGGCGCGCACCACTTCTGCCACGTCGGAAAACTGCATGCCTTCACCGCGCGCATTCACCCGTTCGCGGGTGATGTAGTAAAGCCCAAGCACGATATCCTGGGACGGCACGATGATGGGGTCGCCGTTGGCGGGGGAGAGCACGTTGTTGGAAGACAGCATGAGGGTGCGCGCTTCCATCTGCGCCTCGAGCGACAGCGGCACGTGAACGGCCATCTGGTCGCCGTCGAAGTCGGCGTTAAAGGCCGCACAAACCAGCGGATGCAGCTGGATCGCCTTGCCTTCGATCAGCACGGGCTCGAATGCCTGGATGCCCAGGCGGTGCAGCGTCGGAGCGCGGTTGAGCAGCACCGGATGCTCGCGGATCACTTCTTCCAGGATGTCCCACACTTCGGGGATTTCCTGTTCCACCATGCGCTTGGCCGCCTTGATGGTGGTGGCCAGCCCCAGCACTTCCAGCTTGTGGAAAATAAAGGGCTTGAACAGCTCGAGCGCCATTTTCTTGGGCAGGCCGCACTGGTGCAGCTTGAGCTGCGGACCCACCACGATCACGGAACGGCCGGAGTAGTCCACGCGCTTGCCCAGCAGGTTCTGGCGGAAGCGACCGCTCTTGCCCTTGATCATGTCGGCAAGCGATTTGAGTGCGCGCTTGTTGGCGCCGGTCATGGCCTTGCCGCGGCGGCCGTTGTCCAGAAGCGAGTCCACCGCTTCCTGCAGCATGCGCTTTTCGTTGCGCACGATGATTTCGGGCGCCTTCAGCTCAAGCAGCCGCTTCAGGCGGTTGTTGCGGTTGATGACGCGGCGGTACAGGTCGTTGAGGTCACTGGTGGCGAAACGGCCGCCATCCAGGGGCACCAGCGGCCGCAGTTCGGGCGGCAGCACGGGCAGCACTTCCATGATCATCCATTCAGGCTTGATGCCGGACTTCTGGAATGCCTCGAGAATCTTGACCCGTTTGGCGTATTTCTTGATTTTGGTATCGGACGTGGTGGCGGCCAGTTCCTGGCGCAGGCGTTCGATTTCCTGGTCGATGTTGATGTGGCGCAGCAGTTCGCGGATGCCTTCCGCGCCCATGCTGGCGGAGAACTCGTCGCCGTATTCTTCCACCTTGGCGAGGTAGTCCTCTTCCGTCAGGAGCTGGCAGCGCTGCAACGGAGTCATGCCGGGATCGGTCACCACGTAGGCTTCGAAATACAGCACGCGTTCGATGTCGCGCAACGTCATGTCGAGCACCATCCCGAGACGGGAGGGCAGGGACTTGAGGAACCAGATGTGCGCCACCGGGCTGGCGAGCTCGATATGGCCCATGCGTTCGCGACGCACCTTGGAGAGCGTCACTTCCACGTTGCACTTCTCGCAGATCACGCCACGGTGCTTGAGGCGCTTGTACTTGCCGCACAGGCACTCGTAATCCTTGACCGGCCCGAAAATCTTGGCGCAGAACAGTCCGTCGCGTTCCGGCTTGAACGTGCGGTAGTTGATGGTCTCCGGCTTCTTGACCTCGCCATAGGACCAGGAGCGAATTTTTTCGGGGGAAGCAAGCCCGATGCGGATGGCATCGAATTCTTCTTCCTGCGTCACCTGCTTGAACAAATCCAGTAGTGCTTTCACGCTATACCTCCATCGGACGACCCGGCCGACCGGGCCGGGGCACCCAGTGATGAACTCCGATCAAAACCGTTCGAGATCGATGTCGATCCCGAGCGAACGGATTTCCTTGACCAGCACGTTGAAGGATTCCGGCATGCCGGCATCGATCTTGTGCTCGCCTTTCACGATGTTCTCGTAGACCTTGGTTCGGCCGGTGACATCGTCGGACTTCACAGTCAACATTTCCTGCAGGGTATAGGACGCGCCGTAGGCTTCCAGCGCCCACACTTCCATTTCCCCAAAACGCTGGCCGCCGAACTGGGCCTTGCCGCCCAAAGGCTGCTGCGTTACCAGGCTGTACGGTCCGGTGGAACGGGCGTGCATCTTGTCGTCCACCAGGTGGTGCAGCTTGAGGATGTGCATGTAACCGAGTGTCACGGGCCGGTCGAACGCTTCGCCGGTGCGGCCGTCGATCAACTGCATCTGGCCGTTGCGGGGCAGGCCCGCCAGTTCCAGCATGTCCTTGATTTCACCCTCGGTGGCGCCATCAAACACCGGCGTGGCAAACGGCACGCCATTGCGCAGGTGGTTGGCCAGCTCGCGAACGTCCTCTTCGGAAAGTGCGTCCAGGTCTTCCGACATGCCCGCGCGGTTGTAAACCTGCTCCAGGAAACCGCGCAGCTTGATCGCTTCCGCCTGCTGGTCGATAAGCTGACCGATGACATGGCCCAGGCCCTTGGCCGCCCAGCCCAGGTGGGTTTCCAGAATCTGGCCCACGTTCATCCGCGAAGGCACGCCCAGCGGGTTGAGCACGATGTCTGCCGGCGTGCCGTTGGCCGTGAACGGCATGTCTTCCACCGGAACGATCTTGGAAATCACACCCTTGTTGCCGTGACGACCAGCCATCTTGTCGCCAGGCTGCAAGCGGCGCTTGACCGCGAGGTAAACCTTGACCATCTTCTGCACGCCGGGCGGCAACTCATCGCCCTGGGTCAGTTTGCGGCGCTTTTCCTCGAACAGGGCGTCAAATTCCTGGCGCTTCTGGCTGAGGCTTTCCTTGAGCTGTTCAAGCTGGACCTGCTGCTCTTCTTCCGACAGGCGGATGTCGAACCAGTCGTAGCGACCCACTTCGTGCAGGTAAGTCTTGGTGATCTTGGTGCCCTTGGCCAGCTTCTTGGGGCCGCCTTTGGCCGTCTTGCCGGTCAGGAGCCGTTCGATACGGCCGAACGTGTCGTTTTCGACGATGCGCAGCTGGTCCGCCAGGTCCTTCTTGAACTGGGTCAGCTCGTCGTCGATGATCTGCTGCGCACGGGCATCGCGCTCGATGCCTTCGCGGGTGAACACCTGAACGCCGATCACCGTGCCGGACATGCCCGAAGGCACGCGCAGGCTGGTGTCCTTCACGTCGGAACTCTTCTCGCCGAAAATCGCGCGCAGGAGCTTTTCTTCCGGCGTGAGCTGGGTTTCGCCCTTGGGCGTCACCTTGCCCACCAGCACGTCGCCGGCTTCCACTTCGGCACCGATGTAAATGATGCCGGATTCGTCCAGCCGGCCCAGCATGCGTTCGGACAGGTTGGAAATGTCGCGCGTGATTTCTTCAGGTCCCAGCTTGGTGTCGCGTGCGACCACGGACAGCTCCTCGATGTGGATCGAGGTGAAGCGGTCTTCGGCGACGATGCGCTCCGAAATCAGGATCGAATCTTCGAAGTTGTAGCCGTTCCAGGGCATGAACGCCACCAGCAGGTTCTGGCCCAGGGCCAGTTCGCCCATGTCGGTGGAGGCGCCATCCGCAATCACGTCGTCGCGTGCGATGACGTCGCCCACCTTCACGATGGGACGCTGGTTGATGTTGGTGTTCTGGTTGGAGCGGCGATACTTGATCAGGTTGTAAATGTCGACGCCGACTTCACCAGCCAGGGTTTCGTTGTCGTTGACGCGCACCACGATACGCGCCGCGTCCACGTAATCCACCACGCCGCCGCGACGGGCCTGGACGGTCGTCCCGGAGTCCACTGCCACGGTGCGCTCGATGCCGGTGCCCACCAGAGGCTTTTCGGCACGCAGGCAAGGCACGGCCTGGCGCTGCATGTTGGAGCCCATCAAAGCACGGTTTGCATCGTCGTGCTCCAGGAACGGGATCAGCGAGGCCGCCACCGACACGATCTGGGCCGGCGCGATGTCGATGTGGGTCACGCGGTCCGGTGCGGACAGGGTGAATTCGTTGTGGTGGCGACAAGACACCAGTTCGTCCGTAAAGCGGCCCTTGGCGTCGATTTTTGCGTTGGCCTGGGCGATCACGTAGCGCCCTTCCTCGATGGCGGACAGGGTTTCGATCTCGTCAGTGACGCGGCCGTTTTCCACCTTGCGGTAGGGCGTTTCCAGGAAGCCGAACTCGTTGGTGCGTGCATACAGCGCGAGCGAGTTGATAAGGCCGATGTTCGGGCCTTCCGGCGTTTCGATCGGGCAAACCCGGCCGTAATGGGTGGGGTGCACGTCGCGCACTTCAAAGCCGGCACGCTCGCGGGTCAAGCCGCCCGGGCCAAGCGCAGACACACGCCGCTTGTGGGTGATTTCCGAGAGCGGGTTGGTCTGGTCCATGAACTGCGACAGCTGGCTGGAGCCGAAAAACTCCTTGATGGCCGCGGAAATGGGCTTGGCGTTGATGAGATCGTGCGGCATCAGGTTTTCGGACTCGGCCTGCGACAGGCGTTCCTTCACCGCGCGTTCCACGCGCACGAGGCCGGAGCGGAACTGGTTTTCGGCCAGTTCGCCCACCGAACGGACACGGCGGTTGCCCAGGTGGTCGATGTCGTCGATTTCGCCACGGCCGTTGCGCAGTTCCACCAGGATCTTGATGACGGCCACGATGTCGTCGTTGGACAGCACGGCAGGGCCGGTCAGTTCGCTGCGGCCAACCCGGCGGTTGAATTTCATGCGACCGACGGCGGACAGGTCGTAGCGCTCTTCACTGAAGAAAAGCCCCTGGAACAAGCCCTTGACCGCCTCTTCGGTGGGCGGCTCGCCAGGACGCATCATGCGGTAGATGGCAATGCGGGCAGCGTTCTGATCGGCTGCATCGTCCACGCGCAGCGTCTGCGAAATGTACGGACCCTGGTCGAGGTCGTTGGTGTAGATGGTCTGGAACTCGGTCACTCCGGCTGCGCGGAATTTGGCCAGCGTGGCTTCGGTGAGTTCGTCGTTGGCGCGTCCCAGCACTTCGCCCGTGCTAGTGTCGATGACGTCGCGCGCAAGCACGCGTCCGGCCACGAATTCTTCCGGCACGTCGATGCGCTTGAGGCCGGCCTGCTCCATTTCACGAATGTGCTTGACCGTGATGCGCTTGTCGCGCGGAACGATCACCTTGCCCTTGGCCAGGATATCGAAACGAGCCATGTCGCCACGCAGGCGCTCGGGCACGAGATCCATCTGGACCGCCTTGGAGTCGATGTGGAAGGCGTCGAAGGCGAAGAAGGTTTCAAGGATCTGTTCCGGAGTGTAGCCGATGGCCTTGAGCAGGGTCGTCACCGGCATCTTGCGGCGACGGTCCACCCGGAAATAGAGGTAGTCCTTGGGATCGAATTCGAAGTCCAGCCAGGAGCCGCGGTACGGAATGATCCGCGCCGAGAACAGCAGCTTGCCGGAGGAATGGGTTTTGCCGCGGTCGTGCTCGAAAAACACGCCGGGGCTGCGATGCAATTGGGAAACAATCACGCGTTCGGTGCCGTTGATCACGAACGAGCCGTTTTTGGTCATGAGCGGAATCTCGCCCATGTACACTTCCTGTTCCTTGACTTCCTTGACCGTGGGCTTGGAGGCTTCGCGATCCATGATCTTGAGGCGCACACGAGCGCGCAGGGGCGACGCATAGGTCATCCCGCGCTGCTGGCACTCAATCACGTCGAAGGGCGGCGTTCCGAGCTGGTAGCTCACGTATTCCAGCGAGGCGTTGCCAGAGTGGCTGGCAATGGGGAACACGCTCCGGAAGGCGGATTCCAGACCCTGGTTTTTACGCACGTTGGGAGCAACAGCCGCCTGCAGAAATTCAGTATATGAATCCAGTTGAGTTGCAAGCAGGAACGGCACTTCGAGAACGCTGCGGCGCTTGGCAAAGCTTTTGCGAATGCGCTTTTTCTCGGTGAATGAGTAACTCATGTTATCTCCACGGCAGAATGACAAATGCGTGCGGCGACCTTCGTC
>JAGWTQ010000010.1 GCA_028868905.1 Betaproteobacteria bacterium
CAATTGCTCCAACAATTACGGGCCCTACCAGTTTCCCGAAAAACTGATTCCGCTCATGATCCACAACGCCCTCAAAGGCAAGGCACTGCCTGTTTATGGCGACGGGCAGAACGTACGCGACTGGCTCTACGTCACCGATCATTGCAGCGCCATCCGGCGCGTCCTGGAAGCCGGCCGCCCGGGTGAAACCTACAACATCGGCGGCAACAGCGAGCGCACCAACCTGCAGGTGGTGCATGCCCTGTGCGATGCCCTGGATCGTCAAAGCCCTGCAAAAAACGGCTCCTACCGCGAACTGATCCAGTTCGTGAAAGACCGGCCGGGCCATGACCGGCGCTACGCCATCGACGCCCGCAAAATCCGCCAGGAGCTGGGCTGGACGCCTTCGGAATCTTTTGAAAGTGGCCTGCAGAAAACGGTGGCCTGGTACCTGGCCCACGCCGACTGGACCGAACACGTGGTGAGTGGCGCCTACCGTGAGTGGATCGACAGAAACTACGCACAACGGGTGACCCCATCATGAGAAAAGGCCTTATTCTTGCCGGCGGTTCAGGCACCCGCCTCTATCCGGTGACCCAGGTCATCTCCAAGCAGCTGCTGCCGGTGTATGACAAACCCATGATCTACTACCCGCTCAGCACCCTGATGCTGGCCGGCATACGAGACATCCTGGTGATTTCGACGCCCCACGACACGCCCCGCTTCCAGGAGCTGCTGGGGGACGGCAGTCAATGGGGCCTTTCATTGAAATACGCGGTGCAGCCCAGCCCGGACGGGCTGGCCCAGGCGTTTCTCATCGGTCGCGAATTCATCGGCAACGACCCCAGTGCCCTGGTGCTGGGCGACAACATTTTCTACGGGCACGACTTTACCGGCATGCTCGAGCGGGCACAGCAGCGGACCACCGGCGCCACGGTTTTCGCCTATGCCGTCAACGATCCCGAACGCTACGGCGTGGCGGAATTCGATGCCGAAGGACGGGTTCTGAGCCTGGAGGAAAAACCCGCCCGCCCGCGCTCCCGCTATGCCGTGACCGGCCTGTATTTCTATGACAACCAGGTGTGTGATCTCGCGGCAGGACTCAAGCCTTCGGCGCGCGGCGAACTCGAGATCACGGACCTCAACCGCTGCTACCTGGATCGCCAGCAATTGCACGTGGAACGCATGGGGCGCGGTTTTGCCTGGCTCGATACGGGAACGCACGAATCCCTGCTGGAAGCGGCCCAGTACATCGAAACCGTGGAAAAGCGCCAGGGACTCAAAATCGCCTGTCCGGAAGAGATCGCTTTTCGCATGGGCATGATCAGCGCCACCGACCTGGAAGCCCTGGCGGCCCGCATGAAAAATAACGGCTACGGCCAATACCTCTACCGGCTGTTGCAAGAACCCTTGTTCTGACCGGCCTCACAGCAGCGTTTCGACCCGGACGCCAAAGCAGTACCCGGCGCCGCGGATCGAACGGATCAGGATTTCGCCGGGATTGCGGGCGCGCAGCTTGCGCCGCAGGTTTGACACCATCATGTCCACCGAACGGTTGAGGGCGTGCCAGGGACGGCCGCAAACCAGGCTGGCCAGCGTTTCCCGCGCCACCACGCGGTTGCTGCTTTCCACCAGGCATAACAGCAGCTCGAATTCGCGCCCCGTCAGCGGCACCGGCCCCTGATCGAGCCAGTACAGCGTGCGCCGTCGCTTGTCGAGGGTAAAGCCGCAGAACTGGTACAGCACCCCTTCCGGCTTCTCGAGACTGGCTTGTACGCGTTGCACCAGCCGATGGGCACGGACGCCCAGCTCTTTCGCATCAAACGGCTTGGGCAGGTAGTCGTCCGCGCCCACCTGGTAACCGATGATGCGCTCGGCCACCGTGTTGGTCGCACTCATCAGCATGATGCCCAGCTGGGGCTGGGATTCCCGCGCATGCCGCACGAAATCAAGTCCGTTGCCCCCGCCACCGTGGGCAAGGTCCACCAGGGCTAGCCTGAAGCGGAATTGCTTGAGCAGCGTCTGGGCTTCTGCCGGGGCCGTACAATGAATGAGTTCAAGCCCTTCAAGAAAGCCCAGCGCTTTCCGGATCCGGGACGCTTCCCGGAAATCGCTTTCCAGCATCAGCACGAAAGAGGACATCGCTTCAACCCCCGCTAGACAGGTTTGTTCGCGTTCATGTTCGACGCGGGGGATGTTACAAGATGTAAATTTGTGGTTGCGTGTTGTTTTGTGAAGTTTTGTCATGGGACAGGACACATGACAGGCTTGTGAAGGGGCGCGGCTCAACGCATACTGATGCCCTGTTGAATTGACACTGTTGCGGAGCGTTTTTCTGAAAACTTTCGACGTGGTCATTGTTGGCAGCGGGTTGGCTGGGGCCACGGCTGCGCTGCTCCTGGCCGATCATGCCCGGGTTGCCGTTTTGACAAAGCGCTCTCTCGAAGACGGAGCCAGCGGCTGGGCCCAGGGCGGCATCGCCGCGGTGGTGGGTGAAGACGACAGCTTTGCTTCCCATGTGGAAGACACGCTCACGGCCGGCGCCGGACTGTGTGATCCTGAAGCCACCCGCTACATCGTGGAACATGCCCCGACTGCCATCGAATGGCTGCGCGAGCAGGGCGTGCCGTTCACTTCGGAACAGGGCCACCTGCACCTCACCCGGGAAGGCGGGCACAGCCACCGGCGCATCGTGCATGCGGCCGACGCCACCGGCGCCGCGGTGCAAAACCAGCTGTACCCCAAGCTCAAGGCGCATCCCAACATCACCCTGTTCGATCACTACATGCTGGTGGACCTCATCACCACCGGCAAGCTCAAGCAGATGGGACGACGCTGCCTGGGGCTCTACGCCCTCAACGAACTCACCGGAGAAGTGGAAACCTTCTCGGCTGCCCACACCATCCTCGCCACGGGAGGGGCCGGCAAGGTGTACCTGTACACCACCAACCCCGACACGGCGACCGGCGACGGCATTGCCTCTGCCTGGCGTGCCGGTTGCCGCATCGGCAACATGGAATTCATCCAGTTTCACCCCACCTGCCTCTACCACCCCCATGCCAAGTCCTTCCTGATTTCCGAAGCGGTGCGTGGCGAAGGGGGACTGCTGCGGCTTCCGGACGGCACCCGCTTCATGCCCCAGCATGACGCACGCGCCGAACTGGCGCCGCGCGACATCGTGGCCCGGGCCATCGACTTTGAAATGAAGCGGCATGGCGTCGACTGCGTCTACCTGGACATCACCCACAAGGGGGAAGCGTTCGTGCGCGAACATTTCCCCACCATTTACGCGCGCTGCCTGGAACTGGGCATCGACATGGCGCGCGATCCCATTCCGGTGGTTCCCGCTGCCCATTACACCTGCGGCGGCATCGTGACCGACCTGCAGGGCCATACCGACCTGGGACAGCTCTATGCCGTGGGAGAAACCGCCTACACCGGATTGCATGGGGCCAATCGCCTGGCCAGCAACTCGCTGCTGGAATGCGTCGTGATGGCCACGGCGGCCAGCCGCCATATCCTCGAACACCCAGCCACCGCCGTCTCCCAGTTGCCGGCCTGGGACGCAAGCCAGGTGACCGATCCCGACGAGGAAGTGGTCATTTCACATAACTGGGACGAATTGCGACGTTTCATGTGGGACTACGTGGGGATTGTGCGCACCGACAAGCGCCTGGAGCGGGCAGCCCATCGCCTGCGACTCCTGTCGGAGGAAATACGCGAGTTCTATGCCAATTTCCATGTAAGCCGCGACCTGCTGGAGTTGCGCAACCTGGTGGCCGTGTCCGATCTCATCGTGCGCTCGGCCCAGTCGCGCCACGAAAGCCGCGGATTGCATTACAGTCGGGACTACCCCCACATGCTGGACAAAGCCCTTCCCACCATCTGCCCCGGCCTGGATAGCATCGCCGGCTAGCCCCCTCCCGTGCCGGTCCGGCAAGGATGGGCGCATGACTTGTTACGCTTGATAAAAAAGGGATACCGTATCATGCGGTATGTTATGAACATACTTCATGGCCGGGATGAACATGCCTGAAAGCCCTCAAGCAACTCCTTCCCTCGAGCAAACCCTGGCCACCCTGCAAGCGGATCCGGAACACGGCCTGTCGGGCAAGGAAGCCCAGGCCCGCATCGCACGCGATGGCCCCAACGCCATCCCTGAAAAACCGCGCCATCCACTGCGCCGTTTCCTGGGAAAGTTCTGGAACCTTTCGGCCTGGATGATCGAGCTGATCGCCCTGCTCTCCTTTCTCATCCACAAGAACCTCGACATGGCGATCGCGCTGGTGCTGCTGGTTGTAAATGCAGTGCTGAGTTTTGTGCAGGAACAAAAGGCCAACCGCGCCGTGGATGCCCTGCGTCAGCGCCTGCAGGTGATGGCCCGGGTGCTGCGAGACGGCACCTGGAGCACACGGCCGGCGCAAGAGGTGGTGGTGGGCGACATCCTGAGAATACGGGCCGGCGATTTCGTGCCTGCAGACCTGCAGGTGGTGGATGGCCTGCTTCAGGTGGATGAGTCCGCCCTGACAGGGGAATCGCACGACGTCGAAAAACCGCAGGGCGCCCTCCTCTACTCCGGCTCCGTGGTTCGGCTGGGAGAAGCCACCGCGGTGGCAACGGCCACGGGGGCGCGCACCTGGTTCGGAAAAACCGCGCAACTGGTGGAAACAGCCCATCCCCAGCTGCATGTGGAGCATGTCATTTCCATGGTGGTGCGGGGGCTGGTGGTGCTCGTGGCCGTGCTGCTGTCCCTGGCGCTGGCCGTGGCGGTTTACCAGCACCAGCCGTTGCTGCACCTGCTTCCGGTGGCACTGGCGGTGCTGATGAACGCCATTCCGGTGGCACTGCCCGTGATGTTCACCGTCAGCATGGCCCTGGGTTCCCTCGAACTCACGCGCCAGGGAGTGCTCATCACCCAGCTCAGCGCCATTGAGGATGCCGCCACCCTGGATTTGCTGTGCGCGGACAAGACAGGCACCCTCACCGCCAACCGCCTCTCGGTGAGCGAGCTGTATCCGCTCGCGTCCTGGAGCGAAACGGACATGCTGCGCACGGCACTGTGGGCCTCAAACCCGGCCAACGCCGATCCCATCGACCAGGCCTTCCTGCTTGCGGCTCAGGAGCGATCAATTGCGCTGCCGGCCGCACAGCGGCTGTCCTTCGAGCCGTTCTCCGCCAGCACGCGACGAACGGAAGCCGTGCTGGCTGTGAACGGGCAGCACGTGCGCTGCGTCAAGGGCGCCTTGCGCACCGTGGGCGCGGCCGCCGGGCTGGACGAAGCCGCCCTGGCAAGCCTGGAGAGCGAAGCGGATGCACGTGCCGCCCACGGGTGGCGAGCGCTGGCAGTGGCCTGCGCCGAAGGAGATGGCCCGTTGCGCCTGCAGGGGCTCGCGTTTCTGCAGGACAGTCCGCGCCCGGATTCTGCCCGCCTGATTGCCCAGCTGCAGCAGCTGGGCGTGCAGGTCAAGATGCTGACCGGCGACGCCCTGCCGGCTGCGACGGAAGTGGCACGCACGCTGGGCCTGGGCAACGTGGTGCGTGCTCCGGCCCTGCGCGAGGCGTTTTCCCGCAGCGCCGGTGAAGGCACGGCCCTGGCGCTTTCGGCGGGGGGATTTGCAGAAGTGTTTCCGGAAGACAAGTTCCTGGTGGTGCAGCGCCTGCAGGCGGCCGGCCACATCGTGGGCATGACGGGCGACGGCGTCAACGACGCGCCGGCCCTGCGCCAGGCGGAAGTGGGCATTGCCGTGAGCAATGCCACCGACGTGGCCAAGGGGGCTGCCAGCGCCGTGCTGACGGCAGAGGGATTGACCAACATCGTGAGCATGATTCGCGTGGGCAGAGCCATTTACCAGCGCATCCTCACGTGGATTCTCTACAAGGTGAGCCAGACGCTGCTCAAGGCCGGATTCGTGGTGCTTTCGTTTTTGTTTCTCGGAAAATTCGCCATTTCCCTGCTGGGCATCGTCATGCTGGTGTTCATGAACGACTTCATGATGATTTCCCTGGCCACCGACCGGGTGCGCACGTCGCCGCGCCCCGAAACCTGGAACATCGGGCCGCAGATGCGCGTGGCCGCCCTGATGGGCGCCCTCATGCTGGTGGAAGCCCTGGGGCTTCTGGCCCTGGGCTGGGCTCGTTGGGGGTTGAGTCAGGAAGGCGGGCCGCTGCTGACCTACGGTTTCGAAATCCTGGCCGCCTTCGCCCTCTTTGCGGTGCTCTCCCTGCGGGAGCGCACGGCGTTCTGGAACTCGCGTCCCAGCAGAGTGCTGCTGTTGGCACTGGCCGGGGACTCGCTGCTTGCCGTGGTCATCGGTCTGACGGGGCTGGCGGAAATGAGCCCCTTGCCGCTGTGGGAAATCGCGTCGCTCTACGGAGGAGCCGCTTTCCTGACCCTGGGCCCCAACGACTGGATCAAGGCGCGCCTGATGAAGCGCGCCCTGGCCTCAGGCAGCTCCGACGTGGGGCACGATGCCTGACGCGCCAGCCCGTGCAGCCGTGAAATCGAGCATGCGCTGGATCGGAACTTTGGCACGTTCGGCCAACTGCGCCGACACTTCAATGCGGTTGGTGCCGGATTCGAGGGCGGCATAAAGGTTTTCCAGACCGTTCATGGCCATCCAGGGACAATGGGCGCAACTGCGGCAGGTGGCGCTGCGCCCTGCCGTGGGAGCTTCCAGAAAAACCTTGTCCGGATTGTTGCGACGCAGCTTGTGCATCATCCCGTTGTCGGTGGCCACGATGAACACCTTGGCCGGCAACGTGGCTGCTGCCTTGAGAATGGCCGAAGTGGAACCCACGGCATCCGCCATGGCAATCACGTCCGCCGGAGATTCGGGGTGAACCAGCACCTTGGCTTCAGGGTACTGGCGTTTCATTTCAGCGAGTTCGAGCGCCTTGAATTCGTCGTGCACCACGCAGGAGCCCCGCCACAGCACCATGTCCGCTCCGGTTTGCATCTGCACGTATTCGCCCAGATGCTTGTCCGGCGCCCACAGGATCTTCTTACCCTGTTCGTGCAGGTGGCGCACGATGTCCACCGCGCAGCTTGACGTGACCACCCAGTCCGAGCGGGCTTTCACGGCCGCGCTGGTGTTGGCATAGACCACCACCGTGCGGTCCGGATGCTGGTCGCAAAAAGCGGAAAAAGCATCCACCGGACATCCCAGATCGAGGGAACAGTTGGCTTCCAGTTCCGGCATCAGGACGGTTTTTTCATTGGACAGGATCTTGGCGGTTTCGCCCATGAAACGCACGCCCGCCACCACCAGTGTGGTGGCCGCATGCTGCTTGCCAAAACGCGCCATTTCCAGGGAGTCGGCCACCAGCCCGCCGGTTTCTTCTGCCAGGTCCTGCAGGTCGGGATGCACGTAGTAATGCGACACCAGAACGGCGTTGTGGCGCTTGAGCGAAGCGCGGATCAGCGCCTTGAGCTCGGCACGCCGTTCCGGGGTGGGCTCATCGGGAATATTGGCCCAGGCATGCCGGGTATCGCACGTGGCCGGTCTCTCATAAATAACATCAACTATCTTGTTCATTTATTTGAAATCTCATAGAAAAATCGACGGCTTTAATGTCTTTTGTCAAACCGCCGACTGAAATGCGATCCACTCCGGTGGCGGCGATGGCGCGAACCGTTTCCAGGGTTACCCCTCCCGAAGCTTCCAGCGACGCACGGCCTGCCGTGCGCCGAACAGCTTCATGTTGCTGCGCACGCGCCATGTTGTCCAGCAGGATCATGGGAGCACCGGCAGCGAGCGCTTGGTCCAGCTCATCAAGCGTTTCCACTTCCACCTGAACAAACACGCCGGCAGGCGCCGCCTGCAACGCTGCGGCCACGGCCTGGCGAATTCCTCCGGCCGCCGCCACATGGTTTTCCTTGATGAGAATGCCGTCGAACAGGCCGATGCGGTGGTTGGTGCCGCCGCCCACCCGTACCGCGTATTTTTCAGCCAGGCGAAGCCCGGGAAGGGTTTTGCGCGTGTCCACGATCCGGGCCCTGGTGCCCGCCACGGCATCCACAAACTGGCGCGTGTGCGTGGCCACGCCCGACAGGGTCTGCAGGAAATTGAGGGCGGTGCGTTCGGCGGTGAGCAACGCGCGGGCCGGCCCCCAGACCGTGACCACAGGCTGGCCTGCAGAAAGCTGCGCGCCTTCACAAGCGTGCCATTCCACTTGCACGCGCCCATCCACCAGCCGAAAGGCGGCTTCAAACCAGGCCTGGCCGCACAGGACTGCGTTTTCACGGACGATCACCTGAGCCCGGGCTTCAAGCGACTGCGGAATGAGCTCAGCCGTGCGGTCCCCGCTCCCGACGTCCTCATCCAGGGCGTTTTGCACCTGCGCTTCCAGATTTGTAATAAACCCTGAATGAAAGTCGTGATTCATATAAACTTTGTCTTATTGAAGTTGTCGGAGTTCCTGACTATCATTGCGCGTTGTTGCACCGCAATGGCGGTGGCACAGTAGGGCGCATTTGCGTAAACTGACGGACCTTGAGCCGTAACCTGAAGAACTGACCTGGAAAGAAAGCCCATGCAACGGACCATGCTTCAAGCCAAACTCCATCGCGTCACTGTCACCCAATCCGAACTGGGTTACGAAGGCTCCTGCGCCATCGACGAAGACCTGCTGGATGCCGCGGGCATTCTGGAGTACCAGCAGATCGACATCTACAACGTCAACAACGGCGACCGCTTCACCACCTATGCCATCCGCGGCCAGCGCGGCTCCGGCATGATTTCCGTCAATGGCGCCGCCGCCCGCAAGGCGCAGGTGGGCGACATCCTCATCATTGCCGCTTACGCCACCCTGGGCGAGACCGAACTGGAATCCTTCCAGCCGCGCCTGATTTACGTGGACGGCCAGAACCGCATCCGCCGCCAGGGTTTCAAAATCCCCCTGCAATCCGTTTAAGCCGCAGCCTAAAGCGCTGCAGTCAGCTGGGGCACGATCTCGTTGAGATCCCCCACCAGTCCATAGTCCGCCACGGAAAAGATCGGCGCATCGGGGTCCTTGTTGATGGCCACGATCACACGCGAGGACTTCATGCCTGCCAGATGCTGGATGGCGCCCGAAATGCCCACGGCGATGTAAAGATCGGGAGCCACCACCTTGCCGGTCTGGCCCACCTGATAGTCATTGGGCACGTAGCCCGAATCCACGGCCGCGCGGGAGGCTCCCAGGGCGGCATTGAGCTTGTCCGCCAGGGGTTCGAGCAGCGCCTTGAAGCGCTCGCCGCTTCCCAGCCCGCGTCCACCCGAAACCACCACCCGTGCCGATTCGAGTTCGGGACGCTCGGACTGGCTGAGCGACAGGGCCTTGCGGCTTGACAGCCCGCTTCCGGG
This sequence comes from Betaproteobacteria bacterium, assembly GCA_028868905.1. GTDB lineage: Bacteria > Pseudomonadota > Gammaproteobacteria > Burkholderiales > Ferrovaceae > JAKBAT01. The sequence continues at coordinate 9,324 of JAGWTQ010000010.1, forward strand.
TTCGGCACCCAGGCGTTCAAGAGGGGCCGGCGCGCCCTCCCCGGCTGCGGCATCGAAAGCCGTGGGACGCACGGTGACGACCTTCACCGGGTCGGTACTGCGGTAAGTGGCCCAGACGCTGCCGGCATAAATGGGGCGCGTGAACGTATCGGGGGCATCGACCCGCACGATGTCTGAAACTTGTGCCACATCGAGTTGAGCCGCGGCACGAGGTGCCCAGTTTTTGCCAAACGCGCTGGCAGCCGCCAGCACGTGCGAATAGTCGCGTGCGATCCGCGTGACCAGCAAGGCCAGGTTTTCTGCGCCCCCGTCTGCCAGCGAGGGGTCTTCGGCCCAGCGCACGCAAGCCACGCCCGGCAGCGTGCGCGCCGCTTCGGCTGCGGCTTCGCAGCCGCTTCCGGCTATCAGCACATGAATTTCGCCCCCAATGGCTTGGGCTGCCGTCAGCACGTGCCGTACGGAAGCCTTGAGGCTGTGGTTGTCGTGTTCAGCGACGACGAGCAGGGTCATATCCGTTCCTCAAATCACTTTGGCTTCGTTTTTCAGTTTGCCCACCAGTTCCGCCACATCCGACACGCGGATGCCGCCCTGACGTTGGGGCGGCTCGAACACCTGCACCAGGTTCAGGTGCGGTGTCGTATCTACTTCCAGTTCTGCCGGCGTGAGCGTATCCAGCGGCTTCTTTTTGGCTTTCATGATGTTGGGCAGGGTGGCATAGCGCGGTTCGTTCAGGCGCAGGTCCGTCGTGATGACGGCCGGCAGCCGGATCGACAGAGTTTCGAGTCCACCGTCGATTTCTCGCGTGACCAGGGCTTCGGAAGCCCCCTGCAGCTCGATGCGGGAAGCAAAAGTGGCCTGGGCCCAGCCCATGAGGGCGGACAGCATCTGGCCGGTCTGGTTGGCGTCGTCGTCGATGGCCTGCTTGCCGCACAGCACCAGGCCAGGCTGTTCGCGCAGCGTCACTGCGCGCAGCAATTTGGCCACGGCGAGCGGCTCCAGTTCGCCCTCGCATTGCACCAGAACAGCACGGTCGGCACCCAGGGCCAGCGCCGTGCGCAAGGTTTCCTGGCTGGCGGCCGGACCGCAGGAAACCGCCACGATTTCCGTCGCCTGGCCGGCTTCCTTCAGGCGAAGGGCGGCTTCCATGGCGATTTCGTCGAAAGGGTTCATGGACATCTTGAGACCGGCCAATTCCACGCCAGTGCCGTCGGCCTTCGGGCGTGCCTTGATGTTGTAATCAAGCACGCGTTTGACGGGGACGAGTATTTTCATGCTGCTGATTTCCTCTCGGGAGTCGCTCAATGCAAAGTGAAACCTGTAATCATACCCGCTCGAAGAGCCCGGCGATACCCTGCCCCATGCCCACGCACAGGGTCACCAGCCCATAGCGGCCGCTGGTCCGGCGCAGGCCGTGCACCAGCGTGGCCACGCGAATGGCGCCGCTCGCGCCCAGGGGGTGGCCCAATGCAATGGCTCCGCCCACGGGATTGAGGCGCGCCGCATCGAAACCCAGCAGCCGCTGCACGGCCAGAACCTGGGCTGCAAACGCTTCGTTGAGTTCGATCCAGTCGATGTCCTGCAGCGACACCCCGGTACGCTGCAACAGTGAAGGCACCGTCTTGGCGGGGCCGATGCCCATGATCTCCGGTGCCACGCCGCGCACGGAAAAATCCACGATGCGCGCCAGAGGATGAAGCCCGTGGCTTTTGACGGCTTCGGCACTGGCAAGCACCAGGCAGGCGGCCCCGTCCGACATCTGGCTGCTGTTGCCCGCCGTAACGCTGCCTTTGGCCTTGAAGGCAGGCCTGAGCTGGGACAGGGCTTGCAGCGACGTATCGGCACGCGGCCCTTCGTCCGCCTCCACGAGCGCCTCGTGCACAGCCACTTCCCCGCTCTCGCCGAGCGGCGTGCGGTGAGGCACGGTCAGCGGTGTGATCTCCTGCGCGAAAGCGCCCGACTGCTGTGCCGCCAGCGCGCGCTGGTGCGATTGCAGCGCGTAGGCATCCTGGTCTTCGCGCGTGACGTTCCATTGCTGGGCCACGTTTTCTGCCGTGAGTCCCATGCCGTAGGCCAGCCCCTCATTGTCCCGGCTCAGGAAAAGGTCCGGGTGAGGGGCCGGATGGAAACCGCCCATGGGAATGCGGCTCATGGATTCCACCCCGCCGGCCAGCATCACGTCGGCGGCGCCCACCCGGATGCGGTCGGCGGCAATCTGGATGGCTGAAAGTCCGGAGGCGCAGAAGCGGTTGACGGTCATGCCCCCGGCATGAACCGGAACTCCGGCCAGCAACGCGGCGCTGCGCGCAACATTGAGCCCCTGTTCCCCTTCGGGCATGGCGCAGCCCATCACCACGTCCTCGATGGCGGCAGGGTCGAGCGAAGGAACCTGACGCAAGGCGCCGCGCATCGCGGCAATCAGCAGGTCGTCCGCGCGCACCTGGCGCAACACGCCGCGCGCACGCCCCACCGGCGTGCGCGTTGCGGCGACCACATAAACGTCGTTCATGGCCTCTCCTCGGTCAGTTGCGCAGGGGCTTGCCGGTATCGAGCAGCGCCTGGATGCGCTCCCGCGTCTTGGCATGCGTCATGAGTTCGCAGAAATGCTTGCGTTCCAGCGCCAGCAGGCTGGCTTCACCCAGCAGGGTGCCGGCATGCACGTCACCGCCGCACAGCACATCCGCAATGGCCGTGCCGATCACCACGTCGTAATCCGTGAGCTGTCCCGCGTTCCGGTAATTCACCAGCAGGCTCACCAGCACCGCCTTTCCTTCCCGTCCTGCCACCGGAAAACGTGCCGGAAGCGGTGGGCGATAGGCGGCATCGGCCAGCGCCCGTGCCTCGCTCAAGGCCACGAACAGCAGCTCTTCGGGATGGGCCACGATCACATCCCCTTCACCCATCCAGCCCGCTTCACGCGCCTCCTGGGCATTTGCAAAAATCTGGGCGCGCATCACCCGCACGAAATCGTCCTTGAGCTGGCCCGCCACGTCGAGCGGAAATCCCAGGCGCTGGGCGCGTTCCCCGGCAAGGCGCGCCAGGGTCGTGAGCCCCCCGGCACCGGGCAGCAGTCCCACGTTCACTTCCACCAGGCCGGCCTGGGTTTCAAGGTGGGCCACGCGCCGCGTGCAGTGCAGGAATGTTTCGCATCCGCCGCCCAAAGCATAGCCCCTGGAGGCGGCCACGGTGGGAACGGCGGCATGGCGCAGCGCCTGCATCGCGTCCTGGAAACGGCGTTGCTCGGCGCCGAATCCGTCCAGCCCTTCATGGGCATAGATGGACAGGAAGCCGGTGAGGTCGCCACCGGCCGAGAACGGCTCGCCCGGTCCCCACAGCACGAGACCGCGGAAATCCGATTCGGCCAGGGCAACTGCCTGCAGCAAGCCTTTCAGGGCGCCGGAGTTGAATGTGCGCATTTTGGTGCGCAGCGTGGCGATCAGGAATTCGTCGTCCAGCGTCCAGGCGCGAATGAATTCGTCTTCAAACAGGGTTTTCCCTGCCGTGCGTGGATCGGCAGCGGTGTTGCCGGCAACGCCTTCGGGAAACAGCTGGCGCCGGTAAACCGGCAGGGTGCTGACCGGCCGATCGCTCCCTTGGGCGGCATCCCAGCTGCCCTGCCCCTTGTGGACCCCGTCGCGCCCGTCAAACACCCAGGGCGGCAATGGAACGGGCGCAAGCGCCTGGCCGGCGTCGATGTCTTCCTGGATCCAGCGCGCCACAGTGCTCCAGCCGGCACGCTGCCAGGTTTCGAAGGGACCTTCCTGCCAGCCATAACCCCAGCGCAGGGCGAAGTCCATGTCGCGCGCGGCATGGGCCACGTCGGCCAGATGCACCGCGCAGTAATGGAACAGGTCGCGCTGGATGGCCCACAGAAAACGGGCCTGGGGGTGATCCGACGCACGCAGGGCGGCCAGCCGCTCAGCGGGAGCCTGCTTGAGCAGGGCGGCCACTTCGGGGGCCGCCTTGGCACCGGACGCCACATAGTCAAAAGTGGCCGGATCCAGGCGCAGGATGTCGCGCCCGACCTTCTTGAAAAAGCCGGCGCCGCTTTTGCTGCCCAGCGCGCCCGCCTCGATCAGGCGGGCCACCAGGGGCGGCGTGGCAAAGGCGCTGCGGAACGGGTCTTCCGGCAATTGTTCCTGCAGCGTGCGCACCACGTGCGCCAGGGTGTCCAGACCCACCACGTCGGCCGTGCGGTACGTGCCTGAGCTGGCACGCCCCAGCTTGCGTCCGGTCAGGTCGTCCACCACGTCGAAGGTCAGCCCGAAGCGTTCCGCTTCGATGAGGGTGAACAGCATGCCGGCCACTCCGATGCGGTTGGCCACAAAATTGGGCGTATCCATGGCCCGCACCACCCGCTTGCCGAGCGCGGAGGTGGCAAAGGCCTCGAGGCGGTCCAGCAGAGCGGGTTCCGTGTGCGGCGTGGGAATCAGTTCCACCAGGCTCATATAGCGCGGGGGATTGAAAAAATGCAGGCCGCAAAAACGCGAACGCACGGCTTCGGGCAGTTCGAGTGAAAGCGCGGTCAGAGACAGTCCGGACGTATTCGAGGCCAGGACGGCCTGCGGATGCAGATGCGGCGCGATGCGGCGGTACAGATCGCGTTTCCAGTCCATGCGCTCGGCAATGGCTTCGATGACCAGCTCACAACCGTTTAGCAAGGCCATATCCGTTTCGTAGTCGGCCGCCTGGATCCAGGCGGCGCGAGAAGGCGATGCGAGCGGTGCCGGGCGCGCCTTTTTCAGGCGCTCAATGGCCGCAGCGGCGATCCGGCGCCGGTCGCCGCCCTCGGACGGCAGGTCGAACAGCAGGACGGGAATCCCGAGGTTCACGAAATGTGCGGCAATCTGGGCTCCCATGACACCGGCTCCCAGTACGGCGGCACGCCTTACGATCAAGCGATTGCCCATCTTTCTTTGCCCTCCCCTGCGGGTTCAGACGATTCGTGCGGCGACTGCTTCCCCCACAGCCGTGGTGGTCGCTTCGCCCCCCATGTCCGGCGTGCGCGGCCCTTCGGTCAGCACCTGTTCAATGGCATGCAGCACCGCGTCATGGGCGGCGCGATAGCGGGGCGCATCGCCCAGAAAATCCAGCATGAGCGCGCCCGACCAGATCATGGCCATGGGGTTGGCGATGTTGCGTCCGTAGATGTCCGGAGCCGAACCATGCACCGGTTCGAACAGGGACGGAAACTTGCGCTCCGGGTTGAGGCTGGCCGAAGGGGCAATGCCGATGGTGCCGGTGCAGGCCGGCCCCAGATCGGACAGGATATCGCCAAACAGGTTGGAGGCCACCACCACGTCGAAGCGTTCCGGGCTCAGGACAAAACGCGCGGCCAGGATGTCGATGTGGTATTTGTCCCAGGTCACGTCCGGATAGGATTGGGCCACGGCTTCCACCCGCTCGTCCCAGTACGGCATGCTGATGGAAATGCCGTTGGATTTGGTGGCGGAAGTGAGGTGGCGGCGCGGACGCTTGCGTGCGAGCTCAAAGGCATAGCGCAGGATACGGTCGGTGCCGTGCCGCGAAAACACCGACTCCTGCACCACGGCTTCGCGTTCGGTGCCGGCAAACATGCGTCCGCCAATGGACGAATATTCCCCTTCCGTGTTTTCCCGCACCACCAGGAAATCGATGTCGCCGGGCTTCTTGCCGGCCAGGGGAGAAGGCACGCCTGGCATCAGGCGCACGGGACGCAGGTTCACGTACTGGTCGAACTCGCGCCGGAACTTGATGAGCGAACCCCACAGGGAGATATGGTCAGGCACCACGGCAGGCCAACCCACGGCTCCGAAATAGATGGCATCGAACCCTTTGAGTTGTTCGAACCAGTCAGCGGGCATCATTTCGCCGTGGCGTTGCCACCAGGCCGCGCTCGCCCATTCAAACCAGGTGAACTCGAGCGCGATGCCCATTTTTTTCGCCGCTTTTTCCACCACCCGAACCCCTTCGGGCATCACTTCCATGCCGATGCCGTCTCCCGGGATGACCGCAATCCGATGTGTCATACGCTCCTTTTCTGCCCCTTGCGGCGCCTTGTCTTTCCAGTCGAACTGAAGATTTTACCGTATTGATGCCAAGGGGCGCAGGAGTAGAATGGGCGCATGCGTTTGGTCCTTGATTTTGCCGACAGTCCCGGCCATGTGGTCCGAAGGACCTTCTCCCAGCCCAAGGCAATCCTGACCGCCCACCAACCGGCGGAAGTAGGCCCCCTGCTTGAAGAGGTCGATGCCGCCACCCGTGCGGGTGCTTATGCTGCGGGCTTCGTGAGCTACGAATGCGCGCCGGCCTTCGACCCGGTGGCGCAAGTGCGCCCCGGCTCGCCGTATCCGCTGGCCTGTTTCGGCATTTTCGACGCCCCCCAGCCCCATCTGCCCGAATCCGCTGCCGGTGGGATGCCGCAGGCCGATCCCTGGCGTCTCGACACGTCGGAGCACGACTACGAAACGGCCATCGGGAACATTCGCGAAGCCATCGCCCGCGGCGACACGTACCAGATCAACTACACGGTGCGCGCCCATTCGCGCCTGGAAGGCTCGGGACTCGCCTATTACGAGCGCCTGCGCCTGGCTCAGCGCGCCGATTACGCGGCCTGGATCGATTGCGGCAGCTTCCAGATCCTGTCCCTTTCGCCCGAGCTGTTTTTTTCGAAAACGGGCAACCGGGTCGTGACCCGCCCCATGAAAGGCACGGTGCGGCGTGGAGCCGGGCCGGAAGAGGACGAGGCGCTGGCCGCCTGGCTATCGCAGTCGCGCAAGAACCGCGCGGAAAACCTCATGATCGTGGATCTGCTGCGCAACGACCTGTCGCGCGTGGCTGCGCCGGGCAGCGTGGAAGTGCCTGCCCTGTTTTCCATCGAGCGCTATCCCACGGTGCTTCAGATGACGTCCACCGTGGCTGCCACGTTGCGTGAAGGCGCTTCCTTGCACGACCTGTTCGCCGCCCTTTTCCCTTGCGGCTCCATCACGGGCGCGCCCAAGCTCAAATCCATGGAATTGATCCGCGCTCTGGAGCGCACGCCACGCGGCCCCTATTGCGGCGCCGTGGGCTGGATCCGGCCCGGCGGCGACGCCCAGTTCAATGTCGCGATCCGAACCCTCGTGCTGGACACGGACGATGGGCGCCTGACCTGCGGCCTGGGAGGGGGCATCACCTGGGATTCGCGCAGCGACGACGAATATGCCGAAGTGCTCACCAAGGCCCGCTTCCTGGAGTTCAAGCCCGACAGTACTGAATTGCTGGAAACGATGCTGCTGCGGGATGGAACGTTCTGGCTGCAGGACCTGCACCTGGCGCGACTGTCCCGTTCCGCCCAGGCCCTGGGGTTCCCGGCGCCCACCGAAGCCGTGCGCGCCCTGCTGTCCCGCTTTGCCGACCAGTACCCCGCGGGCGAACTGCGGGTGCGGCTGCGCTTCAGCCGGGAAGGCACGACGCACCTGGAAGGCTTTCCGCTCGCCGCCCGCCCCCGGGGGGCGGTTCCCGTCTCCCTGGCCCGCACCCCGGTCCAGTCCGGCATGCCCCTGCTGCGCCACAAAACCACCGACCGCTCGCTCTACGAAGAACAAGCCCGCGCAGCCCTGTCGACGGGCGACTTCGATGTGCTATTGTGGAACGAGCAGGGGGAAGCCACTGAATTCACGCGGGGCAATCTGGCCTATGAGATGGCAGGCCGCCGCCACACGCCGCCGGTTGAAAGCGGCCTGCTGCCGGGCACTTTCCGCCAGCAGCTGCTGGACAGCGGCGAGCTGAGCGAAAGACGGATAACGCTGGCCGAGCTCGCCCGCGTTGACGCACTCTGGTTCATCAACAGCGTGCGCGGCTGGGTCCCGGTTCGCCTTTCCCCTGAAGCCATCGAACAGACCATCAAAAAACACAACCTGAAATAGAGAGAAGCTTCATGCGCCGGTTACGCCCTGCCCTGCTGACAGCCTTCATACTGGTCGCCCCCCTGCTGCATGCCGAAGACGTCGTGCGCCTGGGCAACCTCAAGCTGGCCCATTTCGGCGCCATCAGCTATATCAAGGAAATCGCGCCGCAATGCGGCATCAAGGTGGAAGAACGCCTGTTTGCCAAAGGGCCTGACATCATGCAGGCCATGATTGCAGGTGAACTGGACGTGGGAGCAAGCGCCTCGGAAGCGGCCATTTCAGGCCGAGCCAACGGCGTCCCGATCGTGGTGGTGGCCGGCTTTGCCCGGGGTGGCGCGCGCCTGGTCGGCCGCTCCGACCTCAACCTGAACAGCATCGAAAGCCTCAGGTCGCGCAGGGTGGGCGTCACGCGCGGCGGCATACAGGAAGTGCTGCTGGCGGCGGAACTGGCCCAGCATCACCTGTCCTGGTCGGACCAGCCAGGCAAGGATGTGCAGGTGATCTACCTGGCCTATCCCGATCTCAACCAGGCGCTGATGCAGAAAAACGTGGACGCCATCATGCAAAGCGAACCCTATTCCTCCCAGGCCATCGCCCAGGGCTGGGGCAAGGAAATCATGAAGCCTTATGACACGCCCATCGGCGAGCCGGTGCGCACGCTCGTCATGACCGAAGCGTTTTATGCCAGGCGTCCGCTTGCCCAGAAGTTCATGCAATGTTTCGTGCGCGCCACCAAAGCGTTCATCGACAATCCGAAACTGGCCGAAACCTACGTGACCGGAACGCTTTTCAAGCACCAGCTCACGCCGGCGGAATTCCGGGCGGCCATGGCCAACTCCCCCTATTCCTACGACATCACGGCCGAGCACTTGCAGCGCACGGCCGACACCATGTTCAAATACGGCATCGGAAAAATGCGCGCACCACCCGTGGCCCGTGATTTCGTGAAAACCGACCTGCTCGAATCCGCCAAGCATTCCCTCGGCATCCAGCCATGAACTCCTGGCGTCGCGCCCTCCAGGGACTGCCCCTGATCGTTGCCGTGCTGGCCCTGTGGGAGCTGGTGAGCCTGACCGGGTGGGTCAATCCCAAGGTGCTGCCGCCGCCTCACGCCGTGGCGGCGCGCTGGTGGGAATACCTAGCTCCACCGCAACCCTACGATCCCGAAGCGGGCAGCCGGCTGGCCTGGCTGCTTTCCGGCGAGCTGGTCCAGGATGCTGCCGGCAGCCTCTATCGCGTGCTGGCCGGTTTTGTGGTGGGTACCGTCCTGGCGGTTCCCACCGGCCTGCTGATGGGGACGAGCTCCCGGATTTACGGACTGTGCAATCCCTTGCTGCAGATCCTGCGCCCCATTCCTCCCATCGCCTACATTCCTCTGTCGATCCTCTGGTTCGGGCTGGGAAACCCTCCGGCCATTTTCCTGATCGCCATCGGCGCCTTCTTCCCGGTGCTGATGAACACCATCGCCGGCGTCCGCTCCGTGGACGGCATTTTCCTGCGGGCGGCACAAAACCTGGGGGCCGGACGCCTCACCATTTTCCGGCGCGTGATCCTGCCGGCGTCCATGCCTTATGTCCTGACCGGTATGCGGGTGGGCATCGGCACGGCCTTCATCGTCGTGATCGTGGCTGAAATGATCGCCGTCAACAACGGCCTGGGGTTTCGCATCCTGGAAGCGCGCGAATATTTCTGGTCGGACAAGATCATCGCCGGCATGCTGTCCATCGGACTCATCGGCCTGGCCATCGACCAGGGCATGAGCCTTCTCAACAACCATTTGCTGCGCTGGCACCGCGGCCTGGAGCACTGACCTTGCCCGCCATTCTCATCGAGCGCGTCAGCAAGGCGTTCTCCACATCCAAGGCCCGCGTGACGGCGCTCGAAAATATCGGCCTGGAGATTCCTGCAGGCCAGTTCGTCTGCCTGCTGGGGCCCTCGGGCTGCGGCAAATCCACTCTGCTCAATGCCGTTGCCGGCTTTGCCCGCCCCGATGCCGGCCGCATTCTCGTCAACGACGTGCCGGTGACCGGACCCAGCCCCGAACGCGGCATGGTGTTCCAGGAATACGCCCTCTTTCCCTGGATGACGGTGGCCCAGAACGTGGCCTTCGGACTCGAAGTGAAGCGCTTGCCGAAAGCGGCCGTGCAAGCCCGCGTGGACGAGCTCCTGCACATGCTCAAGCTGTCTGAATTCGCAGAACGCTATCCCAAGGAGCTGTCGGGAGGCATGCGCCAGCGCGTGGCCATCGCGCGCGTCCTGGCCCTTGATTCGCCGATCCTGCTCATGGACGAGCCTTTCGGTGCGCTCGACGCGCTCACGCGCCGCTCCCTGCAGGACGAACTGCTGCGCCTGTGGTCCGAGCTTGGAAAAACCGTGCTGTTCGTGACCCACAGCATCGAAGAGTCGATTTTCCTGGCCGACCGCATCGTGGTCATGACCTACCGCCCCGGCACCGTGAAGCGCGACCTGCTGGTGGATTTGCCGCGCCCGCGCGACCCGGCCGCACCGGAATTCAACCGCCTCAAGCGCGAACTGTCGGAACTGGTGGCGCAGGAACAAAACCGCCACGAAGCCGACGAACGCCTGGCCCTGACCACGGACTGACCATGACCGCTGCCGTCCTCCCTGCTTCCTGGCCACCGCTCATGCTGACCGTGGCGCCCAATGGCGCCTTCAAGACCGAGGCCGACCATCCGGCACTGCCCCTCACCCCGCGCACTCTCGCCCAAACAGCCAAAGCCTGCCTGGATGTGGGCGCAAGCATGATTCACCTGCATGTGCGCGATGTCCAGGGACGGCACCTGCTGGATGCGCAGGCCTACCAGGAAGCCACCGCGGCCATCCGGCAGGCCGTGGGGCAGGAACTCGTGGTCCAGATCACTTCGGAGGCCGGAAAGCGTTATGGTCCAGCCGAGCAGATGGCCGTCATCCGGGGCGTTCGCCCGGAAGCAGTGTCTGTCGCCTTGCGTGAACTGATGCCGGACGAAGCTTCCGAAAAAACGTCGGCCCCGTTTTTTGAGTGGCTGGGACAGGAACGCATCATGACCCAGGTCATTCTGTATGCGCCTGAAGAATTGCGCCGCTATCGCGAACTCTGCCGACGCGGGGTGTTGCCGCAGGCACCGCGCCAGTTGCTTTTTGTGCTGGGGCGCTACAGCCGCGACCAGCAAAGCGACCCGCAAGACCTGCTGCCTTTCCTGCAGGCACTCGACCACGAACCGGCCCATTGGTCAGTGTGCGCGTTCGGCCTCAAGGAAGCTGCCTGTCTCATGGCCGCCATCACCTTCTCCGGCCATGCGCGCACCGGCTTCGAAAACAATCTTTTCCTGCCGGACGGGCAGCGCGCCCGGGACAATGCCGAACTGGTGCAGCTGATGGCCAGCCTGTCACGCCGGCTCAACCGTCCACTCGCGAGCGCGGCCGACGTGCGCGCCTGGTTTGCTCAACGCATCCTGTCGTGATGCATGGAGCCCATGTCCGGTTCGGCTCCCAGGCCGCGCACCGGCACCGGAACGTCCACTGCGCCGGATTGCCCGAAGGTCAGCCTGACCACGATCTCCTTTCCTTCCACCAGAGGGGCTTTCAGCCCTTCCAGCATCAGGTGCAGACCCGAGGGGTGCAATTCCAGCGTCGCGCCGGCGGGAATGTCGAAAGCGGCCTGATGGTGCATGCTGCTCATCCCGCCGGACATGCGGGTGCTGTGCAGCGTCACGCTGCGGGCCGCCGGTGAAGAAGCGGACAGCAGGTGCTCGGCGGTTTTTCCGGTATTTTCAACGGTCAGGTACACCACCCCCACCTCCTGGCCGGGCGCCGTGGCCCGGGCATAGGCCTGGTCGATCACCAGGGCCTTGAAATGCACGGGTTCGGCTCCTGCCTCCGGCAGAAATGCCAGCGTGCACAACAGGAAAAGCAGGGTTCGCAGGTTCATGGAATTCACTTGGCCTCCAGCAGGGGGGTTAGGACTTGTTCCAGCGCGGCATCGGTGATGCCGGCGTCTCCGCCATCCCAGGCATCATGCCGCAGCACGCCCTGGCGATCGATGACAAACGTGAGGGGGATGCGCCAGATGCGCCCATAGCCGCGCACGGATGCATCCTGGATCCACGCACCGGGAAAGCTGTACTGTTTCATCATGGCGCGGGCCTTGCCCACGTCCTCCGGACTGTCCATGCTGACGGCCACCAGATCAAATCCCTGGGCATGGTGCGCCCGGTAATATCGTTCCATGGCCGGCATTTCCGCACGGCACGGTATGCACCAGCTGGCCCAGAAATGCAGCATCACCACATGTCCCGCCTCACGGGCGGAAGTGAACGGCTGCCCGTCCAGCAGACGGATGTCATACGCAGGTGCGGGCTGGCCTTCGGCGATGGCAAACGCGGCGGGTGCCGCCAGTGCCGCCAGGATCCCTGCCAGGATCTGCAGGCGATGGGCATAACGCATGAAGTCCTCCTTGAGGCGCATCAGAAAGTATAGGTCAATCCGGCGCTGACGATTTGTCTCGGCACCAGCTGCACCCCGGTCACTTCCTGGTAAAGCGGCAGGTACACAAGCGCATTGGCTTGCAGCTGGCGCGTGAGCGAATAGAGCACGCCCGGCGTCAGGTACAGGGATTTGGATCCGGTGTTCTGCGGATCGCTGGCCAACCCGGAGTCGGCCCGCCGCCAGGTGGCATTGAGCTGCACCAGGGGCGTGAGCGCCTGCACATAGGGATTCGTGTCGTAGTGGGCTCCCGCCACCAGCTGCACGCTGTCGCCCGGCCGGTAGTCCGCGCGCGAACCCAGCGCCCGGCGCACCATGCCTTGCAGATACCAGCCCCAGGTTCGCTCCTGTCCGACCTGGTAGCCTCCCAGCAGGAGATCCGTGGTGCCGGTTCCGGGCTGGGTGTCGCGGTCAAAGCCGGGGGCCGTGTGAGTGCCGGTGGGCAGCTTCAGGCCAAAAATCAGGCCGGTGGACATGTCGGGAGAAAACCCCGTGTACATGCCCATGAGCCGCACATCGGACAGGGTGTCGACGCTGCTGTGGAGCATCTGGGGCGCCCCGCCCCCGAAATTGGCGTTGAAGTCGTAACTGCGTTTCCAGTAAGGCACCATGGCCATGACGCCCCAGTCATGGTTGATGTTGTACTGGGCGTTGAGATTCGTGAACTGGGTGCGGATTTCCTGGTCGGCGCTCTGGCTCAACGGGATTTTGCTGGTCCCCTGCTTGGCCACGTTCTGGTCAAGCCAGGTGTCCTGCAGGTTGATGCTGCCGGCTGATGTCCCGGGCAGTCCCAGTCCGGGCATGCCCAGATCGAACATGCCGCAGCCGCAAGCGCACGCCAGCGCACTTTGCGGCACGGTAGCGACCGCCCAGGCCATGGCGCCTGCGACGGCGCCAAAACGCCATCGGGCATTCTGAAATTTCATGATGATTCCCCCTCAATCGGATCGACAGCCTGCGCCCGGCGCAGGCTTCCCATGCTGGATCAGGCGAAGGCTGGAGGGGCTCGGGTCGGTGGCCGTTGGCCAGGAAGGGGCTTCGGAAATGAAACCTGCGCGCGCCAGGCTTGCTGCATGCCGGGTGCGGCCGTATCCGGTGCAAGCAGGTGCGGTTCGGGAGGAAGATCAGCCGCCAGGCACCCACACAAGGCGCAATGGTGAGAAGCGGACGCAGGCTGGGGAGCGGAATCGCCGCCTTGCACCTGCACCCAGCGCAAGCCGGAGGCCGAGCAAACCTGCACGCGCGAACCCGGACTGTCCGCGCGCTCAAATGCCGCCAGCGCGCCTGCCACAAGGAACGCCTGAAACAGCACGGTGGCAAGGAGCAGCCGGGCTGCCTGCCGGATCATGGAACGCCGCATCATGGGCGGATTCTATCACGGGGTCATGGGCTGTCACCGTAAGCCCAATGGATTGCTGCGCGTTATGTGATACCCTATATCTATCAACAATAAAAACCAATTTACCTATGAATATCAATGAATTGAGATACATTGTTGCGGTCGCCCAAACCCGGAATTTTCGGCGTGCGGCTGAAAAATGCTTCGTGAGCCAGCCGGCGCTGTCCACCGCCGTGCAAAAGCTGGAAGAGGAACTGGGGGTGCAGGTTTTCGAGCGCTCCCGCACGGAGGTGAGCATCACCCCCACCGGGGAACGCATCGTGGCTCAGGCGGCCCTGATCCTTGAAGAAGTGGAACGCCTGCGCCTGCTGGCACGCCAGGGCACCAACCCGCTGGTGGGCCCTCTGAGGCTGGGGGTGATCCACACGGTGGGGCCTTATCTGCTGCCGGACCTCATTGCCCAGCTGCACCTCAGCGCACCGGAAATGCCATTGCACGTGGAAGAAAACACCACGGACCGCCTGGAAGAGCAGTTGCGCCAGGGCGCGCTCGATGTGGCCATCATCGCCCTCCCCCTGGCGGCTTCGGGACTTGTCACGCGTCCGCTCTACAGCGAGCCGTTCGAAGTGGTGGTCCCCAAAACCCATCGCTGGGCCGGAAGGGCTTCGGTCTCCTCTGCCGAACTTGGCGAAGAACAGGTGCTGCTGCTGCCTTCCGTGCACTGCTTCAGCACCCAGGTGGTGGAAACCTGCCCGGAGCTGGGCGTCAAACACGCCCTCGTGCAACAGGGCAACAGCCTGGAAACCCTGCGCAACATGGTGGCCTCCGGCATGGGCATCACGGTGCTGCCGGCCACGGCCAACAGCGTCAAGTACCGCAGCCCGCTGCTCGAGATCATCCCGTTCGAATCACCCGTGCCCTCGCGCCAGATCGGCATGGCCTGGCGCAAAAGCTTTTCAAGGCTGGCTGTGCTCGACACCATCGCGGCAGGGGTGCGTCATCTCAAATTGCGCGGGCTCGTTCCCGCGCCGCTCAGGAATGCCGCCGGGGCCGCTTGAGCACGTAGACGGCGGGAATGAAAGCCACAAACAGGAACGCCAGCAGGCGGAAATTGTCCAGGAAGGCCAGCAGGCTGGACTGCTGCTGCACGAATGCATAAAGCGTGGCCTGGGCCTTGGGGGCGGCATCACCCAGGGTGCTGCCCTGGTTGGTGATGGTTTGCGTGAGCGCCCCCAGGACGTCCGTGGTCTGGGTTGAGAGCGCGCTCACGTGGGCCACCAGCTCCGCCTGATGCCTCTGGCTGCCCTGGGTCAGCCAGGTCTGCACCAGAGAAATGCCGAAGCTCCCACCCAGATTCCGGAACAGGTTGATGATGGCCGAAGCATTACTGCTTTTCATCATGGGCATTTCGGCAAAGGCCGCGGTATTGATGGGAATGAACAGAAATCCCAGCCCGATCCCCTGCAGGATGCGCAGCATGGCGATGGACCAGTAATCGGCCTGCAAATCAAGGCGCGACATGAGGAAAAGCGCAATCGCGTTGGAGAGGATGCCAAAGGTGATCATGTGCCGTACATCCACGCGGTTGACCATCATCCCGATGAGCGGCATGAACAGCAGCACGGTGAGGCCGCCCGGTGACAGCACCATGCCGGCATCCGTGGCCGAATACCCCAGCAGGGTTTGCACAAAAAGCGGCAGCAGCACGGTGCTGGCGAACAGGATGAAACCCAGCATGAAAATCAGGACATTGCTCACGAAGAAATTGCGCTGCAAAAGCAACCTCACGTCCACCATGGGATCGCGCTGGCGCAGTTCCCAAAACGGCAGAATGAGCAGGGCGGCAACCGCTAGGATCGTCAGCACCACGATGAATTGCGACTCAAACCAGTCCTCCTGCTGACCCTTGTCGAGCACGATCTGCAGGCAACCAAAGCCCAGCGTCAGCAGCGCAAAGCCGATGTAGTCGATCCTGAATCCGCGCGCCTTCAGCTCCCGGCGCTGCTCGGCAAAATGAGGCGGGTCGAACACCAGGCGCGAGGTCAGGTAAATCGACAGAATGCCCACGGGCACGTTGATGAGAAAAATCCAGCGCCAGGTGAAGGTGTCGGTAATCCAGCCGCCGATAGTGGGGCCGATGGCCGGGGCCATCACGGTGGTGATGCCATAGACGGCAAAAGCCATGCCGCGCTTGGCGGGCGGAAAGGTGTCCGCGAGGATGGCCTGGGAGCTGGGCTGCAGCCCCCCGCCGCCAAAGCCCTGCAGGGCGCGAAACACGATCAGCATCCCCAGGTTGGGGGCGAGTCCGCACAACAGCGAGCTTGCCGTAAAAAGCGCCACGCAAATCATGTAGAAGCGCCGCCGCCCCATCAGGCTCGACATCCAACCGCTGATGGGCAATACGATGGCATTTGAAACGAGATAGGAGGTCAGCACCCAGGTGGATTCGTCCTGGCCGGCCGAGAGATCTCCGGCAATGTGACGCAACGACACGTTGGCGATGGAAATGTCGAGCACTTCCATGAAGGTCGTCAACGCCACGGTCACGGCAATCAGCCAGGGATTCAGGGCCGTGCCGTTCATATCCCTCGGTACAGGTACGCTGTGGGCCAGGGTTTCCACCATACCCCCTTAGCGTGAAGCTTCTGTCAGCATCACCTTGGGTTCCACCGACATGCCGGGAGCAAGCCGTTCCAGCACATCCGGTTTTTCATCAAACACGATTTTCACCGGCACGCGCTGCACCACCTTCACGTAATTGCCGCTGGCATTTTCCGGTGGCAGCAGGCTGAAGCGGGCGCCGGTTCCGGGCTGGAAGCTGTCCACGTGGGCCTTGAAGGTTTTTCCCGGAAAGGCGTCCACGGTCACTTCCACCGGCTGCCCGATGTGCATGCGGCGCAGTTGGGTTTCCTTGAAGTTCGCCACAACCCAGGGGCTGCCGTAGACGATGGCCATGACGGAAGTGCCGGGCTGCACCAGCTGGCCCTGGTACAAGGTGCGGCGCGCCACGCGCCCGTCCACCGGAGCCACCAGCCGGGTATAGGAGAGGTCGAGGCGCGCCTGGTCCAGCGCGGCCTGGGCTTCGGCCACGGAGGCTTTGCCGCCCTGCTCCTGCGCGGCCTTGAGCGCCACCTGGCGCGGGCCGGAACGCGCCTCGGCCAGCTTGGCTTCGGCCTGGGACACCTGGGCAGCTGCCGAGCCGGCTCCTCGGCGGGCAGCATCCAGCTGCGCGGCCGCGGCACGATCTGCCGTGACGGCCTGATCCAGTCGTTGCCTGGAAATTTCATCCTTGCCGAACAGCGCCTGATAACGGGCCCGGTCGCTGTGCGCGAGCTGGGCCTGGGCTTCGGCGGCCGTCACCTGGGCGTCGGCCTGGGCCCGCAGCGCGCGCGCACTGGCCAGGGCGCCCTGAGCCTGGGCGATGAGGGCCTGGCTGGTGGTGGACACCACCGACAGATCCTGGCTTGCGGCACCGTGGCGCGCCAGGGCACCCGCCAGCGACGCTTCCGCCTGCTGTACCCGCAGCTGGTAGTCGCGCGGATCGATCTCTGCCAGCACGTCGCCCGTCTTCACCGCCTGATTGTCGTTCACCTGCACGTGCAGGACGTAGCCGGCCACATGAGGACTGATCTGCACGACATTGGCTTCGATGAAGGCGTCATCCGTGTTTTCCTGGTTGCGGGTGAGCAGCCACAAGGTGAAAAAGCCCAGCACCACCACGACGGCGCCCGCCATGGCCGCCTTGCGAATCCAGGGTCGTTCCGGAGCCGGTGGGGCTGGCGTCGTTTGCGTGTTGGGGGGCAATTCGCTCATGGATCTGCTCCGGCGTTCAGGGACGGGCGTATTCAAGCCGCCCGATGGACAATTCGAAATTGATCAGTGCCATCTGGTGGGCAGCCAGTGCATCGATGCGCGTGCTGCGCGCATTGGCGAGAGTGGCCTGGGCGTCCACCAGTTCCAGGTTGTCGGCCACCCCTTCCTTGAAACGGTCCCGTGCCTGGTCCAGCAGACGGTCGGCCAGGGTCAGGCTGGTTTCGGCGGTCGTGATCTGGTCCAGGCTCGTTTCCAGAGCAATGTGGGCAAGGCGCACATCCTCTTCAACCTGTTGCATCGTGTCGCGCAGTTCCAGCTCGGCCTGGCGCATCCGGCTTGCCGCCGCATCCTGGCGCGCATTGATGGCCCCGCCTTCCAGCAGCGGCATGGTGAGCTGCACGCCAAAACTGTACGTGCGGTAATCGTTGTGGGTGGGCGTGACTCCGCTCGGACCGATGTCTCCGGCCACGCTCAGGGCCGGATAGGATTCCGCCAGGGCCGCACGGTGCTCCGTATCCCGTTCCACCACCACCGCTTCCAGCGCCTGCAGCTCTGGTCGCTGGCGCAGTGCCGTTGCGATGGCCGGCTCCATGGGCGGCACCGATGCCGTCTCCTCTGTGAGGGAATCCGTCAGCTGCAATGGCAGGTCCATGCCCACTCCCAATGCGCGATGCAGGCGCGTATCCGCTTCGCTCGCCGCCTGGCGTGACTGGCGCAGCAGCAGGGTATTGCGGGCATGAACGGTTTCGGCGCGCACCACGTCCACACCCGTGGCCAGCCCCGCAGCCTGCTGGTCGCGAGCCAGCATCAACAGGCTTTGGGACAGGTCGAAATTGGCCACAGCCGCATGCACGGCCTCCTGCGCCCGCAGCGATTCCACGTAGGCCAGCGCCGCTGCGCCTGCCGCCTGCTGGGCGGCAGCATCCGCGCGCAGACGGGCTGCATCCACCGCATGGCGGGCCGCGTCGATGTCGCGCAGCCGTGCCAGGTCGAACACGCGCTGGGTAAATCGCACACGCGCGTCGAACGTGTCGAAGGGGCCGATGAGCGTGGGAAACCCCGGCAGGTTGAGCCCCATGGCTTTGAGGTTTTCCGTCTGGCGGGTTTGGTAAGTCTTGAAATCCACCGAAGGCAGGTAACCGGCCAGCACTTCGCTGGAATGTGCCTGGCTTTCCACCGCCTGTTCGCGTGCCGTCAGCGCCGTCGTCTGGTGCTGCGCAGCCAGCGCCTTGGCGTCCGCCAGCGACAGGCGCAGCAGTCGCACCGGTGGCGTGGCGTCGGGGGCCGCCGCCTGCGCACAGCAACAGGAAAAGAGGCACCACGCGCCGAACGCGATGATGGCCGGAACTGTCCTCATGAACTGTAGCAATGCTCAGGGCCCGGAAAGCGTCCGGCCTTGACCTCTGCGACGTAGAGCTTGACCGCTTCCAGGATGGAACCGGTTTCCTTGATGAAGGGTCGGACGAAACGCGGGGGAATATAGGCACCCAGACCCAGCATGTCGTAAATCACCAGAACCTGTCCGCTGCAGCGGGGGCTGGCACCGATGCCGATGGTGGGAATCGTGACCGCGTCGCACAGCCGGTCGGCCAGCGAACGGGGCACCGCTTCCATCAGCAGCATGCTGGCGCCGGCCGCTTCCAGGGCCCGCGCCGCTGCAATGATGCGCTCCGCAGCGGCTTCATCGCGCCCCTGCACCTTGAACCCGCCCACCTGGTGCACCGACTGCGGCGTCAGCCCCACATGGGCGCACACCGGAATGCCGCGGCTCACCAGGAATTCCACGGTGGGCACCATTTCGCTGCCGCCTTCGATCTTGACCATCTGGGCCCCGGCGCGCATCAGTTCGGCCGCGTTGCGAAAAGTTTCCTGCGGCGTGATCTGCGAGCTGCCAAAAGGCATGTCCGCCAGGATGAACACGTTCTGCGAACCGCGCACCACGCAGCGCGTGTGATAAGCCACGTCCTCGACGCTCACCGGCAGCGGGGAGTCATGGCCCTGAACCACCATGCCGAGCGAATCGCCCACCAGCACCACGTCAACGCCGGCATTTTCCAGCACGCGCGCGAAACTGGAGTCATAGCAGGTCAGCATGGCAATTTTTTCGCCGCGGGCATGCAGGGCATGAAGATCAATGACGGACTTGCGCATGAGACATCAGGCTCCGGAAAAATGCTGTTCCGACAGGGGCAGGCGATAAACGCGCTGACCCGTGAGCGCGAACAGGGCGTTGCACAGGGCCGGCGCGATGGGCGGTGTGCCGGGTTCTCCCACGCCGCCGGGCGGTTCGCCGGACGGCACCAGATGAACTTCCACGGCAGGCATGTCGGCCAGGCGCACCAGCGGATAGTCGTTGAAATTGGACTGCTGGGGCTGCCCGTCCCGGAAGGACACCTGACCGAACAGGGCTGCACTCAGTCCGTAGCACATGGCCCCTTCCATCTGGGCCGTCACGGTGTCGGGATTGATCACGGTGCCCACGTCGGCCGCAATCACCACGCGGTGCACCCGGGGCTGCCCGGCGACAAGGGAAACTTCAGCCACTTGCGCCACGATGCTGCCAAAGGACTCCACCAGGGCAATTCCCCGGGCCCGCCCGGGCGGCAGCGCTTCACCCCAGTGCGCCTGGCTGGCTGCCAGATCGAGCACAGCCCGGTGGCGTGGCGACTGCTCCAGCAGCTTGCGCCTGAACTGGTAAGGATCTTCGCCAGCCGCATGGGCCAGTTCGTCCATGAAGGATTCTGCAAAAAACGAATTCTGGGTGTGCCCCACGGAGCGCCAGAACCAGACCCGAATACCCGGCTGGTAAGGAATCCAGCCCACCTGAAAATTGGGCAGCGCATAGGGAATATCGGCCAGCCCTTCCACTGCGGTGCTGTCGATCGCCCCTTTCATGAGGGCCCCTTCGAAGCCGGTGCCCTGGGCGATGGAATCCGTCACCGTGGACCCATGCCAGCGCAGCAGGCGCCCCTGGGCATCCAGGTCGGCATGCAGGGCGCAGACGGCCATGGGGCGATAGTAGGTCGCATGCATGTCGTCTTCGCGCGTGTAAACCACCTTGACGGGCGATTGCACGGCCTTGGAAAGCAGCACCGCTTCCATCACGAAATCGGGAGCGAACCGTCGCCCGAAACCGCCTCCCAGGTATTGGGTATGGATCTTGATTTTTTCCGGCGGCAAACCAGTGAGCTTGGACGTCAGTTGCTGGTTGGGCCCTTGGGCCTGGGTGCCCACCCACAATTCGGCCTCGTCGCTGCGCACCCAGGCCGTGCAGTTGAGCGGCTCCATGGGGGCATGGGCCAGGTAGGGCACTTCGTACACCGACGACAGGGTGCGCGCAACACCGGCCGGCGCCGTGCTGCCGCGCGCCACGGCAGGCAGGGCGCCGTTGCCGGCAGTGGCCTTGGCCGTCATGTCGCGCCGCAGGGACTCCGTGTCCAGATGGCGATGGAGACTGTCATCCCAATCGATCTTGAGCATTTCGCGCGCCTTCATGGCGTGCCATGTGGAGTCGGCAAGAACCGCCACGCCCATGCTGGTGGCGGTTTCAACGGGCAGCACAAAACGCACGCCCGGCATGGCCAGGGCGGCACTGGCGTCATAGCGCAGCCGCTTGGCACCCACCACGGGCGCGCGTGCCACCACGGCGGTCAGCAGGCCCGGCAGGCGCACGTCGAGGCCGAAGCGGGCACTGCCCGTGGCCTTGGCTGCGGCATCGACCCGGGGGATGGGTTTGCCCACCAGTGTGAAGGTCTTGGGATCCTTGAGCGTCACGTTCTGAGGCACGGGCAGGTGCGCCGCAGCGGCAGCCAGGTCACCGTAGGTTGCACGATGCAGACCCGAACTCGCGATGCCCTGATGCGTGTGAACCTTGTCCAGGGGGACTTGCCAGCGGGCCGCCGCCGCCTGGCGCAACAGCTCCCTCATGGCGGCGCCGGCACGGCGCAGCGGCATCCACATGGCACGCACCGAGGTGGAGCCTCCGGTGGCCTGGGTATGAAACCAGGGATGGGCATATTCCGGAGCGGCCGGGGCAAATTCCACGCGGATGGAGGCCCAGTCCGCATCGAGCTCTTCCGCCAGGATCATGGGCAGCGACGTCATCACGCCTTGCCCCATTTCAGACTTGTCCACCAGGATAGTCAGTCTGCCGGAAGGTTCCAGCCGGACCCAGGGATTGGGGGAAAAAAACCGCGTGTCCTGGGCACTTTCGGCTGCCGGCATGAGGCCGATCGCAAAACCGCCGCCAGCCAGGCCCACCAGCTTCAGGAATTCGCGGCGATCCATGGCCATAGGGGTCTCCTCAGTGTTTTCCGTCGCTCTGCCGGAAACGCCGGATCAGGCTTGACGTGTCCCAGCGACCGCCACCCATGCCCTGCACTTCCGCATAAAACTGGTCCACCAGCGCCGTCAGCGGCAGCAAGGCGCCGTTGTTTTTGGCCTCGGACAGCACCAGCCCGAGATCCTTGCGCATCCAGTCCACCGCAAAACCGAAATCGAAATGGTCTTCAACCATGGTTCGGCCCCGATTTTCCATCTGCCAGGATTGCGCCGCTCCTTTTGAAATCACGTCCAGTACCAGCGGGGCGTCCAGCCCGGCGTGCTGCGCAAAATTGAGCGCTTCGGAAAGCCCCTGCAACGTGCCGGCAATGCAGATCTGGTTGACCATTTTCGTCAGTTGCCCTGCGCCGCTCGACCCCATCAGCGTCACGGCCTTGCCGTAAGCCTGCATGAAAGGCGAAACCCGGGCGAAAACGTCAGGGTCGCCGCCGCACATGATGGTGAGCTGCCCTTTTTCGGCACCCACCTGCCCTCCGGAAACCGGAGCGTCGATGAAATGGGCGCCTTGGGCGCTGCAGGCCTGCGCAAACTCGCGTGCCACTTCCGCCGAAGCCGTGGTGTGGTCCACCAGGACCGCCCCCGGCTGGAGACCGGCCAGCGCCCCTTCGGGGCCATAGACCACGCTGCGCAGGTCATTGTCGTTGCCGACGCAGAGAAACACCACCTGGGCGCTCCGGGCAGCCTCCTTCGGCGTGCCTGCCCACTGGCCTCCCGCATGTTCGCTTGCCCAGCGCCGGGCTTTTTCTGCCGTGCGGTTGTAAACCGTGACCGCATGGCCGCGGGCATGCAAGTGCCCGGCCATGGGAAATCCCATCACGCCCAATCCCAGAAAGGCAACGGCCGTTTTTGAGGGGGAATTTTCGCTCATGAAACAGAACTCCTGTTATTCGGGTTTGCTTTTCTTCAGGGTTTGAGCGTCATTTTATAATTGACCCGGACCTCCAGGGCAACGGAATCCGGATCCGCCCACACGCCTTCCCCCACGTTGAAATCGGTGCGGCGCAATACCGTGCTGCCTTCCGCCACCGTGGATCCGCCCACGCTGTGCACCTGCAGGGGCAGCGTCAGCTCGCGCGTGACGCCCTTGACCGTGAGGCGCCCCTTCACTTCGTAGCGATCTCCGCCAAGCGCACGGATTCCCGTGGACTCGAACACCGCCTTGGGGTGGGTCGCCACATGAAACCAGCTTTTGCCCTTGATTTCGGATTCGGATTCGTCCGAAGCGAGGTCGATGCTCGCAAGATCCACGTCGATGCGCGCATGGCTGTGGGCCAGGTCGGCAGGCTTGAATACGATGTCCCCGTCAAAATACCGGAAGCGCCCTTCCACCGGCGCGCCCATCTGCTTGCCCACGAAGGAAAGCGAGCTTTTTTCAGGAACGAGGCCTGAGCCCCAGGCGGCGCCGCCTGCCAGCAGCAGCACCGCGACGACGATGCGGTCAAGGCGGGTCACGGTCGCTCTCCTCACCAGCGCATGCGGGCAAGCAGGTTGTCCTTGTCCACCAACTGGTGCTTGAGTGCGGCTGCCACGTGCAATCCCACCAGCCCCACCAGCGCCCAGGCGCCGTTTTCATGCAGTTCCCCGAACAGATGGGAAAGGGCTTTGTCCTTGCCCACCAGATCGGGAAGCGTAATCAGGTTGAAATACACCACGCTGACTCCGGCCGCCGAGCTGTGCAGCCAGCCCAGTATCGGAACGATCACCATGAGCAGATAGATGGCCAGGTGGGTGAGATGTGCCAGCTTTTTCATCAAGTCGCTCATGCCGGCAGGCATTTCAGGAGGACGATGCGACAGCCTCCAGAGGATGCGAAACAGCACCAGCAGGAAAATGGTGACACCAGTCCACTTGTGCCAGGTCAGGACTTTGAGCTTCCAGGGCGAAAGTTCGAGATCGGCCACGTACAGGCCCACAAGGAAGGCCACGGCAATCATCAGGGCAATCAGCCAGTGCAGTGTGATGGCAGTCGAACTGTATTTTTGTGTTTGCGTCATGAGGCCACTCCAAACAGTTGAAAAAAGTTATGGGAGGTCTGCTCGCCAACCTGCGCCACATCCACGTCGCGCAACCGGGCGATTTCCTCGGCCACGTGCCGGACGAAGGCGGGCTGGTTGGTCTGCCCGCGGTGCGGCGTTGGGGCCAGATAGGGAGAATCGGTTTCGATCAGCATCCGCTCCAGGGGAATCTGCCTTGCCACCGATTTTAACGCCGAAGCATTTTTGAAGGTCACGATTCCGGAAAAAGAGATGAAAAAGCCCATTTCCATGGCGGCCCGGGCCACGGCTTCAGTTTCCGTGAAACAGTGCATGACCCCGCCCACCGCATCAGCCCCCTCCTCCGCCATGATGCGCAGCGTATCGTCGGCAGCAGCCCGTGTGTGGATGATGAGCGGCTTGCCGGCAAGCCGGGCGGCACGGATGTGGGTGCGAAAACGCTGCCGCTGCCATTCGAGGTCACCCGTGAGTCGGTAGTAGTCCAGCCCCGTTTCGCCAATGCCCACCACCTTGGGGTGGGCGGCACGCGCCACCAGCGCTTCCACGGTCGGTTCAACCGTTTCCTCGTAGTCAGGATGCACGCCAACCGTGGCATACCAGCGCGGGTGGGATGAAGCCACCTCGATCACGTCGCCGGCCTTGGGCAGCTCCACGGAAATGCACAGGGCGTGCGTGACCTGGTTTTCATCCATGGCCGCCGCGATCTCGGGAAGACGGCTGCGGAATTCGGGAAAGTCCAGATGGCAGTGGGAGTCGACGAACACGAACAGCATCCCTCAAAAGGGAACATTATCGCATGGCGAACAGGGGCGCCAGCAAGCTTTCCGCCAGCAGGCGGGGGTTGAGGGGGTGATGTTCGAGCCGACGGGCTTCGCGCAGCGTGCGTTCCCATGCCAGCAAATCGTAGAGGTCGGCGCGCGCCGCCACCCGTGCTGTAACGTCCTGGAAATCCACGTGATGGTACGCTTGCCCGGCAAGCTTCTGGGCCACCAGATCATGCGCCCAGCGCTGCAGCCAGCCCAGCCACTCCGGCACGGGCAGGCGCGCGACAAATTCGGAAACCTGCACGAGGGACTGCGAAGGGTCGGCCAGCCGGCGCAAGAATTCCGGGCGCTGGCCGTTGTCCTGGCGCGCCAGTCGCTGCGCTTCCAGGGGAGCGCCGCCCGCCAGGGCAAGAAACAACTCCGGCTGCTGGACGCCGGACCGGGCAAGCCACTCCCGGGCTTCAGACGCCTGCGGCGGATGAAACGGCACCTGGCGACAACGGCTGCGAATGGTGGCCGGCAAACGGGCCGGCACATGGCTCACCAGCAGGAACAGGGAGCCAGGACGCGGCTCCTCCAGGGTTTTCAGCAGGGCATTGGCCGCGTGCACGTTGAGTGCTTCCGCCGGCTCGATGAGGATGACGCGCAGGCCGTCACGGTGGGTGCTGGTGGTCGTGAAGCCGGCCAGGTCACGCACCAGATCCACGCCGATCTGCGCCGATCCTTTGCGCGGCGCTGACTCCCCTCCTTCCGCTTCCGCAGCATCGGTCTCGGGCTGCAAATGACGGAAATCAGGGTGATTTCCTGCCGCAAACCAGCCGCAGGCCGGACAGGCATTGCAGGGCCCACTGTCCGGGAGGGGTGATTCGCACAACAGGGCCTGTGCCAGGTGACGGGCGAATTCCGTTTTCCCCAGCCCCTGCGGCCCGTGCAGCAAAAGGGCTTGCGGCAGGTGGCGGCGTTCGCCGGCAAGCTGGCGGAAAATCTGGGCTTGCCAGGGGTGGATCATGGGGCCAGCCGCTCCAGGGCCTGGCACACCTGCCCGAAAATCGCTTCAGGTGTCTGGCTGGAGTCGAGAATGCAGAAACGTTCCGGCTCTTGCGACGCGCGTTCGAGATACGCGGCCCGCACCTTGCGGAAAAAAACATCCTGCTCGCGCTCGAACCGGTCCGGATGAGGCGTTCCTTTCACCACCCGGCGGTGCGCTTCCTCGGGATCCAGATCGAACAGCAGGGTGAGGTGCGGCCGGATGCCCGCTTCCACCCACGACTCCAGATGGCGCAGGTGTTCGGTGCGCACGCCCCGTCCGCCACCCTGGTAGGCGAAGCTGGCATCGGTGTAACGGTCGCTCACCACCCAGGCGCCCCGAGCCAGGGCCGGGGCAATCACTTGCACCACGTGTTCGCGGCGGGCGGCAAACATGACCAGCGCTTCGGTGTCCGGATTCATGGACTGGTGCAGCAGAAGCTGCCGCAGCGATTCGCCCAGCGGCGTACCGCCGGGTTCGCGCGTCACCACCACCTCGCGCGCGCGCGCACGGAGCCATTCGGCAATGGGATTGAGGTGTGTGCTTTTTCCGGCCCCGTCGATGCCTTCCAGCGAAATGAATTTGCCCGGTGTCGTCATGGTGTATGGTGCTTGATCTGGTACTTGAAAACAGCCTGGTTGTGCTCGTTCAGGTTCTCCGAAAAAGCGTGGCTGCCATCGCCTCGCGCCACGAAATACAGGGCGCTCGAATCCGCGGGATGCACAGCCGCCTCAAGGGAAGCCAGCCCCGGCATGGCAATCGGCGACGGCGGCAAGCCTTCACGGGTATAGGTATTGTACGGCGTGTCTCTGAGCAAATCCCGTTTGTGGATATTGCCCTCATAACGGTCACCCATGCCGTAGATCACGGTGGGGTCGGTTTGCAGTTTCATGCCCAGGCGCAGGCGGTTGACGAAGACGGCTGCCACCAGGGGCCGTTCGTCGGGCTTGGCCGTTTCCTTTTCGATGATGGACGCCATGGTGAGTGCCTGGTAGGCGTCATCATAAGGCAGTCCGGGAGCCCGCCGCTGCCAGACGCCGTCGAGCTTGCGCCGCATGGAAGCAAAAGCCCGCTTCATGAGCGCAAGGTCGCTGTCGCCCTTGTTGAAAAAATAGGTGTCTGGAAAAAACAGGCCTTCGGCTGACGTTGCCGGGCTTCCCAGCAGCTTGAGGACTTCACGGTCAGCAAGCCCCTTGGTCAGATGGTTCAGGGCTTCGTTGGCGTCCAGCGATGCCCGGAACTGCGCAAAGGTCATGCCTTCGATGAGTTTCGCCTCATTCTGCACCGAATCGCCGCGCGTGATCTTATTGAGCAGCGAGAGGGCGGACAGGGGTTCATCCCATTCGTAGCTGCCCGCCTTGATGTGGGTTTGCCGCCCCAGCAGGCGCCCCACCAGCGTGAAGGTCCAGGGCTCCCACAGCAACCGCCGCGCGGACAGGTCGTGGGCTACGGATCGCAAGGTGCTGCCGGAACGCAGGTCGTAGGAAAAGACCTGCGCCGGCGGCGACAGCGGGTAGAAGGCAAACAGCGCAAACCAGAAGGCCAGTGCCGCGAGAATTCCAGTCAGGAGTTTGCGCAGCACGTGCCCGGGTTAATGCAGTCGCTGGAAAATCAGCGTGCCGTTGGTGCCACCGAACCCGAAAGAGTTGGAAAGCACCACGTCGATCTTCATCTGGCGTGCCGTGTTTGGCACGTAGTCGAGATCGCACTCGGGACTCGGATTGTCCAGATTGATGGTGGGCGGCGCCACGTTGTAATGGATGGCGAGCACGGCGAACACCGCTTCAATGCCTCCCGCGGCTCCCAGCAGATGCCCGGTCATGGACTTGGTGGAACTCACGGCCAGCTTTTTCGCATGGTCGCCAAAAGTACGCTTCACCGCAATGGTTTCACCCACGTCGCCCAGGGGCGTGGAGGTGCCATGGGCGTTGATGTAGTCCACCTGTTCGGGATTGAGGCCCGCGTTCTTGAGGGCGTTGATCATGCTGCGACGCGCGCCGTCGCCATCTTCCGGAGGTGCCGTGATGTGATGTGCGTCCGCGCTCATGCCATAACCCGTCAATTCGCAGTAGATTTTCGCGCCGCGTGCCTTGGCATGTTCATATTCTTCCAGCACCAGAACTCCGGCACCTTCGCCCATGACAAAACCGTCGCGGTCCTTGTCCCAGGGGCGGCTGGCCGCTTCCGGGGCGTCGTTGCGCGTGCTGAGCGCGCGCGCAGCGCAGAAGCCCCCGATGCCCAGTTCATGGACCGCCGATTCGGCGCCGCCGGCCACCATCAGGTCGGCATCGCCGTATTCGATGAGGCGGGCCGCATCGCCGATGCTGTGGTTGCCGGTGGTGCAGGCGGTCACCAGGGCCAGGTTGGGTCCCTTCAAGCCATACATGATGGACAGGTTTCCGGAGATCATGTTGATGATGCTGCCGGGAATGAAGAAAGGGGAAATCTTGCGCACGCCGCCTTCCTTGAACGCGGCATGGGTTTCCGCGATCAAAGGCAGCCCGCCGATGCCCGAGCCGATGCACACGCCGCAACGTTCCGCGTCTTGCGGATGAGCGTCGACACCGGCATCTTTCAGGGCTTCCATGGCCGCCACCAGGCCGAAATGGATGAAAACATCCATGCGGCGGACTTCCTTGGGGTTAAGAAACTGTGCGGCGTCGAAGTTTTTGACTTCGCCCGCGATCTGGCTTGGCATTTCGGCGGGATCAAAGCGGGTGATGCGGGCAATCCCGGATTTTCCTGCGCTGATGTTGGCCCAGGCCTCGGTTACCGTGTTGCCGACCGGGGATACGATACCCAGGCCGGTAACCACTACACGACGGCGTGACATGCGATCGGTGCTCCCTTAAAAGTCAGATGGGCAGACCCGAGTCTGCCCATGAGGAATCAATCTGACCGCGGATCAGGACTTGAGGTGGCTATTGACGTAGTCAATAGCCTGCTGAACGGTGGTGATCTTTTCGGCTTCTTCATCGGGGATTTCGCACTCGAATTCCTCTTCCAGAGCCATCACCAGTTCAACGGTATCAAGCGAGTCCGCACCCAGATCGTCAACAAAGGA
>JAGWTQ010000069.1 GCA_028868905.1 Betaproteobacteria bacterium
CGCGAGCAAAGGTCGCCGCGCCCTTTCAAGCAGGCTTGTTAACTTCATCGTGAAACCCCCTAAGTGTTTTTCTGAAGGAATTGCGTTACTGCATAGTGCGTGCGGGCGCTTTGTTATTGGTTTGTACAAAAGCCCGCTGCCCATAGCTTCTATTCACAGGCTTGTAATGTCAAGACGAAGTCGCAAAAACGCAACAAGAGAAAAAGCGGGGAGGGCAGAAATGCAACATGCCTTGAAAAGGCATGTTGCATTGCGGGATGGGTTTGGAAATTAAAGTGTTACAGGATGTCTCGAACGGTTTGGGCGAGCCTCTCGGCGGTCAGGCCGAAATGCTTGAAAAGGGCGCCGGCGGGTGCCGACTCGCCAAAGGTGTCGATGCCCAGCACCGCCTTGCAGCCGTATTTCCACCACAGGGCTGTGCTGCCGGCTTCCACGGCCACTTTCGGAATGTGGGGCGGAAGCACGGTTTCACGATAGTCGCGGTCTTGCTGGTCGAAGGTGGTGGTGGCGGGCATGGACACCACGCGTACCGGAATGCCTTCTGTTGCCAGCAGTTTCTGGGCTTCCACCGCCAGCGCCACTTCCGATCCGGTGGCAATCAGTATGGCCTGGGCCAGGCCTTCGGCTTCCCGCAGCACGTAGCCGCCGCGTGCGATGTCGAGGATCTGTTCGGGTGTGCGCGACTGGAACGGCAGGTTCTGGCGGCTGAAAATGAGACAGGTCGGGCCCTGCGCGCGGCGCACGGCCGATGACCAGGCCACAGCCGTTTCCGTGGTGTCGCAGGGACGCCAGACGTCCATGTGGGGAATGAGCCGCAGGGTGGAGACGTGTTCCACCGCCTGGTGGGTGGGGCCGTCTTCGCCCAGGCCGATGGAGTCGTGGGTGAACACGAAAATCGAGCGGATTTTCATGAGGGCGGCCATGCGCAGGGCGTTCTTGCTGTAATCCGAGAACGTCAGGAACGTGCCGCCGTAGGGAATGAAGCCGCCGTGCAGGGCGATGCCGTTCATCATGGCGCTCATGCCGAACTCGCGCACGCCGTAGCTCAGGTAGTTGCCCGGCTTGACGGCATCCAGCGGCACGCTGCCGCTCCAGTTGGTGAGGTTGGACCCCGTGAGGTCGGCGGAGCCGCCAAAGAACTCCGGCAGCACCGGCCCGAACGCTTCCAGGGTGTTCTGGCTGGCCTTGCGGGTGGCGATGGTTTCGCCCTTGTCGCGGCACTTGGCAATGAACTCCAGGGCCGACATTTCAAACTGGGCCGGCAGTTCGCCTTTCATGCGGCGCAGGAATTCGGCAGCTTGTGCGGGATAGGCGGCCTGATAGGCCTTGAAGCGCTGGTTCCATTCGGCTTCCTGGGCTTCGCCGCGGGGGCGGGCATCCCAGGCCTGGTAGGCGTCGGCGGGGATTTCGAAGGGGTCGTAACCCCAGCCCAGCGTCATGCGCACCGCGGCGATTTCATCAGGCCCCAGCGGGCTGCCGTGCACGTCATGGGTGCCGGCCTTGTTGGGACTGCCATGGCCGATAATGGTCTTGCAGCAGATGAGGGTGGGGCGGTCGCTTTGCTTGGCCGCTTCGATGGCGTCCGAAATTTCTTTGACATCGTGGCCGTCCACGCTGCGCACCACGTTCCAGCCATAGGCTTCGAAGCGCTTGGGCGTGTCTTCGGCAAACCAGCCCGTGACGTGCCCGTCGATGGAAATGCCGTTGTCGTCCCAGAACACGATGAGCTTGCGCAGCTTCAGGGTGCCAGCCAGCGAGCAGGCTTCCTGGCTCACGCCTTCCATCATGCAGCCGTCGCCCATGAACACGTAGGTGTGATGATCCACCAGGGTGTGGCCGGGGCGGTTGAACTGTTCGCCCATCATGCGTTCGGCCAGCGCCATGCCCACGGCGTTGGCAATGCCCTGGCCGAGCGGACCGGTGGTGGTTTCCACGCCGGGCGTCAGGCCGTATTCGGGATGCCCCGGCGTTTTGCTGTGCAGCTGGCGGAAGTGCTTGATTTCGTCCATGGACAGGTCATAGCCCGTCAGGTGCAGCAGGGTGTAGAGCAGCATGGACGCATGCCCGTTGGAGAGGACGAAACGGTCGCGGTCAGCCCAATGGGGGTTGGCCGGGTTGTGCCTGAGGTGGCGGCCCCACAGGGCCACCGCCATTTCGGCCATCCCCATGGGGGCGCCGGGATGGCCGGAGTTGGCCTTCTGCACAGCGTCCATGGAAAGGACGCGGATGCTGTTGGCCATGAGCGTGTTGTGCTGGCGGGCAAGGCCTTCGGTCATGATGGGCAATCTCTGAAAAGGAAATGGGGATTAGCGGATTTTCGGGGCCAGCTCGCCCTTGGCGTAGCGCTCGCTCATGGTTTCCATGGAAAGGGGCTTGATCTTGCTGGCCTGGCCCGCACTGCCAAACGCTTCGAAGCGCAGCTTGCAAATGCCCATGGCCGCCTTGCGGGCGTCAATCAGGAACTTGCGCGGGTCGAATTCCGAGGGATTCTTGAACAGGTGGGCGCGAATGGCGCCGGTCATGGCCAGACGGATATCGGTGTCGATGTTGACCTTGCGCACCCCGTGCTTGATGGCTTCCACGATTTCTTCCACCGGCACGCCATAGGTTTCCTTGATATCGCCGCCGTTGGCGCGGATCACTTCCAGCCAGTCCTGGGGCACGGAGGAGGAGCCGTGCATCACAAGGTGGGTGTCGGGAATGCGCGCATGGATTTCCTTCACGCGCCAGATGGCGAGCGTTTCACCGGTGGGAGCCTTGGTGAACTTGTAGGCGCCGTGGCTGGTGCCGATGGCGATGGCAAGCGCGTCCACGCCGGTCTGGCGCA
Organism: Betaproteobacteria bacterium; assembly: GCA_028868905.1. Taxonomy (GTDB): domain Bacteria; phylum Pseudomonadota; class Gammaproteobacteria; order Burkholderiales; family Ferrovaceae; genus JAKBAT01. The sequence goes on from JAGWTQ010000069.1 coordinate 2,828, forward strand.
CGAAATCGGCAGCCTGCTCGGGGTCGGTGAGCAGCTGGTCGTGGGAGAGCTGGCCTTCCGCCCCATGGCCGTCTTCCTCGCCCATCATGCCGGACTCGAGGGATCCCAGGCAGCCCAGCTCACCTTCCACCGAGACGCCCACGGCGTGGGCCATGTCCACCACCTGCCGCGTGGTGCGCACGTTGTATTCGAACGTGGACGGAGTCTTCATGTCTTCCATGAGCGAGCCGTCCATCATCACGCTGGAAAAACCGGAGCGGATGGAGCGCTGGCACACGGCCGGGCTGGCGCCATGGTCCTGGTGCATGCACACCGGAATGTCGGGATACATTTCCACCGCCCCTTCGATCAGCTTGCGCAGGAAGGGTTCGCCCGCATATTTCCGGGCTCCGGCCGAACCCTGCATGATCACCGGGCTGTTGACGGCACTGGCCGCTTCCATGATGGCCTGGATCTGCTCCAGGTTGTTGACGTTGAAGGCGGGCAGGCCGTAGCCGTTTTCAGCGGCGTGATCGAGCAGTTGGCGGAGGGAAATGAGAGCCATGGTTTTTCCTTGGATGTTTTAAATTCAAACAGTTACTGCGCGTCCCGGGGTCACGCCCAGGCGCGTTTCGAGTTCCTCAAAGCTGTCGAGCACGGCGTCCGGGCTGGCCGCAGCAATGGGTTCTCCGTGATTGTACCCGTGGTTGAAAGCCCAGACAGCAACTCCGGCGTGGCGTGAAGCCTGCACGTCGTTGCTGGAGTCCCCCACGAACAGGGCTTCTTCCTGGTCCACCCCGGCGCGTTCCAGCGCCAGCTGCAGGGGCAGCGGGCTGGGTTTTCCCTGGGGCGTGTCGCCGCCGGCCACCACCACCTCAAATTGTGTGCTGAGCGCATGGCGTTCCAGCAGTTGCAGGGTCAGGGCGCGTTCCTTGTTGGTGACGACGCCCAGGCGGCAGCCGGCTTCGCGCAAATCCTTCAGGACGGCCTGGGCGCCCGGGTAGGGCGCGCTGTATTCGCCGTTGACCGCGGCATAGTGCTGGATGAAGCGCGGGTAGAGCTGCTCGAAGAGCGGGGATTTCGGCCCTTCGCGGCCCTGGGTGGCGGCGCCTAAGGCATTGCCGAACAACCAGGCCGTGCCCTTGCCGATCCAGTTGCGAACCTGGTCCGCGGGCAGGGCGGGCAGATCCACTTCCGCCAGGGTGCGGTTGACGGCTTCGGCGATTTCGCCTGCCGTGTCCACCAGGGTGCCGTCGAGATCGAACATGATGAAGCGGGGCAGGGTATGCATGATCAGAACGCCTTGCGTTTGACGTCCAGCAGCTTGAGGATCATGGGCGTGAAAATGAGCTGCATGGCCAGGCCCATCTTGCCGCCGGGAATCACGATGGAATTGGGACGCGTCATCCAGGAATCATGCAGCATGGACAGCAGGTACTGGAAATCGATGCCGCGCGGATTGGCAAAGCGGATCACCACCATGCTTTCGTCGGCCGAGGGGATGTCCTTGGCGATGAACGGGTTGGAGGTGTCCACTGTGGGCACGCGCTGGAAGTTCACGTGGGTGCGTGAAAACTGCGGACAGATGTGGCTCACGTAATCGGGCATGCGGCGCAGGATGGTGTCGGTCACCGCTTCCTGGGAGTACCCGCGCAATTTCTGGTCGCGATGCAGTTTCTGGATCCACTCCAGGTTGATGATGGGCACCACGCCCACCAGCAGGTCCACCTGGGCGGCGATGTTGATCTTGTCGTCGGCGTAGCCGCCGTGCAGACCTTCGTAGAACATCAGGTCGGTGCTGGCCGGGATGTCTTCCCAGGGAATGAACGTGCCGGGCTTTTGCTTGTAGGGCGCGGCTTCCGCGTCGTCGTGCAGGTAGCGCCGCACTTTGCCGGTGCCTGCGGCCCCGTAGGACTTGAACAGGGTTTCCAGCTCTTCCAGCAGGTTGGCTTCCGGCCCGAAGTGGCTGAAATGCAGGTTGCCGCGGGCTTCCTCGGCTTTCATCTGCTCGCGCATGCCGGCCCGGTCATAGCGGTGAAAGGAATCGCCTTCCACGACCTGGGCGGCGATCTGCTCGCGCCGGAAAATGTGCTTGAAACTGTTCATGACCGTGGTGGTTCCGGCGCCCGAGGAACCGGTGACGGCAATGATGGGGTGTTTGCGGGACATGGGGCGATACCTCGCTCGGCAATGGGGGGAAATCAGGACCGGTACAGTCCGCGCTCGCTGAACAGCGGGGATTCGTAAGGCTTGTCGGTTCCGGCGTCATATTCGGCGTGGTAGCGCACCAGGCGCTCCACTTCGTTGCGCGAGCCCAGGATCACGGGCACGCGCTGGTGAATCTGGGAGGGGACGAGGTCCAGCAGGCGTTCGCGCCCCGTGCTGGACACGCCGCCCGCCTGTTCCACCAGAAAGCTCATGGGATTGGCCTCATACAGCAGGCGCAGGCGTCCCGGCTTGGAAGGGTCCTTGGTGTCGCGCGGGTACATGAATATGCCGCCGCGCATGAGGATGCGGTGCACTTCCGCCACCATGGAGGCGATCCAGCGCATGTTGAAATCGCGTTCGCGCGGGCCGGTCTTGCCGGCCTTGCATTCCGACACGTAGCGCGTCACAGGCGGTTCCCAGAAGCGTTCGTTGGAGGTGTTGATGGCGAATTCGCTGGTGTCGGCGGGAATCCGGATGTCGGGGTGGGTCAGGACGAAGTTGCCCACTTCCCGGTCCATGGTGAAGCCGTGGGTGCCGCGGCCCACCGTCAGCACCAGCAGCGTGGCCGGGCCGTACAGGGCATAGCCCGCCGCCACCTGGCGCTGGCCCGGCTGCAGGTAGTCCCCTGCCGTGGTTTCGCCCGATTCGGGGGCGTGCAGGATGGAGAAAATGGAACCCACCGACACGTTCACGTCGATGTTGGAAGAACCGTCCAGGGGATCGAACACGGCCAGGAAGGGGCCGCGCCGGTTGGGGGCTTCGATGGGAATGGGGTCGTCCATCTCTTCCGAAGCCAGCCCGGCCACCAGTCCGCCCATCTGGAACACGTTGACGAACTCGTTGTTGGACAGCACGTCCAGGGGTTTCTGGGTTTCACCCTGCACGTTGATGGAATCGAGGGAACCCGTGGCGCCGCTCAAGGCCCCTTTGGAGCACAGGGCGGCAATGGCCTTGACGGCCGCGGCCACATCCACCAGCAGCGCTGCCAGGGCCGCCCCGTCACGGGTGCCGCCGACGTTTTCGATCAAGAACTTGGATAAGGTCATGCGGCCCATAGGCATGGGGTCCTCCCGCGGAATCGTTGTGATTTTACCTCCCGCCGCCCGTTTCCGGACGTGCAGGTCGGATCATAGCGGGGGATTGGTATAAGCAATACTCAGTAATTCTTATTGGGACAATAAGTATTGCTCATGGTTGGGCGGGGGCAGCCGCTGTCCGCAGCGGGGCTTCCCGGATCGGCAAATTGATCAGGGCGGCGCAGGCGGCAAGCAGCGCATCGGCTATCCAGAGGGCATCGTAGTTGCCGCTGCGGGCCACCGCCACCCCGCCCAGCCAGGCGCCGAAGAAGCCGCCCACCTGATGGGTGAGCAGGGTCAGTCCGAACAGGGTGGCCAGGTGGCGCGTGCCGAACAGCTTGCCCACCAGGCCTGCCGTGGGCGGCACGGTGGCAAGCCAGGTCATGCCCATGCCCACCCCGAAAATGTAGAAATTCAGCGCCGTCTTGGGGACGCCCAGAAACACCAGGATCATGAGGGCGCGCAGGGCGTACATGCCGAACAGGATGTATTTCATGCGCAGGCGCCCGCCCAGCCAGCCGGCAAAGAGGCTGCCGAAAATGTTGGCAAACCCGATGAGGGAGAGCGCGATGGCCGATACGCGCTCGGGCATGCCGCACAGCGCGGCGTAGCCGGGCAGGTGGGTGGTGAGGAAGGCCACGTGGAAGCCGCAGGTGAAATAGCCCGCATGCAGGTACCAGTAGCTGCGGTTGCGGAACGCCTGGCGCACCTGCGTGCCGGCCGGCAGATGGGCGGTCCCCACATCGCCATCGTCGGGCGGGGAGGCGCGGCTAAAACCCAGTGCCAGCGGAATTGTGACCAGGGTGGCAGCGGCCAGCATCCACAGTGCGCTCATCCAGCCCAGGGCCGAAATGGCAATCTGGGCCAGCGGAGCAAACAGGAACTGTCCAAAGGAACCGCCCGCGTTAATGAAACCGGCGGCAAAGGCGCGTTGCTGCGGCGGCAGGGCCCGGGTTGCCGCCGAAATGAGGATGGCAAAGCTGCCGGCGCCGGCACCGGCCGACACCAGAACCCCGAACGTCAGGGCGAGCCCCAGCGGGGAAGTGGAAAACGCCGTGGCAGCCAGGCCCAGCGCCATCAGTCCGGCGCCCAGCGTCATCACCTGGAACGCACCGATGCGCTCCGCCAGCAGGCCGAACAGGGGTTGGGTGGCCCCCCACATGAACTGCCCCACGGCCAGGGCAAAGCTCAGGGCCACGATGCTGGCCCCGGTGCCCAGATGCAGCGGGCCCACGAACAGCCCCAGGCACTGGCGCACCCCCATGGTGACCATCAGAACGCCGCCCGCGGCGAGCAGGATGTGCCAATAGGCCTTGCGGGGAGTGTGAATGGGAATCATTTGACGAGCGGCCCGTTTACGTTTATTTTTGGTTCCATGCTAGAGACCCTTTTCGCCCTTCTGTTCCTCGGCGCCATCGCCTTCGTCCTGTTCACCTGACAGGTCACCGCTGGCGCATGAGGCGCTGTTTTTCGCGTTGCCAGTCGCGTTCCTTCTCGGCTTCGCGCTTGTCGTGCTGCTTTTTTCCTTTGGCCAGTCCCACTTCCAGTTTGATGCGGCCCCGGCTGTAGTGCAGGTTGAGCGGCACCAGGGTGTAGCCCGCGCGTTCCACCTTCCCCACCAGTTTGGCGATCTCCTCGGCGTGCAGCAACAGTTTGCGCGTGCGCGTGGGGTCCGGATGCACGTGGGTGGAGGCGGTTGGCAGCGGGCTGATGTGGGCGCCGATGAGGAAAAGTTCGCCCGACAGGATCACAACGTAGGCTTCCTTGAGCTGGGCCCGTCCGGCCCGGATGGCCTTGACTTCCCAGCCTTCCAGGACCAGCCCGGCTTCGTGGCGCTCCTCGATGAAGTAGTCGTGAAACGCCTTTCGATTGTCGGCAATGCTCATAATTCGGTATCTTCGCGCAATGATCCGCCATTCTAGCCCATCAGGTATGCCATGACGCGTGTGGAAAAATCCGTTCTGGTGATGCATTCGGCCCGCGACATGTGGGAATTGGTGCATGACATCCCCGCCTATCCGCAGTTTCTGCCCTGGTGCAGCGGGGCGGAAGTGCATGAACGTGACGGCGCGCTCACGGTGGCGACGCTGCACATCAATTTCCACGGGCTGCGGCAGCAGTTCACCACGCGCAACAGCTCGGTGCCGGGGGAATCCCTGGTGATGGACCTGGAACGGGGGCCCTTTCGCCACTTGCGCGGCGAGTTCCGGTTTACGCCGCTGCAGGCCCAGGCCTGCAAAATCGCCTTTTCCCTGGAATGGACGTTTGCCAGCAAGCTGCTGGAGAAAGCGGTGGGGCCGGTGTTCAACGGCATCGCCAACTCCATGGTGGATGCCTTCGTGGCACGCGCCCAGGTGGTGTACGGGGAAACCGCGCGGTGCAAGTGACGGTGGCCTACGCGCTGCCGGAGCGGCAGACGCTCCTGACCCTCGAGGTGGAGCCGGGCTGTACGCTGGAAACGGCGCTGCGCCGCTCGGGCCTGCTGGAGCGCCATCCCGAAATCGATCTGGGGCGCCAGGCGGTGGGCATTTCCGGGCGGGTGCGCGCTTTGACCACGGTGCTCAAGGCCGGCGACCGGGTGGAAGTCTACCGACCCCGCCTGGCCGACCCCAAGGCCATGCGCCGCAGCCGGGCGGAACGGCCCTAGCGGTTTGGAGTCCGGGGCGGACTTGCGTATAATGCCGTTTTGCCAAGGGATATTGCCATGCGAGTTGTCCAAAAGGCACTCACGTTCGATGATGTTCTGCTCATTCCGGCCCACTCCGAAGTCCTGCCGAAAGACGTCAGCCT
>JAGWTQ010000070.1 GCA_028868905.1 Betaproteobacteria bacterium
AACTGAAGCAGGTGCGCCGCGTGTATTCCCACAGCCAGTCGCTCGGGCAATGCCAGCACTGGCTCAACGCCAACCTGCCGCAGGCGGAACGCCTGTCGGTGGCGAGCAACGCCGAAGCGGCGCGCCTGGCGGCGGAAACGGACGATGCGGCCGCTATCGCGGGCGAGCTGGCGGGCGAACGCTACGGCCTGAACGTGCTTGCGGCCCACATCGAAGACGAAGCGTCCAACACCACCCGTTTCCTGGTGCTGGGCCCGGAAATTCCCGGTCCTTCGGGGCGCGACAAGACGTCGCTCGTGCTCGCCACGCGCAACCGTCCCGGTGCCATCCATGAGCTGTTGACCCCGCTGGCGCGGCATGGCGTGAGCATGACGCGCCTGGAGTCGCGCCCCTCGCGCACGGCGCTGTGGGAATATGTATTTTTCGTGGACGTGGAAGGCCATTGTAGCGAAGCTGCCGTGGCCGCGGCCATCGGCGAAATCGAGGAAAAGGCCTCCTTCTGCAAGGTGCTGGGGTGCTACCCGGCAGCCGCCCTATGAGCGACCTGTGCGAACTGGTCCCCGGCCATATCCGGGGCATTGCACCGTACCAGCCGGGCAAACCCATTTCCGAACTGGAACGGGAGCTCGGCCTCACGCGCATCATCAAGCTGGCTTCCAACGAAAACCCGCTGGGGCCCAGCCCCAAGGCGCTGGAAGCCATCCGTGCGGCGCTGCCGGAGCTGGCCCTGTACCCGGACGGCAACGGTTTCGAACTCAAGTCGGCCCTGGCGCAGCGTTTTGCCCTCACGCGCGAACAGGTGGTGCTGGGCAACGGTTCCAACGACGTGCTGGAACTGGCGGCCCGCACGTTCCTGGGGCCGGGCACCTCCGCCATCTATTCCGAGCACGCCTTCGCGGTTTATCCGCTGGTGACGCAGGCCGTGGGCGCCACCGGCATCGAAGTGCCGGCGCGTGATTTTGCCCACGACCTGGACGCCCTGGTCGCGGCCATCCGTCCCGACACCCGCATCCTGTTCGTGGCCAACCCCAACAATCCCACCGGCAGCCTGATTGCCGGCCCGGCGTTGCGCGCGGCCCTGGAACGGGTACCGTCCCATGTGCTGATCGTGCTGGACGAGGCTTACACCGAATACCTGGAGCCGGCCCAGCGCTACGATGCCGTGTCCTGGCTGGCGCATCTGCCCAACCTGCTTATTTCCCGCACTTTTTCCAAAGCCTATGGGCTGGCGGGCCTGCGCGTGGGGTTCGGACTGGCCCGCCCGGCAGTGATCGACCTCATGAACCGCGTGCGCCAGCCGTTTAATGTGAGTTCGCTGGCGCTGGTGGCCGCTCGCGCCGCCCTGGATGACCAGGAGTTTCTCGAACGCACCCGGGTCCTCAACAGCGCGGGGCTCGTGCAACTGGCCGAAGGCTTCCAGCGCCTGGGCCTGCCGTTCATTCCCTCCCATGGCAATTTCCTGTCGGTGGAAGTGGGCGAGAGCGGCCGCGTGTACCAGTCGCTGCTGCACCAGGGCATCATCGTGCGCCCGGTGGCCGCTTACCGCATGCCGCGCCACCTGCGCATTTCCGTGGGATTGCCCGAAGAAAACGCCGCCTGCCTGGCCGCCCTCGAGCGCGCCCTGCGCGAGGCCGCCTAGGCCATGTCCGGGCCGTCGCCCCAGCCGCCGCGCTGCCTGGCCGTCATCGGTGTGGGGCTCATCGGCGGTTCCTTTGCGCTGGCCCTGCGCGAAGCGGTGGGCGACCTGCGCATCGTGGGTTATGACCGCGACGAAGTGAATCTGGCTGCCGCGCGCCATCTGGGCGTGGTGGATGTGGCCGCCCACGATGTCGCCGCGGCCGTGCGCGAGGCCGACCTAGTGCTGGTGGCGGTGCCGGTGGGGCAGGTGGGGTCCGTCCTGGAGGACCTGGCGCCCGCCCTGAGTCCCACGGCCATCGTCAGCGACGTGGGCAGCACCAAAACTTCCGTGGTGAATGCTGCACGCACTGCCCTGGGGCCGGCCTTCGAACGGTTCGTCCCGGGCCACCCCATTGCCGGCGCCGAGCACAGCGGCGTGCGCGCCGCCCGGGCCGACCTGTTCGAGGACCGGGCCGTGGTGCTCACGCCGGTGGAAGACACGGACGAACTGCCGCGCGACATCATGCGCAAGTGCTGGGAAGCCTGCGGCGCGCGCGTGGAGGAAATGTCCGTGGCGCGCCACGACGCCATATTCGGCGTGGTCAGCCACCTGCCGCACCTGCTGAGCTTCGCGCTGGTGTACGACATTGCCTCGCGCGTGGACGCCGACACGTTTTTCCGCTTTGCCGCGAGCGGATTCCGCGACTTCACGCGTATCGCCGCCAGCAGCCCGGAAATGTGGCGCGACATCAGCCTGGCCAACCGCGACGTGCTGCTGCTTGAAATCGCGCGCTACCGCGAACAGCTGGACCGCCTGTCCGACCTGCTGGCCCAGGAGGACGGACGTGCCCTGGAAGCTTTTTTCCGCTTGGCCCGGGAAGCGCGGCGCAACTGGAACGAAACCTCCTGAGTGAATCCATGACCGACACCTATCACGTGCGCCCCGGCGGGGCGCTTCGGGGATCCCTGCGGGTTCCCGGCGACAAGTCCATTTCCCATCGCGCCATCATGCTGGGCGCCATCGCCCAGGGCGTGACCGAAGTCAGCGGATTCCTGGAAGGGGAGGACGCGTTGGCCACCATGAACGCGTTTCGTGCCATGGGCGTGCGCATCGAAGGCCCCGACCAGGGCCGGGTGACCGTGCACGGCGTGGGCAAGCACGGCCTGAAGGCGCCCGGCCGGCCGCTCGATTGCGGCAATTCCGGCACTTCCATGCGCCTGCTGGCCGGCCTGCTGTCGGGCCAGGGTTTTGCTGCCACGCTCACCGGCGACGACAGCCTGCGCCGCCGTCCCATGGGGCGCGTGGCCCAGCCGCTGTCCCTGATGGGGGCACGCATTGAAACCGAGGCGGGCGGACTGCCGCCGGTGCGCATCCTGCCGGCGCCGCCGCTGCACGGCATCCATTACGACCTGCCGGTGGCGAGCGCCCAGGTGAAATCCGCCATCCTGCTGGCAGGCCTGTATGCCGTGGGCGAAACTTCGGTCACCGAACCGGAACCCACACGCGACCATACGGAACGCATGCTGACCGCCTTTGGCTACCCCGTGACGCGCGAGGGCGCCACCGCGCGCCTGCGCGGCCAGGGCGAACTCAAGGCCACGCCCATCGACGTGCCGGCGGACATTTCTTCCGCGGCGTTTTTCATGGTGGGCGCGTCCATCGCGCCCGGCTCGGACATTACGCTGACCGGCGTGGGCATCAACCCCACGCGCACCGGCATCATCGACATCCTCAAGCTCATGGGGGCCGACCTCACGCTGCAAAACCAGCGCCTGGCCGGCGGTGAGCCGGTGGCCGACATCCGCGTGCGGCACGCGCCGCTGCACGGCATCGCGGTGCCGGAATCCCTGGTGGCACTGGCCATCGACGAGTTTCCCGCCCTCTTCGTGGCCGCCGCCAACGCCGCAGGGGAGACCGTGGTAACGGGCGCCGAAGAACTGCGCGTGAAGGAAAGCGATCGCATCCAGGTCATGGCCGACGGCCTGCAGGCGCTGGGCATTGCCGCGCAGCCCACGCCGGACGGCATGGTGATCCAGGGCGGAAAGCCCTATGGCGGCGGCGTCATCGACAGCCGCGGCGACCACCGCATCGCCATGAGCTTTGCCATGGCGGCGTTGCGTGCCGGAGCTCCCCTCACCATCCGCGACTGCGCCAACGTGGCCACTTCCTTTCCCGGTTTTGCCACCCTGGCCGCCCAGGCGGGCCTGGGACTCGACGCCGCATGATTCCGGTCATCGCCATTGACGGCCCGTCGGCTTCCGGCAAAGGGACCGTGGCCGAACGGGTGGCGCGCGTGCTGGGTTTTCATTACCTGGACAGCGGTGCCCTGTATCGCGTCACCGCGCTCGCGGCACGCCGCGCCGGCCTGGCGCCGGATGACGCCGGCCCCTTGGGCGAACTGGCCGCCCGCCTCCCGGTTCGTTTTGAAGGGGGCGATATTTATCTTTCTGAACATGTGGTTACGGACGACATCCGGACCGAGGACTGCAGCCGGGACGCTTCGCTGGTGGCGGCCGTGCCGCAAGTCCGGGCCGGACTGCTGGTGCGCCAGCGCGCCTTCCGCCAGGCTCCCGGGCTGGTGGCGGACGGGCGCGACATGGGTTCGGTGGTGTTCCCGGACGCCGCGCTCAAGGTGTTTTTGACGGCGAGCGCCGTGGTGCGCGCGGAGCGACGTTATAACCAGTTGATGAATAAGGGAATACCTGCTAACATGCAGGTCCTTTTGCGGGACATCGAAGCGCGCGATGCCAGGGATGCGTCCCGGGCCGTGGCGCCTTTGCAGCAGGGGAATGCCTTGTTGCTGGATACCACGCACCTCACCATCGAACAAGCGGTGGACCAGGTGCTCTCCTGGTATGCGGCGGCCAAGCCTCCTGTGTCCTGAAAGCCGGTTGACCGGATGGCCGTCTGCCCTGCGCGATTCAGGGCCTGACACGTAAAGAGCCGCCGGTGCTTCTTTTGCCAACTGACCCCGCAGCGCGGCGGGCGAATGAACTGAAATGAAGGTATCAACATGAGCACAGCACAGCAATCCGTGGCATCCACCGAAAGTTTCGCCAGCCTGTTCGAAGAAAGCCTGTCGCATCAGGAAATGCGTTCGGGCGAAGTCATTACGGCCGAAGTGGTCGCAATCGACGCCAACACGGTGGTGGTGAACGCAGGCCTCAAATCCGAGAGCCTGATCCCCATTGAAGAATTCAAGAACGATCGCGGCGAACTGGAAGTCCAGGTCGGCGACTTCGTCAAGGTCGCGATCGACGCCCTGGAAGACGGTTACGGTTCCACCCGCCTGTCGCGCGAAAAAGCGAAGCGGCTGGCAGCCTGGCTGGACCTGGACGACGCGCTGGCCAAGGGCAGCCTGGTGCTGGGCATGGTCACCGGCAAGGTGAAAGGCGGCCTGACCGTCATGGTGAACGGCATCCGTGCCTTCCTGCCTGGCTCGCTGGTGGACGTGCGTCCAGTCAAGGACACCACGCCGTTTGAAGGCAAGGAAATGGAATTCAAGGTCATCAAGCTCGATCGCAAGCGCAACAACGTGGTGGTGTCCCGCCGCGCCGTGCTGGAAGCGACCCAGGGCGCCGACCGCCAGAGCCTGCTGGAAAACCTGAAGGAAGGCGCGGTGGTGAAAGGCATCGTCAAGAACATCACCGACTACGGCGCGTTCGTGGACCTGGGCGGCATCGATGGCCTGCTGCACATCACCGACCTGGCCTGGCGCCGCGTCAAGCATCCTTCCGAAGTGCTCAACGTGGGCGACGAAGTGGAAGCCAAGGTGCTCAAGTTTGACCAGGAAAAGAACCGCGTGTCGCTCGGCCTCAAGCAGCTGGGCGAAGACCCCTGGGTGGGCCTGGCGCGCCGCTATCCCGAGCGCACCCGCCTGTTCGGCAAGGTCACCAACCTGACCGACTACGGCGCGTTCGTGGAAATCGAGCAGGGCATCGAAGGCCTGGTGCACGTGTCGGAAATGGACTGGACCAACAAGAACGTCCATCCTTCCAAGGTGGTCCAGCTGGGCGACGAAGTGGAAGTGATGATCCTGGAAATCGACGAAGAGCGTCGCCGGATCTCGCTGGGCATGAAGCAGTGCCGCGCCAACCCGTGGGAAGAGTTCTCCATGAACTACCACAAGAACGACCGTGTGCGCGGCCAGATCAAGTCCATCACCGACTTTGGCGTCTTCATCGGACTGCCGGGCGGCATCGACGGCCTGGTGCACCTGTCCGACCTGTCCTGGAACCAGCCGGGCGAAGAGGCGGTTCACAACTACAAGAAGGGCGACGAAGTGGAAGCCATGGTGCTCTCCATCGACGTGGAGCGGGAGCGCATTTCGCTCGGCATCAAGCAGCTTTCCGGCGACCCCTTCACCAACTTCACGGCCAGCCATGACAAGGGTTCGCTCGTCAAAGGCACGGTCAAGTCCGTGGATGCCAAGGGCGCTGTCATCGACCTGGGTGACGACATCGAAGGCTACCTGCGCGCTTCCGAAGTGTCGCGCGACCGCGTGGAAGACCTGCGTTCGCAAATGAACGAAGGGGATGCCGTGGAAGCGGTGGTGCTCAACATCGACCGCAAGAACCGCACCATCAACCTGTCCATCAAGGCCCGCGACGCGGTGGAAGAAAACGCCGCCATGCAGCGGGTGGCCGCGGAAGCCCCGGCCAACGCCGGCACCACCAGCCTGGGCGCCTTGCTCAAGGCCAAGCTGGGTCAACCCGGTTCCGGTGGTCAGGGCTAAGGGAGAGAGACCAAAGGGGGAACCATGACCAAGTCCGAGCTCATCAGTTTGCTGTCGGGCCGCTACACGCAGCTCGTCGCCAAGGACACGGAACTCGCCGTGAAAACCATTCTGGACGCCATGAGCCACAGCCTGGTGTCCGGGGAACGCATCGAGATCCGCGGTTTTGGCAGCTTTGGACTGAATCATCGTCCCCCGCGCCTGGGGCGCAATCCCAAAACCGGCGAGAAAGTGCGCGTGCCCGAAAAGTACGTGCCGCATTTCAAGGCCGGCAAGGAATTGCGCGACCGGGTGGACTTTCCCAAAAACGCAGCGCCGGAAACACCCTCGGATCGCTGAAAACCGGCGGGCACTTCCAGTGCCCGCCGTTTTACCAAGGATGATCGGATGGTTTACCTCAAGTGGCTGGTGCGCATCGTCATTTTCGTGCTCCTGCTGGGCTTTGCCGTCAAGAACCTGGAGCCCGTCACGCTCAACTATTTCCTGGGTTACCAGTGGCAGGAGCCGCTCGTGGTGATCCTGCTGGCGTTCACCCTGCTGGGCGTCATCGTCGGCCTGCTGGCTTCCATGAGCACGCTGTTCCGCCAGCGGCGCGAAATCCAGGCCCTGCGCCGCGAACTGCGGCGCCTGGACAAAAGCGCGTCCGAAGCCCAAGCCGTTTCCCCCATCGCTGACACCGCCACTGCCGGCCATGTGGACGTGGTGTAGCCCCTCCCGCTCATGGAATAACCTGTTTTGAAACCCATGGATTTTCAGTCTTACTGGTTGCTCGCGCTGCCCGTCTTTTTCGGACTGGGCTGGCTGGCCGCCCGCGTGGACATCCGTCACCTGCTGATGGAATCGCGCACCTTGCCCGCCTCCTATTTCAAGGGCCTCAATTTCCTGCTCAACGAGCAACCCGACAAGGCCATTGAAGCCTTCATCGAAGTGGCGCGCGCCGAACAGCAGACCATCGAACTGCATTTCGCGCTGGGCAGCCTGTTCCGTCGCCGCGGCGAAGTGGACCGCGCCACCCGCATGCACCAGACCCTGGTGGAGCGCACCGACCTGAGCGCCGAACAACGCACGGCCGCCCTCTACGAACTGGCCCAGGACTATCTCAAGGCGGGGCTGCTGGACCGCGCCGAAGTGCTGTTCCAGGACCTGCGCAAGACGGATTATTCGGAACCGGCCCTGCGCCACCTGCTCGACATTTACGTGGCCGAGAAGGACTGGCCGAAAGCCATCGGTGCCGCCGAAGACCTGGAAAAAGCCACCGGCGACAGCCTGCGCAGCGACATCGCCAATTTCCACTGCGAACTGGCCGCGCGCGAGCACAGCCATTCGCGCCTGGAAGAGGCGCGCGCCCAGATCACCGCCGCCCTCGAGGCTCATCGCAAGTGCGTGCGCGCCAACGTCATGCTGGGGGGCTGGGCCCAGCGGGAAGGACAGCACGAAGAAGCCGTGGCCATCTGGAAACGCATTGAAAGCCAGGCGCCCGAATACCTGTTCCTGATCGCCCAGCCCCTGATCGATTCCATGCGCGTGCTGGGACGCACGCCCGAGGCGCTCACCCTGCTGCGCGGCTGGCTGCAGCGCTATCCGGCGCTCGACCTGCTGGGCGTGGTGTTCCAGGCCACGCTCGAAGTGGAGGGGGCGGACGCTGCGCTGGGCCTGGTGCGCGAGGAACTGCACCGCAATCCTTCGCTGGGGGCGCTGGACAAGTTTCTGGAAGCGCAGCTGGGCCTGGTGGCGCCCGACCAGCGCGCCGATTTTCAGCTCATGCGCGATCTGGTGCATGCCCACAGCAGCCGCCTCTCGCTCTACCAGTGCAGCCAGTGCGGCTTCAAGGCGCGCGCCTTCCACTGGCATTGTCCGGCCTGCGGCGGCTGGGACACCTACCCGCCGCGCCGCAACGCCGAAGGCGAACCGGGGACCTCATCCGCCCGGGGAGGGATGTGATGCAGGACCGTCCCGTCATCGTCGCCCTGGATGCGCCCAGTTTCGACGCCGCGCGTGACCTGGCCGACCGGCTCGACCCCGCCCTGTGCCGGGTCAAGGTGGGCAAGGAGCTGTTCACGGCGGCCGGCCCCGCCCTGGTGGAGTATCTCGTGCGGCGTGGCCATTCGGTGTTCCTGGACCTCAAATATCATGACATTCCCAACACCGTGGCGGCGGCCTGCCGCGTGGCCGCAGGGCTGGGCGTGTGGATGGTGGACGTGCACGCCAGCGGCGGACCGGCCATGCTGGAAGCGGCGCGCGAAGCACTCGAAAGCACGGGTTCCGAGCGCCCCAAGCTGATCGCCATCACCGTGCTCACCAGCTTGTCCGAGCCGGACCTGGAACGGGTGGGGCTGGTGGGTCCCGTGCCCCAGGCCGTGCTGCGCCTGGCACGGCTGGCGCATGAATGCGGGCTGGACGGCGTGGTGTCCTCGGC
>JAGWTQ010000011.1 GCA_028868905.1 Betaproteobacteria bacterium
GAAGCGCGCGTATTTTTCATAGGGCGGATATAATAGCAAAGCCGTGGGGGGTTAGCTCAGCTGGGAGAGCGTCTGGTTCGCAATCAGAAGGTCGGGAGTTCGATCCTCCTACCCTCCACCATCTCCAAGATAAGCTGCGCGCACCATGGGATTTTCCATGCAGGCTGCCGCCGTATCGGCCAGCACGATCCGTCCGGATTCCATGACGTAAGCACGATCGCTGAGTTCCAGCGCAAGACGCGCGTTCTGTTCCACCAGGAGCAAGGTAACCCCTTCCGCGGCGATTTTGCGAATCACCTCGAAAATCTTCTCCACCATGAGCGGAGCGAGCCCCATGCTGGGTTCATCCAGCATCAACAACCGTGGACGGGACATCAGGGCCCGCCCGATGGCCAGCATCTGTTGCTCGCCACCGGACAAGGTGCCGGCTTGCTGATGCCGGCGTTCGTGCAATCGGGCAAACAGCCCGTACACATGGTCGAGCTCCCGGGGCAGCGCGCTGGAATCCTTGCGATGGTAGGCCCCCATGAGCAGGTTTTCCTCGATGGTCAGGCGATTGAATACCCCACGCCCTTCGGGAACCAGGACAAGGCCCCGGCCCACGCGCTGCCAGGCTGGTACGGATTGCAAGACCTGCCCGCCGTAAGTGAACGCTCCATCCGCTGGCGCAACCAGACCGGCAAGCGCTTTCAGGGTGCTGCTTTTCCCTGCTCCATTGGCGCCGATCAGCGTGGCCCGTTCGCCTTCCATGACATCGAGGTCCAGTCCGTCGACGGCCGTGATGCCTCCATAGCGCACGCAAAGGTTGCGCACCTCGAGCAACGGGCTCATGCAGCCCCTCTCCCAAGATAGGCTTCAATGACTTTGGGGTGGGCCAGAACCTCTTGCGGCGAGCCTTCGGCAATGCGTTCGCCGTAGTCGAGTACCGTGATGCGGTCACACAGCCGGGCAACCCATTTGACATCATGTTCGATCAGCAGAATGGCCGTGCCGTCATCACGCACGCGCCGCACCAGGTCGGCCAGCCGCATCCGTTCCGCGGCGTTCATGCCTGCCGCAGGCTCATCAAGGGCCAGCAATCTCGGCTCGGTGGCAAGCGCCCGGGCTATTTCGAGGCGACGCTGGTCGCCATAGGACAGGGTTCCCGCAACTCGCTGCGCCTGGCCGGCAATGCCCACATAATCCAGCAGCCCGCGGGCGCTGGCGGCAATCGCCGCCTCTTCGCGGCGGGTTGCGGCAGTCTTGAAAACCGCGCCCAGTACACCGGCTTGGGTACGCACGTGCCGGCCCACCATGACGTTTTCCAAAACGGTCATGTTGGGAAACAGGCGGATATTCTGGAATGTCCGTGCGATACCCCGTTCTGCCACCGCATGGGGGCGACCCGCAGGCAGCGGCGCTCCGGCAAAATGCACGGTTCCGGTGTCTGGTTTGTAAATGCCGGTCAATACGTTGAAGAATGTGGTTTTTCCGGCTCCGTTGGGGCCGATCAGGCCGGTAATGGTCCCCTCCCCCAGCGCCAGCGACACATCGTGCAGCGCACGCAATCCGCCAAAACGCTTGCCAACTCCCACCGCTTCCAGCAAAGCGCCACCCTGACTGGCCTCACTGCGACTCATGAAATTCCCTCTGACGGGCACGGGCCGGCAACAGTCCTTCGGGCCGCAGTAACATCATGAGCACCAGAGCGATGCCGAATACCAGCAAACGCAAATTGGAAGGATCCACCCAGACCTTGCCGAACAGGAATTCCTGCAGACCGCCCAAGCCACGCAAGGCTTCAGGCAACACGGACAGAAGCACGGCTCCCAGCACCACTCCGGCAATGTTGCCCATGCCCCCCAGCACCACCATGCACAGAATCATCACAGACTCCTGCAGCGTAAAACTTTCAGGGCTGACGAACCCCTGGAATCCTGCAAACAGGCCGCCGGACACCCCCCCGAAAGTGGCCCCCATGGCAAATGCCAGCAGCTTGAGGTTGCGGGTATTGAGTCCCATGCTGGCTGCCGCCAGCTCATCTTCGCGAATGGCTGCCCAAGCGCGCCCGATGCGAGACCCTTCAAGGCGCTGCGACAACCGGATTGCCAACCCCACAGCCGCCAGAAAAAGAAAATAGACGTTGATTACCAGAGGGATTTCGATTCCGCCCACATGATATGTTTGTTCCAGAAACCAGGGCCCCACATGCAGAGGGTCGATCAGGTTCACACCCTGCGGGCCATTCGTGATGTTGACCGGCGCGTTCAGGTTGTTGAGGAAAATTCGAATGATTTCCCCAAAGCCCAGCGTGACGATGGCCAGATAGTCCCCTCTCAGGCCCAAGGTGGGTGTTCCCAGCAGCACGCCAAAACAGGCGGCAAGCAAAGCCCCCATGGGCAAAAGAGCCCAAAGCGGCCAATGCAGCTCAAACTGGGGCGAAGCCAACAGGGCGTAGCAGTAGGCACCAACCGCAAAAAAGGCCACATAGCCCAAATCCAGCAACCCGGCGTAACCCACGACAATATTGAGCCCCAGCGCAAGCAGGACGTAGAGCAGTGCAAAGTCCAGGATGCGCACCCAGCCTTGCCCGAGCAGGGCATGCGTGGCAAACGGAAGGACCAGCACCAGAACGGCAGCCCCCCAGTTGATGAAGCGCGCGCGCGCGTTCATGTCACACCTTTTCTCTCGCACGGCTGCCCAAAAGCCCGTTCGGGTGAAATACCAGGACGCCGATCAGGACGAGAAAGGCAAAGACATCCTTGTAGTTGCTTCCAAAATAACCGCCTGTCAGATCCCCGATGTAGCCCGCGCCCATGGCTTCCACCACGCCCAGCAAAAGGCCACCCAACATGGCTCCGGGAAGATTGCCAATGCCCCCCAGGACCGCGGCCGTGAATGCCTTCAACCCCAGCATGAATCCCATGGTGTAGTTGCCCACGTTGTAGTAAGCCGCCACCATGACGCCTGCCACGGCAGCCAGGGCTGACCCAAGAACGAAAGTGAGCGCAATGATGCGGTCGGTGTTGACACCCATCAGTTGGGCCACGCCCGGATTCTGCGCCGTGGCGCGCATGGCTCTGCCCAGCGCAGTGCGCTTCACCAGCAACATCAGCGCCGCCATGAGCAGGGCTGCCAACACGATGATGAGGGCCTGGATCGATGTGATGATGACTCCATGCCAACTCACGCTGTCGGCAGGCAACACCGAAGGGAAAGACCGGTAGCTTCTTCCCCAGATGAGCGCCGCCAGTTGTTGCAGGACGATGGACAAGCCGATGGCCGTAATGAGGGGCGCCAGCTTAGGTGCGCGGCGCAGGGGTCGGTAGGCCACCCGTTCAATAGCCAGTCCAAGGCCCATGCAGACCACCATGGCCAACGCGACGGCCATGGCCAAGGCAATGCCGGATGGCAGCCCCCAGCCGGTCAGTATCTGAAGCGCGGTCAATGCCACCATGGCCCCCACCATCACCACATCGCCATGGGCAAAATTGATCAACTCCATGATGCCGTAGACCATGGTGTACCCCAGGGCAACCAGCGCGTAGATGCTGCCCAGGGTCAGCCCGTTGACCAGCTGCTGCAGGAAGATGTCCATTACACCCAGTCGCGACCGTTGACGAAGTCCTTGAGCAGCCGCTCTTCAGGGCTCCCCGCTTCGGGATGCCAGTCATAGCGCCAGCGCACGATGGGCGGCATGGACATCAGGATGGATTCGGTACGCCCGCCGGATTGCAGGCCAAACAGGGTGCCCCGGTCATAAACCAGATTGAATTCCACGTAACGCCCGCGCCGGTAAGCCTGAAAGTCCCGCTCCCGTTCACCGTAGGGCAGATCCCTGCGCCGCTCGATCAGGGGCAGGTAAGCCGGGAGAAAATGGTCGCCGACGCTTTGCCAAAGGGCCTGCGCCTGGGGGAGAGGGATTTCATTGAAATCGTCGAAAAAGATCCCGCCCACTCCGCGGGGTTCCGCTCGATGCTTGAGATAGAAATACTCGTCGCACCATTTCTTGAAACGCGGATAGTAGCTCGCGCCAAACGGATCAAGAGATGCTTTGCAGGTTTGGTGGAAATGCCGCGCGTCTTCCTCGAAGCCGTAATACGGAGTCAAATCCATGCCGCCGCCAAACCACCAGACAGGGTCGCTCTGGCCATGGAATGCCGCGAAAAAACGCACGTTCATGTGGACAGTGGGAGCATAGGGATTGCGCGGATGAAGCACCAGCGACACGCCCATGGCTTCGAAATGTCGCCCCGCAAGTTCGGAGCGGTGCGCAGAAGCCGACGGAGGGAGTCCTCGGCCCATGACATGGGAGAAGTTCACGCCGCCTCGTTCCAGCAGATTGCCCTCTTCCACCAAAGCGCTGATGCCGCCCCCGCCATCGGGCCGCGTCCACTCATCCCGCCTGAATGTTTTGCCGTCAGCACGTTCCAGGGCCGTGACGATGCGATCCTGCAGGCCGAGCAGGTACGTTTTGATGCCAGAAGTATCCATGGGGTATGAGTTCCTTGCCTCAGGCGTTAAACTTTGCCGGCAGCGCGATGGATGGCTGCGCGAATGCGATTGTAGGTTCCGCAACGGCACAGGTTGCCGTTCATGGCCGCATCGATTTCTTCGTCGGTGGGGTGGGGGCTTTTCGCCAGCAGGGCGGCCGCACTCATGATCTGTCCGGACTGGCAATAACCGCACTGGGCCACCTCAAGCGCCACCCAGGCTTTCTGAAGCGGATGCTCTCCGTTTCGGGAAAGCCCTTCAATGGTGGTCACTTTCTTCCCGGTTGCGGCAGACAAGGTTGTCTGACAGGACCGCACCGCTTCGCCATCCAGGTGTACGGTACAGGCACCGCACAACCCCTCGCCACAGGAAAACTTGGTTCCAGTCAGCCCCAGTTCGTCGCGAATCACCCACAGAAGGGGGGTACCCGGGTCCGATTTGACCGTGAACACTTTGCCGTTGAGCGTAAGCTGTGTCGTCATGATGATGCTGCGGAATCCCGGAGTTCTGACATAATGGCGCGCATGACTGATCGTTCGCAAAAACTGCTGCTTTTGGTGGACGGTTCGTCCTATCTTTACCGGGCCTTTCACGCCCTGCCCGACCTGCGCAACCGGCAGGGCGAACCTACCGGGGCCATATTCGGGGTGCTCAACATGCTGCGCCGCCTCTTGGCGGATTATAAGCCGGATTACGCCGCCTGCGTGTTCGATGCGCGCGGCCCGACTTTCAGGGACGAGTGGTACCCCGACTACAAGGCGCATCGCGCACCCATGCCGCCGGATCTGGCATCCCAGATTGAACCCCTTCACCAAGCCGTGCAAGCGCTCGGCTGGCCTCTGCTGGCCATTGAAGGGGTCGAAGCCGATGACGTGATCGGCACGCTGGCTCGTCAGGCAACCGAAGCCGGATTGCGCACTGTCATTTCCAGCGGCGACAAGGATCTGGTCCAGCTGCTCGACGGCCAGGTCAGCCTCGTCAACACCCTCAGCAATGAAAAGCTGGATTCTGCGGGCGCCACTGCAAAATACGGACTTCCGCCGGAACGCTTCGTCGACTACCTGACGCTCATCGGCGATGCCGTGGACAACGTGCCCGGCGTGACCAAGGTAGGCCCAAAAACCGCGCTCAAATGGATGCAGCAGTACGGAACACTGGATACCCTGATGGCCCATGCCGACGAGGTTGCGGGCGCGGTCGGCAACAATCTGCGCGTCGTTCTGGACTGGTTGCCCCAGGCAAGGCGCCTCCTGACCATCCGTTGCGACGTGCCGCTCCCGCTGGGGCCGGAACAATTGCACCTGACCCATCCGGACCAGGACACACTGCGTACTCTGGCCGAACGCTATGACCTGCGCAGCTGGATTCCCAAGGAAACTTCTTCAGGCGCAACCGACAAGCCTCAACCGCAACCCGCAACGCCCGCCCCTGTTGCTGTTCCAGCCATCACATACAGCACAGTACTGACAAGCGAGCAGCTCGAGTCCTGGATTGACCGCATCATGCAAGCGGAACTCACGGCACTGGATACGGAGACCACCGGCCTTGATCCCATGCAGGCAGAACTGGTGGGCCTGTCCTTGTGCGTGACCGCGGGGGAAGCCGCCTATATCCCGCTGGGGCACCGCGGCCCGGACAGCGGCATGCAGCTGGATCGCGAAAAAACCCTGGAACGCCTGCGCGCCTGGCTGGAGAGCCCTGCCACCCGCAAAGTGGGTCAACATCTCAAATTCGACCAGCATGTGCTGGCCAATCATGGCATCGCCTTGCGCGGCGTTGCTCACGACACCCTGCTCCAGTCCTACGTCCTGGAAGCGCACCAACCTCACCATCTCGAAAGCCTGGCACGACGTCATCTGGGGCGGGATACCCTGTCCTACCAGGATGTCACGGGCAAAGGGGCGGCGGCCATCGGTTTTGAACAGGTCCCCCTTGACCGTGCCACAGCCTACGCAGCGGAAGATGCCGACATCACGCTGCAGGTACACCAGGTCCTGTATCCCCAAATCGCCCGGGAACACGCCCTGGAATCCGTTTACAGGGACATCGAACTGCCTCTCCAACAGGTGCTTTGGCGCATGGAACGCAACGGCGTCCTGCTTGACACCGCCCAACTGGAACGTCAAAGCCATGAACTGGGCATCCAGTTGCTTGACCTGGAAGCACGCGCCCATGCCGCCGCCGGACATCCGTTCAACCTCAACTCGCCCAAACAGATTCAGTCCGTCCTGTTTGAGGAGCAGCACCTGCCGGTCCGCAAAAAAACACCCAGCGGCGCCCCGTCTACGGACGAGGACGTGCTGCAGCAACTCGCGCTGGATTACCCGATACCCAAACTGATCCTGGAATATCGCGGATTGGCCAAGCTCAAATCCACCTATACGGATGCCCTGCCGCGTCGCGTAAACTCCCGGACGGGCCGTGTGCACACTCACTATGCCCAGGCAGTGGCCGTCACCGGCCGGCTCGCCAGCAGCGAACCCAATTTGCAAAACATCCCCGTGCGTACTGCTGAAGGACGTCGCATCCGCGCCGCATTTATCGCCCCTCCCGGCCGCGTGCTGGTGTCTGCCGATTATTCGCAGATCGAACTGCGGATCATGGCGCACCTGTCACAGGACCCCGGCCTGCTTTCCGCCTTCGGAGCGGGCCAGGACGTGCACCGGGCTACGGCATCGGAAATTTTCGGCACCCCCCCCGAAGAAGTGAGTCCGGACCAGCGTCGCGCCGCAAAGGCCATCAACTTTGGCCTGATCTATGGCATGTCCGCCTTCGGTCTGGCCGCCCAACTGGGCATTGAGCGGAGCGCCGCCCAGGCTTACATGGAGCGCTACTTTCACCGCTACCCGGGCGTTGCCCGTTACATGGAACAGACCCGGGCCCAGGCACAGGCACAAGGCTATGTGGAAACACTTTTTGGCAGGCGGCTGTGGCTGCCTGAATTGCGCCACGGCTCCATGGGAAGGCGACAAGGCGCCGAACGCGCGGCCATCAATGCCCCGCTCCAGGGAACGGCAGCCGATCTCATCAAGCGCGCCATGATCGCGGTGGCACACTGGCTGGAAGAACAAAAGCTCTCCACCCTGATGATCCTCCAGGTTCACGACGAACTGGTTCTGGAAACACCCGAGAATGAGCGGGAACACGTGATGTCCACTCTCCCGGGCCTCATGTCCGGCGTGGCCCGGCTTTCGGTGCCGCTGCTGGTCGACGTGGGCTACGGCCCCCATTGGGACGCCGCCCACTAGGGTTTCAGCCCCCGGGCATTCGGCGGTATAATCGTCCCCCTCTCAATCCAGCTCGGTTTCCGCCCCATGCAGATCGGCCCCTACCGCCTCAAAAACAACCTGATGGTTGCGCCCATGGCCGGGGTCACCGATCGCCCGTTCCGCCAGCTGTGCAAAACCATGGGAGCCGGGCTTGCCGTGTCCGAAATGGTGTCGTCCAATTCGCTGCTCTGGGGTTCCGAGAAAACGAAACGTCGCGCCAATCACGAAGGCGAAGTGGAACCCAAGTCGGTGCAGATCGCCGGAGCGGATCCCGCCATGATGGCCGAAGCAGCCCGATACAACGTGGATCAGGGCGCCCAGATCATCGACATCAACATGGGTTGCCCCGCCAAGAAGGTCTGCAACGTCATGGCAGGCTCCGCCCTGCTGCAGAATGAACCCCTGGTGCAGCGTATCCTGGAGGCGGTGGTTTCTGCCGTGCCCGTGCCCGTAACGCTTAAAATCCGTACCGGCTGGGACCGCTCCCATCGCAACGCCCTGACCGTTGCCCGGATTGCCGAGGAAAGCGGCATCCAGTCCCTCGCAATCCATGGCCGCACGCGTGCCTGCGGTTACACCGGCGAAGCTGAATACGAAACCATCGCTGCCGTGAAGGCTTCCATTCGCATACCGGTCGTGGCCAACGGAGACATCACGAGCCCTGAAAAAGCACGCAGGGTTCTGGAACTCACAGGCGCCGATGGGCTGATGATCGGGCGCGCCGCCCAGGGTCGCCCCTGGATTTTCAGGGAAATCGATCATTACCTGACCACCGGCACCTCGCTGCCCCCCCCGGAAGTCAGCGAAATCCACCGTGTGCTGAACGGTCACCTGGAAGATCTGTATGCTTTTTACGGCCTGGAAACAGGGGTGCGCGTCGCCCGCAAGCACATCAGCTGGTACACCCGTGGCCTGAAAGGGTCTGCTGCGTTCCGGCATGCCATGAACCAGCTCCAGAGCGTGGCCGAACAACACCAGGCAGTGAATTCATTCTTCGATGAATTGCTGTCCCAGGGCCAGCGCCTTCAATACGAAAATGAATCGGCAAGCGAGGCCATGGCCGCATGAGTCAATCCGAACCCGAACTGTCTGCTTGCGTGCGACGCCTGGTCACGGAGTACTTCAACCACCTTGACGGCGAAAAGTGCTCCAACGTTCACGACATGGTCATCAGCAGCGTTGAAAAACCCCTCCTTGAAGTGGTGCTCTCGCACACTGAAGGAAACCAGACACGCGCATCCGAAATCCTGGGAATCAACCGCAACACCTTACGAAAAAAAATGCAGCATTACGGAGTGAAATGACCATACAGCGTGCGCTGATCAGCGTTTCCAACAAGCAAGGCGCCGTGGAATTCGCACGGGCGCTGCACCACCTCAAGGTGGAAATCCTTTCCACGGGCGGGACGGCTCGCCTCCTGCGCGACGCCGGAATACCGGTGATCGAAGTTTCCAATTTCACCGGCTTTCCCGAAATTTTGGATGGACGGGTCAAAACACTGCATCCCAAAATTCATGGCGGCCTGCTCGGCCGACGGGATTTGCGCAGCCACACGGACGCCATGGCCATGCACGGCATCGCCCCGATCGATCTGGTGGTGGTCAATTTGTACCCGTTCCGCGAAACCATCGCGCATCCGGACTGCACCCTAGAGGACGCCATCGAGAACATCGACATCGGCGGACCGGCCATGGTGCGTTCAGGAGCCAAAAATTATCGTCATGTGGCGGTGCTGACCGACCCGGCGGATTACAAGCCGGTTCTGGCGGAAATGAAAAAGCGCAAGGGCGATCTTTCCGATGCCACCCGCTTCAAACTTGCCGTCAAGGCGTTTTCCCATACGGCAGAATACGATGGCGCCATAGCCAACTACCTGTCGGGAGTCGAGGCCGGTGACAGCTTTGACGGGTATCCCGAACGCCTGCATCTGACGTTCACCAAGCATCAGTCCCTGCGTTACGGAGAAAACCCCCATCAATCCGGGGCGTTTTACCAGGAACCCCGGCAGGGGGAAGGCGTATTCGCCCAATACCGGCAACTGCAGGGCAAGGAATTGTCCTACAACAACATTGCCGACAGCGATGCGGCTTGGGATTGCGTGCGCAACCTGAATGACGGCGCCTGCGTCATCGTCAAGCACGCCAATCCTTGCGGCGTGGCGCTCGGCAGCACCTCGGCCGAGGCCTACCAGCGTGCGTTCGAGACCGACCCCACGTCGGCCTTCGGCGGGATCATTGCCTTCAACCGGCCTGTGGACGGTGCAGCGGCAGAACGGTTGCTCAACCAGTTCGTAGAAGTGCTGATTGCTCCGGACTTCGCCCCGGATGCCTTGCAGATTCTGGCCACCAAACCCAACATCCGTGTCCTCCGGATTCCGTTGGGGCAGGGTCACAATGGTTGGGACATGAAACGGGTGGGGGGAGGATTGTTGGTCCAGACTCCCGATACGGCTACGATCGCCGAATCGGCCTTGCGCGTGGTGACCAAAACCCAGCCTGGCCCCCAGGAAATGGCCGATCTCCGCCTGGCTTTTCACGTGGCGCACTACGTCAAATCCAATGCCATCGTGTTCTGCGGCAACGGGCGCACCCTGGGCATCGGCGCCGGCCAGATGAGCCGCGTCGACAGCACCCGCATCGCCCGCCGCAAAGCGGAAGATGCCGGATTGCCGCTCCAGGGCAGCGTCGCGGCATCCGATGCGTTTTTTCCATTCCGTGACGGCCTCGACGTGATCGCCGAAGCCGGCATCAAAGCCATCATCCAGCCCGGCGGCAGCCTGAAAGACCAGGAAGTCATCGCGGCGGCGGATGAGCACGGCATTGCCATGGTGTTTACCGGCATCCGACATTTTCGTCACTGAGGTTCCCATGAAAGTCCTGGTTATCGGTTCCGGAGGGCGCGAACACGCCTTGGCGTGGCGGATGGCCCAGTCGCCAAAAGTGTCGCGCGTGTATGTGGCTCCGGGCAACGCCGGCACGGCGCGCGAAGAAGGCGTGTACAACGTTGATCTGCATGACGTGCCCGGCTGGGTTGAATTCGCACGTTCGGAAGGCATCGGTTTGACCGTGGTGGGGCCGGAAGCCCCGCTCGCCGCCGGAGTCGTGGACGCTTTCCGGGCGGCCGGCCTGCCCATCTTCGGCCCCACCCAGGCTGCAGCCCAGCTTGAAATCTCGAAAGATTTCGCCAAACGCTTCATGGTTCGTCACGGCATTCCCACCGCAGCCTATGAAAGCTTTGAAGACGAAGCCGCCGCCCATGCCTACCTCGACAAAATGGGTGCGCCCATCGTCATCAAGGCAGATGGCCTGGCAGCGGGCAAAGGCGTCGTCGTCGCGCAAACTCTGGAAGAGGCCCATCGCGCGGTTTCCGACATGATGGGCGGCGTTTTTGGCGGCGCAGGACACCGTGTCGTGATCGAGGAGTTTCTTCAGGGTGAGGAAGCAAGTTTCATCGTGCTGGCCGACGGTCAGCACGTGCTGCCACTTGCCACCAGCCAGGACCACAAGCGCCTGCTGGATGGTGATTCAGGTCCGAATACCGGAGGAATGGGAGCCTACTCTCCTGCCCCGGTGGTCACGCCGGCATTGCACGGCCGCATCATGCGCGAAATCATCCTGCCCACCATACAGGGCATGAAACAGGACGGCCTGACCTATACCGGATTTCTCTATGCCGGCCTGATGATTGACCGGCAAGGCGGCATCAAGACCCTGGAGTTCAACTGCCGCATGGGTGATCCTGAAACGCAGCCAATCCTCATGCGTTTGAAGACAGATCTCCTGATGCTGCTGGAACATGCGGTTGAAGGTCGTCTTGACCAGGTCGACGTGCAGTGGGATCGTCGTCCCGCCATTGGCATCGTGCTCGCTGCCGAAGGCTACCCGGCCGCGCCGCGCAAGGGCGACCCCATCTCCGGATTGGGTTTGGACGATGGGGAAACCCACGTTTTTCATGCCGGCACAACCCTGGCCGACAATCAGGTTGTCACAGCCGGCGGACGCGTGCTTTGCGTCGCAGCGCTGGGAGACACTCTGCGAATGGCCCGCCAGCGGGCCTATGCACACGTGGAACAGATCCGTTTTCCCGGCATGCAATACCGGACTGACATTGGCTGGCGGGCTCTCAAGTCCTGAGGATGCGCTCCGTCAAAAGGTCTGAAATCGTCGACGGACGGCAATGGGGCACCACCCGCCCCGGAATGACGCGAACGCGTTTCCCGAACTGCCGCAAGCATTCGCGCGTGGTGCGGATCGGACGCCGGCCTGCCCTGTTGGCGCTGGTGGAAACCAGCGCCATCTCGAGCCGGCGGCACAAATTCACGGCATCAGGATGGGCATCCACCCGCAAGGCAATGCGCCTGGCCTGACCCGGCTGCCGGTGCCTTCCCAGCAACAGCAACGGCACGCGCGGTGCTGAAGGCACAAGCCAGGTATGGCTACCAGGCCATCGACTCTCGCAGCGGGCTTTCTGGGCCGGAGCAAGAGGCGCGTGAAATCGCGCCAGACGTTCAGAACGGTCGGCAATCACGATCATTCCTTTGTGCACGGGCCGCCGCTTGATGGCCAGCAGCCTGCGCAACCCGCGTACGCTGGACGGATCGCAGCCGAGACCAAAAACGGCCCGGGTGGCATAGGCGATTACGCCGCCCTGTCGCAGGTAGGCGCGCAGGGCGCGGGGAACATAAGTCGGTTTCTGCATGGGTTCGAATATACGCCGCGGTGCCGGACTGTTAGAATTGACCCATGAAATTCTACACGCGCCGCCTGGCTCTGCTCCTTTTGCTCTGCCCCCTGACGGGATTTTCTGCCCGCCCGGACGGTTTGCAACCCCCTCCCGCCGATGCGCCTCCCCCTCCCGAATACGGCCCGGACCTGCCCTCCACCCAATCCCAGGAGCCTCCCGAGCCAGAAGTCACCATTGTCGAGCGCGATAACGCGACCTTCGAGGAATACCGCATCAACGGACGCCTGTACAAGATCAAGGTCATCCCCAAGATTGGCCCACCCTATTATCTGGTCGATGAACTGGG
Source organism: Betaproteobacteria bacterium (assembly GCA_028868905.1). Lineage (GTDB taxonomy): Bacteria > Pseudomonadota > Gammaproteobacteria > Burkholderiales > Ferrovaceae > JAKBAT01. Next base: position 12,772 of record JAGWTQ010000011.1, read on the forward strand.
AGACAACGTCTGGCATCGCTACAGCGCTTCAGGCCCGGCACTGCATGTCCCGCGCTGGGTGATTCTCAGATTCTGATCCGTTCCGACGACCCATGGCTGTTTTTACTCCCGTATCCCGCGACGAACTCAACGCGTGGCTGACCCGCTACGACGTTGGTCCGTTGCTTGAACAAAACGCAATCGCCGCCGGCATTGAAAATACCAATTACTTTGTCACCACGGCACAGGGACGTTTTGTCCTGACCCTGTTTGAAAAGCTACAACCTTCAGAATTGCCCTACTATCTGGGCTTGATGGATCACCTGGCACGACGGGGTGTGCCTTGCCCCCGCCCGATCACGGACCAACATGGCCAGTTTTTCAGCACGCTATGCGGCAAGCCTGCAAGCCTCGTCACGCGCCTGACCGGCCAATCCCAAATGGCACCGGGGCTTTCCCATTGCTCCGTATTTGGCGACCTTGTGGCAACCCTGCACCGGGAAGCGGCCGATTACCCAGGCAGCTTGCCCAATCCGCGCGGCCCGTCCTGGTGGGTCGCCACGGCCGCCCGGGTACGCCCTTTTCTCAACGCACAGCAAAACGCCGTTCTGGATGAAGAGCTGGCTTTCCAGTCACGGCACCGCTCGGACAACCTTCCACGAGGAGCCATTCACGCCGACCTGTTCCGCGACAACGTGTTGTTTGATGGTGAACGCGTCGGCGGCGTCATCGACTTTTATTTTGCTGGCACCGATGCCTGGCTTTATGATCTGGCGATCGTGGTCAACGATTGGTGCATGACCCCCCAGGCCACGCTTGATCCGCTGCGGGCACAGGCACTGGTGGAAGCCTATAATGCCCGCCGGCCCGTTACGGCCACGGAACAGGCGGCGTGGCCCGTCATGCTTCGCGCCGGCGCGCTCCGCTTCTGGTTGTCACGTCTGTTCGATCTCCACCTGCCGCGACCGGGCGAAATCATTCATCCCCACGACCCCACCTGGTTTGAGCGCATTCTCCATCATCACATTCACAGTCCAAGTGTCTGGCCCCTATGATCCAAACCCGTCGCGTTCCGTTTGTCCGCGGTTTTCTCTGGATATCCGAAGGCTTCCAGCTGGTTTTCCAGAGCCCGTTCGGCTGGATGAAAACTGTTTCGCTCTGGTTCGCCTTCACGGTCCTGTGCAGCCTTCTGATCGTGATCGGGCCGATTCTTTTTTCCCTGATGCTGCCCATTTTCTTTGCCGGATTGATGGCGGGATGCCGCGACATCGAACAGGGGCGCTCGATGAAAGCCGGGCATCTTTTCGCAGGGTTTCGTCATAAACCGGGACGGCTGATCACCCTGGGCGGAGTCAATGTGCTGAGCGAACTGCTCCTCACCGCCTTGCTCATCGCGTGGGGTGGGCAGCGCATGGTGGAACTGCAAAGCCTGTCGATGGACGGTACGGGAAATATGGAACAGCTCCAACTGCTTGCCTCGGAACTGACCCCGATGTTCCTCACGGTATCCCTGATCCAGATGGTGTTGCTGATGATGGGATGGTTTGCGCCCGCGCTGCTGGTGTTTACAGACCTGTCCACCGGGCGGGCCCTGTCTTTGAGCGGAAAAGCCTGCGTGCAAAACACCTTGCCTTTCCTGGCTTTTACTGTGGGCATGGGTGCCGTGCTGATGGCCATAATCACCACAGCCTTTGCCGTTCCGCCCCTGGGCATCCTGCTGTTCATGATGGCGGTCCCCACCATCGTCGCAGCCGTCTATGTTTCTTACCGGGATATTTTCAGCGACGAACTAAGCCTGGATGAAGGGCGCTGGACCCGGGTTGATTAGCGGGTCATGATGGCTTCGGCGTCCGAAGCCATCTGCCTGGCATCGGCCGATGCCTGAAATACGGCGCGCAGGCGGGTATCGGGCGCAATCAGAAAAATCGAGCTGGTGTGGTCCACACTGTAGCCGCCCCCTTCTTGGCCTGCCCTCTCTTCCGTGTTGCGGACATAATAAAGCCCCAAGTCTCGGGTAAAGGGTTTCAAGGCCTCATCGCTGCCGGTCGCCCCGACAAAGCCCGGATGAAATGCAGGCACATACTGCCGCAGCACGGAAAGCGTATCCCGCGGCGCATCCACAGAAACAAAGATCACCTGGGGCGCCTCATTGGCCTGCCCCTGCAGACGGTCGGTCACTGCAGCCAACAACGAGAGGCTGGTGGGACAAACATCGGGACAATGGGTGTATCCAAACAGAAGGAACGTCCAGTGCCCGTGCAGGTTATCGTTTGTGAAGATTCCAGCCGTGGACTCCAGCCTGAACTGGGGCAGCGGCTGCCCGCCTTCCAGGAACTGGACTGACGGGCTGAGCGCCGGCATCGGATGCTTCCCATGCCGCGCCATCCACCAGGCCCCACCCAGGAGCAGGAAAGCCGCCGCAATGGTCGCCCATACCAGAAGCCGCTGTTGCTTCACAGGGATCGTGCAAGCCGGAACCCAATGCTGTGCACACGCACGGAAGGATCATCAGCGCTGCGCCGGGTTGCCGCTACATCCTGGGGTGCATTGTGCCACGAGCCTCCTCGCAATACGCGCGAGAGGCAGGTGTCCGTAAATTGAGGATAGGTGCCTTGCCCCCAGGCAGCACCGTTGACCGGGCCGTTTGCAAGGTTTTCATGATAGCAATCCTCTACCCATTCCCAGAGATTGCCACTCATGTCATACAGGCCCCACGCATTCGGTTTCTTCGTCCCCACAGGATGAGGCCTGTTTCCACTGTTTCCTTCATACCAGGCCACGTCCTCCGGGTTGTTTCCGCCGCAATAAGTGGTCACCGTCCCTGCATGGCATGCGTATTCCCACTCCGCTTCGGTGGGAAGACGGTAATGTTTGCCTGTCATGGCATTGAGCTTGAGGATAAATATCTGGGCATCGTCCCAACTGACGTTTTCCACAGGACAGGAACTACCGCAGTCGGCAAATTCGCTGGGGTTCTTGCCCATGACTGCCTTCCATTGGGCCTGGGTAACCAGGGTGGCGCTCAAGGCAAAAGGGCGCACGAAGGTCACTTTATGATTGCCGGCCCCGCCCATCATGAAGCTTCCCGCCGGCACGGTCACCATTTCAGGACATTCGGCACAGTCCCGCGAATTTCCGGCCGCTTGAGCCACTCCCCATATCCCCATGGCGCCGAGCCACGCCAAAAGCGCCAATGCTCTGAGCATGTTGCATCCTCCCCTGTTTTAATGTGATTTTGGTGGGTGGCCCAGTTTAGCCCAGCGATCGTGTTTGCTCAATCACCGGAAAAATAGAAGACGGTTTGCCTTGCTCGCAACCTTTTGGTACCATCGGCAGACCTGCTGGCGGGGGGAACAAGGCTTTTTATTCCAAAATCACTAAAGAAATGAGGGGGTTATAAAATGGAAATTATGGACAAGGGATACATGCTCGTTCCCATCATCCTGTTTGTGGGCGGCATCATCGTGTCCTGGAATTTGGGCAGCATGGGAATCGGCCTCGTCGAGAAAAACAGCAAGAAATAACGAGTCCCCAGCACGCCGGGCGATGGCCCTAACGGGGAAATCGCCCCTCTTGAAGCAAAACTAAAACAGCCCTCGATGAAAATCGGGGGTGTTTTTTGGCCTTTTCATGACACCCGCCTCTGAAAACCGTCTTCTGGTCAAATTTTTCCTGGTTTCCGCACTGTCCCTGTTCATCGGCGCCATGCACGGCATGCTCCAGGTCTTCCCGCCGATTCGAGCCTGGCTTGACTCCATTGGCAGCCCTTACGGCGGACCAGGACACATGATCGATCCACTGGCCCATGCCCATATGAATCTCGTGGGTGGGGTCGTCATGCTGGCCATGGGTGTGACCTATTACCTTCTGCCGACACTGAGCGGAAAAGCCCTTTACTCCAGACGCCTTCTCCAGCATTCCTTCTGGTGGATGGCGTTGGGCGTCTACAGCTTTTACATGACGCAGATGGTATTCGGTTCCTGGGAAGGCTATTTGATGCTGCACGATCGCGCAGCCATGACTGCCGTGCATCGCTGGTATGGACCGATCGTCGCCATCGCAGGCACCTGCATGGCGGTCGGTTTCATGGTTTACTTCTCAAACGTGCTCCTGACGCTGCTGAGCAGCTCCCCGGTCAAGACTTCCCGTCCAGATTGACCAAGGGGAAACGCAACACCGTAGTGCTGTCGTTATCCTGGCGGTGAATTTGCACCTGCACCACGGACCGCTCTCCCAAGCCAACCAGAGCCGAGCGCCGGTAAACACCAACCCGCCCATCCTGAATGGCCTGCTTCCAAGGGTCTTCATCAGCGGTTCGGATATCCACCAAGCAATCCCAGGCCGGCTGACCATGAGACCGGGTTACGATCACCAAAAACTCGTCCATGCCGAGCTGCGGAGGGCTGGGCCTGGTCTCCACCCGGATGTCGAGATCCTGCCAGTGCTGTGGCACGGTATCAGCGGCCTTCTCCCCGCTGCAGCCAGCCAATGCCGCGCAGGACAATGCGGCTGCCAGCCATATGATGTTTCGGTTCATGAAGCAGGCGGCTCCTCTTGTTTGTGTGCTTCCGGATCGGAGTCCAGTCGCCCGGCCCGCGACGAGCCATACATGCGGACCATGAAATAGACGAAATACCCTGCCACACCAATGTAGGCCAGGGCGATGGCAAACCCCCAGTCAAGCCAGTCATGGTGCTGCCCCGGCCGCAACCCCCAGAAAGGAAATGCCAAGCCGATTCCCACCAGCAGCACAACCAGCACCACCGCAAAAAACCAGTAAGGCACCGGTTTTTGCGATTCCGGAATTTTTTCCACCAGTTCCCAGTCTTCCAGCCCACGTTTGGCTTTCCGTTCTTCGTCGGAATCATAGCCAAAGTGCGCCGTGTCCTGCTCTCCCCAGCGGGACTCTACGCCGTTCAAGGAACGAGGAGGCTGTTCTTGCTCCGCCATGATGTCATTGCCTTTGTCGCTGTTCTGAAAAATGCTGAATGGGAAAATGGCTGTGCCAGCCGTCAGGTGAACTGGCTTCAACGCTAAACGCATGAAGTCCGTGAGGCAACTGGTCTGAAAGAGCCAAAATTACCGACACCCGTCCTGCCGGGGGAAGTTCCACGCGCGTTTCCGAAAGTTTGTAGTCCGCATCGGTCAGGCCTCGTATGGACAAGACGACACTGTCGGGGTGATAGCGCTTGTTGACCAATTCGATGCGGTAATCCAGGTTGGCTCGGCTCGCCTGGTTTTCAGCACGGTAAGCCGACATGTGCAAAGGTTCCCAGCTCCAAAGTCCCCAGGCAAACAAGGAAAGGCCCAGGGCGGCGATGACGGCCATCCAGCTGCTGCGTGAAGTCAGCGAGATGGCATTGTTTCGGAAGTTGATTCGCGCTTCCCGCTTTTCCTTGCGTTCGCCGAATTCGAAGCGGAGCAATCCGGGCTCCTGTTTTTTTGCATGCAGCCGGTTGCAGGCGTCAATGCACTCCCCGCAATTGATGCAGCTGTCATAAATGTCTGTTTTGCGGGGGTCGATGTCGATGAAACAGGAGGTGACGCAATAATTGCATTTTTCACATTCGGCTGAGCGCGTTGCGTCGTACCGCACGTGCAGTGTCTGGCGCGTGCGGAAACTGTGCTGCCAGACACGATAGACGCAGGCAAACCGGCACCAGAAATGCCGGATGACGGCGATGTCGATAAAAATGATCAACACGAACACCGCATAGATCCAGTGCAGGGATCCGGCCAGCTTGGGGTCGGCATGCCAGGCCACAAAGGCCCACACGCTGGCCGGTGGGTAAAAATAGAACAACGGGATCAGCCCGAAAAACAGGGCTGCTCCCAGAAAAGCCAAAGCCAGCAGAATCCAGTTGAGCGCCTTGTTCTTGGCAGGAGCCACGACGGGGGCATCTCCTTCCAGGCTCACTTCCGCGCGTTTTCCCAGAAGCTTGTGGGTCATGTGGTTGGCCCACTCCGCCATGATGTTCTGCGGACAGACCCAGCCGCAGAACACCGTTCCGGCCATGGAATAGAGCATGACCAGAGCGCTCAGCAACATGATCCAGAGACCGGCAATCAGGAAAAAGTCTGCAAACCAGACTTGCCGGTCAAGGATCACCAGGGCACCTGCACCCGGATCAATGCGAAAAAGGCCGGTGGCTGGTACCAGGATGGCCAGTAGCACGGACAGCGCCTGTGCCACGCGCCGCTTCCCGTGGTAACGCGGCAGGGATGCCAGCACGGAATTCATGTTTTCCAAAAACAGGGGCTGAGGGCGGTCATAACGGGTCAATTCTTCGCTGACAGAGCTTCCCGGTCAAGTGGGCTGAGGTTCAGGAGCTGCTGGCGCGTGGCTTCAGCCGCAGGCTCATGGCGCCGTTTCTGCTCGTGCCACAGGGCGCGCAGGATTTCAGGTGACCAGGGGTTGATTTGCTGGAGTTTGCGCAGGGCCTGTTCACGGTCCAGCCCCCGTGCAACGGCCCCGTCGAGATGCGCCAGCATCTGGTCCGAAAGCGCATAGGCGGTCCAGCGATCCTTGGGATTGGCTTCAAATGCCATGCCCATCAATCGGGCCGCCTGGCCTGACTGCCCATTCAATGCCGAAATCCAGCTGCGCACCAGCAGTTCGGTGCCAATATAGGCCCGCTCGAAACTTTCGCGCTGGCCGGGAAGAATCCCCAGCATGGACCGCGCCCTGTCCACGTCCGGCCGCATGGCAACCAAACGTTCGAGAACCCCCGCCAGGTCGGCACCGCCCCCATAGCGAAGCCGCGGCAACCGGAACTCGATCTGGGGAGCCCATTCATCCTGTTCAACGCCGCGGCTTGAGGGTATCGGCCCCCAATAGCGCCCCAGCCAGGTCATCTCGCCTTCGCCAGCGGTGGCTTGCTGCCTTTGCAAAGAGCTCAGGCGATCCAGATTGGCTGACACAGCGCTGGCACCCAACCATGGCCCATTTGGGCCCACAAGCGCCAGATGCATGCCGTCGAGAAACAGTTGCCCTTGCGGAAACACATCGCGAAAGCTGCGCAATACGATGACAAGGGATTCGGGATCGAACTGGTTGAGGGCGATCCATTGCACAAAAATGCCCCCATCCGCCAGGTGGCTGCGAACCCTGCGGAATTGCTGTACGGAAAGCAACGAACTGACGCCGGCCAGATCCGGGTGAAACAGGTCGCCGACAATCACATCATAGCGGCTCCGGCTTGCACTCAAAAAATGCCGCGCATCGTCCTGAAGCACTTCCGTTTGCCCCAGGACAGATCCGTTAAGCGGCGCGAACCATTGTCTGGCCGCCAGTATGGCGCCGCGGGACAGCTCGACCGCCGTGCGGTCCAGGCCCGGATAAGGTTGGGATCCCATGGCGGAAATACCGGTACCCAGCCCGAGGAAAAGGACCTTGTGCGGGGCCGGATGCAAAAGCAGTGCCAGGCGGGCCTGATTGGCCTGGACATATACCGCAGTTGCCTCTGTCGAAGCGTCCCGGCGTTGCAAGTCTGTCAGCAGCAACCGCTGCCCGTCGGCCAGTTCCACAACCTGGGTCATGGCCACTGCGTCTTCGTAGCGGTAGAGATCCTTGCTGCCTGCGAGCGCCTGGGGAAGCAACGACTCCGCAGCTGGAAACGAAGCCAGGCGGAACGAGGCAACGGCCATGGCCAAGGCTGGAACGATCATCCAGCGACTCAGCGGCCTGTTCCAGAAAAGCCCCAGGCCCAGTATCCCCCAGGCCGCCAAAACCAGGGTTGCCGGGGTTCCCAGCAAAGGAATGAGGAAATAGCCGGCAGCAGCAGCCCCCACGGCACCTCCCAACGCATTGGCCCCGTATAGCCATACCCCGCTGCCCCTCGATTGGCGTGCCAGAATAGGCAGCCAGGCGCCCAACACCAGTGTTGCCGGCAGCGTCAGCAAAAGCAGCACGCCACCTTGCGCCCACAGTGCCAATGCAAAGGAAGCCCAGTTGGTACGCTCGATCCAGGAGGAAAACAGGGGCAGCAAGGCCAGGCTGAGCAGTATCCCGCCTGAAGCAAGCCAGGGCAGCGCTCGCGCCCAGCCTGGGCGATGGGTTCGTGAAACCCAGAGGCTGCCCAGGCCAATGCCACCCAAAAATGCCGCTAGTATCAGGGCCAGCACATATTCCGTTCGCAGCATGACAAGGCTGAACAACCGGGTCCAGGCAATTTCAAGCACCAGACTCATTGCGCCCAGTCCGCCATAGGTGATCAGCCAAATGCCGGGCGGACGCGGCTCCCTTCCCACGGCCTTTTCCGGAACACGCCATTTCAGGAGGAGCGCCCAGCCCAGGGCCACGGCCAGCCCCAGCAGGGCGGTTGCCCGCAGGGCTGCGGTCCACCCCAGCGAAGGCAGCAAGGCCAGCGGCAAAAGGGCTCCGGCTACCGCTCCCAGGGTATTGACTCCATAGAACAGGCCGAGCGCTGCCTGGGATTTTGGAATGGCCCGCATCAGAAGAGGAAAACCTGCACCCAGGGCAAAGGCGGGCACCGTCAGCAACAAAAACGAAGCACCTGCCATGGTCGCCTGCCAGGCGACCGGCGTCATTCGGGTTGCTGCGGCGTCGAAACCACTTCCCATGGCCGGAACAGCGGTGGGCAGTATCCATGCAAAGGCAGCCACCCCTGCTTCCAGGAGGGCTAACCACAGCAAAGGACGTCCAATCCGCTGTGACGCCCAAGCCATGGCCAGACTGCCCAAGCCCAAGCCTGCCATGAATGCGGCCACCGTCACCACCACCCCAAACACGCTGACGCCAAACTGCAGCGTCAGCATGCGCGCCCACAACACTTCGTAGGAAACTCCGGCAAGTCCGGAAAACCCGTACAGGACAACCGCTGCAACGCCTCCCCTGCAGAGATTCAAGCGGAGCGGCGCTGTCACTTCAGAAGGGATAAAACCAGACAAGCCCGACAATGACATGCACGATAGCCAATGTCATGGTGAGCCCGGCCAGGATCATGTGAACCAGGAACAGCGGCTTGCCGAAAACGCCCATGGCAATTCCGACCGCCCCAGTGGTCAGCAGCAGTACCAGCAGGGGAATGCCCAACAGAAACATGATCAGGCGTTTTTTCTTGTCATCGATGGTGGCACCGGCATCCACTTTCTGGGACTGCTGCTTGTCGAAAGCTTCCAGTACCTGTACCCCGTTCACATCCTGAGGGGGGTTCGCCGCATGAGCGCCGACGGCAACTGAACAGCAAAAGGCCAGCCCAAGCATCCAGGCTTGCAGATGGCGCCTTATCGCGGTTCTCATGATTCGTGCCCTTCTTTTGAATTGTCGTTGGAGGGCGGCGTAGCAGGCTTATGCCCGGAATGGCGCCAAACCAGCACGCCCATCAGGATAAACGGGGCAAAAATCCCGATCAGGAGAAAAAGGAAAATGCCCCAGGGCGTATCGATGGTGACATGCAGGTATCGATAGCTGTCGAAGGCAAAGCAGCGGCTTGCCGTGAAGCCGAGCAGCGGAAGCAGGCGAAATAATGTGACCGGTTTCATGGCGATTGGATTTGTTTCACGACATCGCTGGCACAGCGAAAACCGTAAAAATCGGAAGCATAGTTGGCAAAGGAATAGTCCCGATGAAACAATGAGGTGGAAAATGGATCACTCTTCCAGGAGCCGCCTCGCAACACTTTGTAATTGCGGTTGACGACTTGCTGTTCGGAAATTTTCATTTCGCGATCTTGCGCCGTACCGGCAACGGGCACTTTTCCCTGGAACAATTCATGGGGCGCTTTGGAACCGGCATAGGGCAGGAAATCGTCCGCCGTCCACTCGTCGACATTGCCCGCCAGATCCGTGACTCCATAAGTGCTGGCGCCGCGTGGAAAGCTGCCCACTTTGCTTGCAGAGCCAACGTTGTAGTACGTGTTGAGCCGGTCTGGCTCCATCTTGTCCCCCCACGGCCAGCGACGCCCATCGGAACCCCGCCCGGCTTTTTCAAATTCGGCTTCCGTGGGCAGACGCTTGTGCGCCCATTTTGCATACGCGCTTGCGTCATACCAGGTCACCATGGTCACCGGATAGAGCAACTCTCCTTGCGGAATGCGCCCGTTTTTCCAGTTGAGCGGAGGCCTGTGCCCGGTAGCCGCCACGAAACGTGCGTATTGTGCGTTGGTGACAGGGTATTTATCGATGGAATAGGCCTTGAGCACCACGCGGTGCGCCGGTTTATCCTGCACATCAGCGCGATCAAGGTCGGTACCCATGGTAAAAGGTCCTGCAGGGACGACAATCATGGTTGCAAGATCTTCCCACTGCTCTCGACTCAACAGCCTATCGGCTTCCACCACGGTATAGCCCTGATTGGCCAGGCGCCCGGCTTCATGTTTTTCCTGCAAGGTGATGTCTTCGCCTGCCGCACGCACACGGGCGCTTTCTTCCTTGAGGTCGTAGGATGCCATTTTCCGCATGTCTTCCATGCGCCCGGCACCCAGCTTGATGACATGGATCGTGCTGCCGATCATGACCAGTACGATGCAGGTTATCAGCGTGGCATAAAGGTAATGCTTGCGCCGCTGTCTTTCCTCTGGCGTCGGTGGTCGTACCCCTCGCACAGCCACTTCCTTCAGGCCTCCGGCCCACGTTTTTTGGAAGGGCTGTCCTTGTAAACCAGATGGCGCGGGCGACGCCCATAGGTGCGCTTGATCATGACTTCGCCCAAAATGGCACCGATCATGGCGGATTCCATGACCAGAATGACGAAAAAGCCCCACCAGCCCAGCGGCAACAATTTGTGCCCGGGCGCCAGCCCTCCGAGGCTAGCCACTTCGAAATAACTGACGCTCCGGACGATGAGCGGGGGGAGATAGCACAGCCACTTGGCACCTTTGCCGAAAAGTGCGGCAACCAGGATTCCGGATAGAAAGGGCAGAAGGAAGACGTCCATCACCCAGAAACCGCTGAAATAGTCGATGCCCCCGGTGAACACTTCAATCTGCACGCCGAGCAACCGGTCGCCGAAATGATTCAGCACCGAGGCCATGATGACGGCCACTAGCGCCTGAGTGAACCGGCTGTTCTTTGTTGCAGGTGCTGCGCTCATGGGTGGTACTCTTTTCCGGTCAGTTTCTCGTATTCAGCTTTGCGCGTATCAGCCAGGTACCAGTCTTGCACCTTGAGGCTCGCCATGTACTGGGCAAGGGTGTGCCGCTCGGCTTCCGGTAATGAGGCGTAAGAAGGCATCCGGTACTCGCGTTTCATCCGGCTGGGAAGAATCTCTTGCGGGTTCTTTGCGGAGAAATAACGGAAAAACCAAGCTTCGTCTCGAAGCGAACCGATGCCGTCGAGTGCAGGCGCGGGAACAGACTCCATCATGTTGCGGACCGTCCAAAGCGAGTGACATTGCCGGCATTCGTTCTGGCGATACAGTTCTGCGCCCTGCTTGGCAAGATCGGGACTCGCCGTGGTGTAGAAAGGGATTGTCCGATCTTCAGCGCTCTGATGCCTGCCAACCCACCAATTCCGGGCCATGACGCTCAAAACCATGACGGCCATGAGCGCCAGAACCACCTTCTCGCCGCGCTTCATGCTGCCCGATTACGCTCCTCGGCTTGCGCTTTCAGCACGCGCTCCCGGCTCGCTTCCTGTGTTGCCAGGACTTCCCGGCTCTTGGCGTACTCTTCCGGAGACATCTTGTCCTTGTCTGATTCACTGAATACAAGATATTTGATGTCTTCATCAAACTGCTCATTCCTCGCAGCCCAGCGAATGCCGTAGATGCTGGCAGCAATGATCAGCGCACCGACCACCAGCCACAAGTAAATGGTCCAGCCATCACCCAACGAATCAAGAAAATTCATCACGCCCCCTTATTGCCCCACGTCGAGATTAGAGCCTTGTCTTGCATGAAGGTTCAGCCCCACCACTACATTAAAACAGATATCCGGAAAGCATTTGCATGGCACCGAACACCACGGCCACCAGCACCCCCATGATGATGGCTGCAAACATGTATTTCTCGCCTGTCTTTATGTTTTTTGGCGCATGCGGTCCACGCAGTACGGCATAAATTATCCCGCTGAAAACCAGTATGCCAATCAGCAAGAAAATAAAGACGCCAACACTGAAGCGCTGGCTACGCATCCCTTCGATGCTCAAGTCGAGATTGGGATTCGTTCCATAAGCCGCCCAAAGAGGGACCATAACTTGCGCTGCTACTAAATTATAAAGCACAGAAAAAATAACCGCTGCCCTGCATAAATTATGGCGTCTTTAAAAGCACATGCCACACCGCGCGGGTGTGGCATGCCATTTTGCCCAAACCGCTTCTTGACCTGATCAGCTCTTGATCTGTGGTTTGGTCTTGTCGAAGTTGTCCACAAAGAAGCTGTAGATAAAGGGTGCGACGAACGCGATGCTGAGCGGCAACAGAATGGCCAGAGGGCCGTAATCCAGATCGATCATCATAATTTAATAAGCTCCGTATAAGTTGGCGACTGGCTTACTCAGTGGCTGGCGCCATGGCCATGGCGCGGCTGCCAGTAAGTGGGGGGCAGGCGCTTGATCATGAGAAACACGGCCAGGAAGAAGTAGGACAGGTAAAACACGTCAATGGTGTACCCCTTGTCCCACCAGGGTTGCTGGCGAATACGGGTGCCGTCAGGGCGGTAGTTCCCTTCGAAGTTCGCAATGACCACATGATCGCCCACCACGGTGTAATCGCGCAGATCGACTCCTTTGGTTTCCAGGGCCTTGATCTGGTCCTTGATGAGGCGCAGATCATCCATGGTCAGGGGGTGCCGTTCCAACAATGCATCGCTGGATGTGCCTTTGTTCATGGCCACAATCTTTTGCATGGCTTCGGTGTCATCCTTGGCAGCCAGTACTTCCGGCTTGTCCATGGAATTCACATAAGGCGCATACAGGGCTGCGGTCGGGCGCTGTCCCCAGAGCGGGAAAGTCACGAAAAAGGCGGTGAGCACGGTGAGCAGCACCAGCCATACGACCGGTGCAGGAACCGGATTGTTGTCTTCCGTGAGCCCGCCGAGATCCTCGGCCTCCCACAGGGCTTCGTTCTTTTTGGTGGTGGCGTCGTCGGACAGCGTCACCAGCGGTGCATCAAATTTCCATGACATGCGTAAATCCCCCATGTTTTTGCGATGCCGGAGCGCTGTTTAGCCGCCCCGTATCGCAATTCTTTCTGTTATGCCGTTTTCCCCAATTACTTCAGCGTGAGCACGAAGTCGATCAGGTTGCGAATTTCGCTGTTGCGGGCGTACATCGGAACCTCGGGCGGAGTGACACGCTTGCCTTCGCGATATTCGTTGTACTCCGCACGCCATTTCGGAAAGTCGATCTTCTTGCCATTCGCATCGACGGGGCCCCAGAGATAATCGAAGCGGGGCATGATCGAGTGCGGTTGCACGAGACGGGGGTTGAAGAAGTGCAACATCATCCACTCCTTCGAGGCATTACGCGAGCCCACGTGAAGCAGGTCGGGTGCCTTGCGGTCGGAACCGAACGCGGTCGGCGATTCGCCGTTGAAATCGCCCAACATGGGGGGCGCACCGAATACCTGCCAGTCCTGGGTCTGCTCAGGCAGCAGGGTATGGCACCACCAGCAACCCTCACGCACAAACAACGTTTTGCCGGCAGCTGCGTGCAAGGTGTTGGCATCGCCTGCGGTCTTTTCAACCGCTTCCGGTGTCCAGCCCATGGTGGCCGTGGCGTTTTCGATGTAGTAGCGCTTCTGCTCGTCAGCCTTCACCAGGAAAACGGCTCCGACGTTCTTGTCGGCTTCCTTGATGCGCCCTTTTTCCAGGCTCAACTGCTTGGCGATGCCCCCCAGATTGTCGGGGTGCAGGATACCGCCAGGCAAAGTCGTCCCTTTCTCATAGACATAGGCGTAAGTGGGTTCCATCGGCTGTCCGGTCTTGGGATCCGCCTTGAGCAATACCTTCAGGGGCTTGTGCCAGCCCAGAAGGAACGGATCGTCAAGGTTGAAGCCCGATTCGGCACCGGCCCACAGCTGCTTGTCCATGGCCACTTCGGTGGCGTTCACATGGTTGATGTCAAAGCTTGGCATCAGCAGGGTAATGGTCATGGATCCGCCCAACGCCAAGGCGAAGAAACGGGATCCGATCTTATACTCTCTGAAATTCATTTGTTATCTCCCCTTATCTCTCGGCTTATCGTTCGTAGGCCAGTTCATGCGGCATGCGGCCTTCTGGAATCACGGTTCCAGTGCGCGCGGTCATCCACATGTTGTAGAGCCAGAAGCAGTTGCCGGTAAAGACAAGAGAACCACCGATCCAGCGGGCGATCATGTAAGGATGTTCTGCGATCACCACGTCGATGTAAGGCACTTCGTAAATCTTCCCCGCGCCCTGGATCAGCCCGGCAATCGTCATCGACACCCAGTAGGTGGTGAAGCCGATCAGAAGCAGCCAGAAGTGGATGTTGCCCAGAGTCAGCGAGTACAGCTTGCGTTTCAGGATGGTCTGCAGCCCGAGATAAACGGCCGCCACTTCCAGGAAAGTGGAGAAACCCAAAAGCGCCAAGTGGGCGTGGGCCACGATCCAGCCCGTGCCATGGATATACCAGTTGATGGCGCGGGTCTGCTGGAAACCGCCTTGCATGTTCAGCGGAATAGCCATCAGGCAACCCGTGACCGTGAAGCGAACCTCCAGGTTTTCCACAAACATGTTCCACTTGCCCTGCATGGTCAGCAGGATGTTGGACACGAATGCGATGGCCGGCACCAGAATCAGCACGCCTTCAACCGAAGCGAAGGACTTGAGCCATTCGGGCAACGGTGCGGACATCAGGTGGTGCGCTGCCGGCGTGGAGTAGAACACCACCACGGACCAGAAGTGCAGGTGACCAATCCGGTGGGAGTACAGGGGGTTCCCCGTCACCTTCGGAATCGTATAGTAGGCAATGGCAGCCGCAACCGGGGTAATCCACAGACCCAACACGTTGTGTGCAAACCACCAGGTCAGATAGGCTTCGGTCAGACCCGTGAGGTGGAAGAACTCCGGCAGGTTACCCACGATGAACACGATAATGACCATGAAGGTCGCCGCGGCAAAAAACCAGTTGGTGGTATAGATGCCTTGCGTGCGACGGTTGATGATGGTCATCCAGACATTGATACCCAACGGAATGAAGATGAAGGTGGCAATGTAGAGGTCAATGAACCAGGGGAAGTCGGAGTATTCGCGACCTGAGGTCATCCCGAACCAGAGCACGGTCAAGCCGAGCGAGAGGCCGATGTTCCAAAGAATCACATTCCAGATACCCAGTTTCTCGGACCACAGCTTGGTATTGCCCAGTGCCGGCGTGATGTACATCATGGCCATGGCAAACGCCTGGGAAATCCAGCCGAAAATCACCGCGTGCACGTGCACTTGGCGCATGTGACCGAACGAGAGAAATTCCAGGCCGGTAACAAAGTCGGGAAATGCCAGTTTGGCCGCATTGAAAGCGCCCAGACCGGTACCAATCACAAACCACGTGATCGCAGAAAAACCGAAGTACACGGCCGCCGAACCCGACGGGATGTCCTCGTTTTTGGCCATCAGATATTTGAGCATTATCGAAATCCCCCTCTATCGCTCTAAAACTTAACTACTGCTGAATCAATTTTTTATTTGGAATGCCGCCAAAGCGGCACGATCTGTGCTCAGTGGCTTTGGCTTTTCTTCTTGAGCGGCATAAGAATGTACCAGGACAGCAACATGCTCGAAAAAGCCAGTGCAATCCCCAAAATCGCCGCGACCGTGTTCAACATGGTGTTTTGACTCCTAAACTTTTGGTGTAATTATCTGAAAGCGAAGGTCAGCCCAAAAAAACTTGCGGGTCAGGCCACGTTTTCCAGAGCATCATGCCGCTTGAAGGCGATAGCCAGAATGACCACGTAGGCAAAGCCGAAGACAAGCATGCACCAGTCGATAAAACCGGTAAAGGTTACAGGATTGTAAGCCTCGCCCATCCAGCCACCCCAATCGCCAAACTTGCCGCGGCCGAGAAAACACATCAGGGTGGCACCAAACACGCTGCCATTCCCCATTCCCGTGAGCATGCCTCCGACGATCATGAGCCAAAAGCCCCGAGTCGAGATCGATTTTTTTTGCATTCCCCCCCCCTATTGGTAACTCTTTATTGCAAAAATGAAACGCCCGGGTTCACTTTCAGTGTGGTGAACCTGCAGAACAGTATGTAGTGCTGTGTTTTTAGACTTTATCCAGGAAAAATCCCTGGATGCGGGTTGTCGCTCCCCATGATTGGTGCTTTATACCAGTATCAATCCCGCATTTCAACATTGCAGTGCGCAACTCATCGAATGATCTGGTTGCGACGCAGGCGGGCTCGCACAATTGCAACAGCCGCCCCAAAAACCACGACCGTCACGCCGATATCAAAGAGCCCTGTCATGGGCATGTGCGATGTGGGGTAAGTCCCTGAAATCCAAGTGTATCGTTCAATCCAGCTGCCCAGCGCAATGGATGCCGCCACGGTGATGATGACTTTGGGCGTGTGCCGACTGAAGGGAAAAACCAGAGTGACAAAAGGAACCACAAACTTGAGGGCGAAGAAGGTCCAGAACAGGGAGCTGTAATAACCATCCTGCATTTGCCAGAGCCGCTCCGTTTCTTCGGGAAAGTTGCCGTACCAGATGATGAGGTACTGGGCAAAAAAGGTGTAAACCCAAAGAATCGTAAATGCCAGCATCATCTGGGCAATGTAGTTGTACAGATATTCCGGGGGGGGGCTCACAAAGGCTTTTGCCTTGTTGAGGAAATACAGGGACAGCACGAGCACGGCCAGGTACATGCCAAAAGCACTGACAAAATGGTACATGGCGAAAATCGAGCTTTCCCAGTTGGGCAGCAACGTCATTTCGAAGTCCCAGGAAACCATAGTGCAAAACAGGACATGGGCAAACGGAATGAGCATGGCCACGATTTTAAAATTGTGCTGATCCTCGGCAGATCGCTCGGCCTTGGCCTGGAACTTGATGAATAGGCCGTACAGAACGCCCACCGCAAAGAATCCGAGGATTTCCCGGGCAGCCAGGAAGCCCAGATTGTTCCAGCGCGGCAATTTTTCAAAAGTTCCAACCCACGGGAACGTCAGGCTGCCACCATACAACAGGATCAGAAGCAACACGAAGGCGAGCGGAAACAGCGCAAAAAACGATACGGACATGACCCGGATATCGAAACGCCATTTGGCATTGACCAAATGCAGGAGCGCTGCAAGGGTCACACCCGCCAGGGACAAGTGGAGCACCACCAGAAAATCTACGGTCAGCACAGACCAGCTAGAAAACGAAATCACGGTTAACTCCTTAGGTCACTTTGCGCTCACGGCGGGGGCCTGGTCGGCCTTGAGCCCATGGCGAACGTAATTCACCAGATCCCAGCGTTCCGAGGGATACATGTCATTTCCGTAGGAAGGCATGAGCGCCCCGCCAAACGTCACGTGCGCAAATATGTAGCCTTCGGGTACTTCTTTCTGGACCCGGTCTGCCGTGAGATCAAAAGGCCGGACGATCAGCTTGGCGCCAACCGGCCCATCACCTGTGCCCGAGTTGCCATGACAGGGAACGCAGTAAATCTTGAACATTTCCCTGCCTCGGGCAATCGATTCCGGAGTGGCCGGGTTCGGGTTGGGCAGTTTCATGGCCGCATCATGGTCATGGACATAGGGCGTTGTTTTCGTGCCCGCCATGGGTACCGACCGCTCCGGATAGGGGCGGACCGAGTCCGGCCCTTCCTGCGGCTTGATGCTGATCTGATTGGCCATGTCCTTGCTCCAGGGCCAGGCCATGGCAAGGGAAGGAACCAGGGCCGTCAAAGCGATCCAGCGAGTCAATTTCATCGTCCTTTTTCTCCCATGATTTCGAGAGGCTGATGCCGTTCAAAAATGCCGTTCACTTTCGGAATCACCAGCGGATCCGCCTTGACCAGAATGCCGATCTTGTCTTCCGAAATGCGGGTGTTGTACAGCGGGCTGCGATTCCCGGGCAGTTTCCAGGCAATGAAGCAGCCCACCACTGTCATCAGCACGCCAATCAGGATGAACAACTCGTACGTCAGCACCATGTCGGGCGGGATGGGGACGATAGGCCGCCCCCCCCGGATCTGCTGAAGAAAATTGGCCTGTGCCGATGCAATCAGGGTGAAGCCGATGGTGCTCCCCAGGACAGCCCCCGCCATGGTGTACAACTGCACGTAAACCGGGCGACTGCCCAGCATTTCCGACAATTCCGGGTGTTCGATGGGCGACTTGATCAGCACATCGTCCATGCGAAAGCCCGGCAGATTGGAGGCCTTGAGCTCTTGCAGCGCCCTGCCGGCCGCTTCAAAGTCATTAAACAGCGCCAAAGTGTGTGCTTTGCTCATCATGCCCTCGCCTTGCGTGCCACGAATCGGTGATAAACCATTTCCTTCACCTCATACATGGAAACCGTCGGGAAAATCTTGCAGAACAGCATGAACAGCATGCTGAACCACCCGAAGCTGCCCGCGACGATCCCGTACTGCACCCAGTTGGGCATCCAGTGATCGGTCCAGGTCCAGGGATAGTAACCATGGGCGAACGTCGGCGTGACAATCATGAAACGTTCAAGCCACATGCCCAGGTTCAGCAAGAGTGACACCACCAGCATGACCGGAATGTTGTTCCTCAGGGACTTGAAAGCGAGCGCAAAGGGCACCACGGAACCCAGGAAGTTCATGGCCCACCAGTACGTCGCATAATCGCCGGTCGCGCGGAACAAGAGTGTTTGCTTGGCCACCGGGTCGTCGCCATACCAAACCGAGGCGTATTCCACCAGGTTGAGATAAGTCCACACCATCGCAATCGCAAAGGTCAGGCGGCAGGTCTTGTCCAGAATCGGCATGGTCATGTATTCCTCGAAACGGAACACATAGCGCAATACGATGAACAGGGTAATGATGGCCGCGCAGCCGGAGTAAAGCGCCCCGGCGACAAAATAGGGTGGGAAGGACGTGATGTGCCAGCCAGGCTGCTGGGACACCGCGAAGTCGGTCGCCACGATAGAGTGCACGGAAACCGCCAACGGAATCAGGAAACAGGCTACGGTCAGGTAGGCCACCCTGAAATTGGCCCATTGCCGGTCAGTCCCTTGCCAACCCAGAGACAGGAGCCAGTAGAATTTCTTGCGAACGCCTTTTGCGTTGTCACGGCAAATGGCAAGATCCGGAATCATCCCGAAATAAAGAAAAACGATGGAAGACGTCAGGTAGGTTCCAATGGCCGTCGCATCCCACACCAGCGGGGAATTGAAGTTGGGCCAGGCCCACCGTTCATTCGGATAGGCGACCACATAGTAGAACTCCCAGACACGCCCCAGGTGCACCAGCACGAAAAGCCCGGCCGTCATGAGCGAAAACGTGGTCATGGCTTCCGCAAATCGATAGATCGGCTTGCGCCAGTCTGCATGCATGATGTGCAAAATGGCGGACAGCAATGTTCCCGAATGGCTCATCCCGATCCAGAAAATGAACGTGGCGATATACCAGCCCCACACTTGTGGGTTGTTCAGGTCAGCTGCCCCCATCCCGTTCTGGTACTGGTAAATTTCGCAATACACGCCAAACCCGAACAAGGCGAGTGATGCAAGGAAGATAACCCAGTACATCAGCCGCGGACGTTCCATGCTGCGCAGAACGTCCTTGTTGATTTGGGCCCAGGCAATTTCATCATTGATGTCTTTTGCCTTGGGAACAAATCTCCGTTCTATTTCAATATCTTTTTCGTCGGTAGCTTGAATCATGCTTGAGGTTCCAATAGTAGAATCCAAAAAGTCATGGCAGATCTTGCGCCATCAGGCCTGAAGGTCCCGAATCCTCTCCATGTATACGATGGAGGGGTAGGTCCGGAGATCTTCGAAAATCCGATAGCCGCGCATGTTTTCGTCGCTTTTTTCCTGCTTGTCCTTGGCCAGGTCAACTTGCTGCCGCTCCCACATCTTCGCCACTTGTGACTTGCTGTCGGCCAGATTGCCGAAGGTGATAGCAGAAGTCGGACAGGCTTGCGCGCAAGCAGTGGTGACTTCGCCGTCCTCCACCCTCCGTCCTTCGGTGCGCGCCCGGTTCTTGGCTTCTACCAAGCGTTGCACGCAAAAAGTGCATTTTTCCATCACCCCTTTGCTGCGCACCGTCACATCCGGGTTGAGCTGCTGCTCCAGTGGATTGGGCCACGCGCGTTCGGGATACTGCCACCAGTTGAAATAGCGCACTTTGTAGGGACAGTTGGCCGAACAGTAGCGCGAACCGATGCAGCGGTTGTAAACCTGCGAGTTCAGTCCGTCGGGCGTATGGTGCGTGGCCCCGACAGGGCAAACCACTTCGCACGGTGCCGATTCGCACTGCTGGCACAGCATCGGCAGGAACTGGGCTCCGCGGTCCGGAAATTTGGGCAACTCGTCGCCTTCACCCCAGTAACGCTCGATCCGGATCCAGTGCATGGCCTGCCCTTTGGAGAATGCTTCCTTGCCCACAACAGGCAGGTTGTTCTCTGCATAGCAGGCCGTTGTGCAGGCATTGCATCCCGTGCAGGCATCCAGGTCGATGACCATGGCCCACTTGTAGTCCTTGTCCTTGTATTGGTCTTCGTAGGGACGCTTGACCCGAAGCGTAGACCAATTCTTGATCAGGTTACTGAGCGACACGTGTAATCTCCTTCGCAAGTTCAGCCTGGTCGGCCGCCATGGTGACTACCAGTTTGCGGCCCTGTTGCAGCGTGGTGGGCCCTTCATCCTTGACCATCTTGGCGTTTTCCCCGGTTTTTTTGATGATCACCCGGGTGGCGTACATCGCAAGTTCACCCGTCTGTTCCTCAAAGTTTGGATCAAGAATCTTGAAGGGGTTGACCCCAATGCCATCGGCGTAGCGCCCGTACCCTGTATGGCCTTGTCCGAGCGGCATCGAAATCGTATCTGGCTGGATGCCGGGAAACAGATAAGCCTTGGCTCGAACGGATCCCGTGGTGGACTGCACTTCAAGCACGTCACCTTCGCGGATTTGCATCTGAACCGCTGTTGTCGGATGAATTTCCACCCAGGAGTCCCAGGCCACGGAAGTCAGCGGGTCCGGCGATTCCTGCAGCCAGGGCAAATTGGCGTGACGACCATCGCGCAGGTCAGCCCTCACGGAGGGCACAAAGTAGAACGGATACTGCATCCCGGTTTCGGCAGCCTGCGGCGCACCGACCTTGATTGCAGACACCTTGGCGTCGATCTGCGCCGCAGGCAAATCAAGGTCAAGCACGCCATTGCGCAGTGCATCTTCCCAGAAGTTGTCGTCGCTCTCTTTGGACTTGAATACCGGCTTGGCCTTGAGCACGGCTGTCTTGATGTACGAGTAATAATCGGGGAACGCCTTGTAGGCGTCGGGTTTGCGCTGCTTGAGCAGATCGACCAGGATATCGCCAAAACCCTTGGTCTCGGGATACAGCTTCTCCATCAACGGCTGCTGGATCATCAGTTCCACGCCGGCGGGTTGGTAACCTGCCACATGCGTACCAAAGTCCTCTAGGGGCGAGAGTAGCGGCAATACCAGATCGCACTGGCGGGCCGTTTCATCCAGCTGCGTTGTGAACGCCACCTTGAAAGGCACCTTGCTCATGTTGCTTGCAAAGGGAACAAAGGTGGGGGCCGTAAATGCCGGGTTGCAGCCCGCAATCAGCAGGGCCTGGCATTTTCCGGCTGACATCGCCTGGTTAAGCCGGGTCAGGGCCGCATAGCTTCCAGAAACCGGGCTCAGTTGCGGGAAAGGATGATTGGCTTGTCCCTGCAGCGTTTTTCCACGGTTGTCCAGAATCAGGTTCAGCAAATGAATCGCGGTTGCATTGCTGAAGCCACGCACATGACCTTCCGCTGATGGCCCGGACAGAACCAGGCTCGGGGACTTTTCCCACAACAGGCTCGCAATGTGCGGGATGGCGTCGGCACTGATGCCCGTGATTTCAGCCACCGTTTCCTTGTCGTAGGGTTTGAGCGCAGCAGCCAGTTCCTGGGAAATGCTGTGGGCATATTCCGGATGTTGCAACAGGCTGTGGGCTATGCCCAGCGCAAGCACTCCTTCCGTCCCGGGTCGAATCGCATACCACCGGTCGGCGTTGGCTCCCGTGAGCGTCATGCGGGGCTCGACCTGGATCAGGGTGCCGCGCGGCGCCTTGCGAAAACGCGCATATTGGGCGGCCATGTGGACCGGGGAGGGTCCGGTCCCAAGGAAGTCGTTTCCGAAGGAAAGGATGAGGCGCGCCTTGTCGATCTGCAGGACTGGCTGCTCCACGCCATAGACGGCCTTGCTGGCTTCGTGCCCCACGGCAGGCGACAGGGCGTCGTAAACCACATGGTTTGTGGAGCCAAAGCTTTCCAGGAAATTTGCCAGCAGCACTTTCTGGTGACCGCTGACTTCTCCGGTCAGAAAAGCAATCTGTTCGCCCGTCAGGGAACTGCCGGATCCCAGGCGGGCCGTCAAAACGCCCATTGCCTTTTCCCAGGACACCGCCTTGAGCGCATCCCCTTCACGAAGCATGGGTTTGGTCAGACGATCGGGATTGTAATGCACCTGAACGGCCGCCTGCCCCAAACCGCAGATTTTGCCGCCGCTGATTACCGACTTCGGATTGCCTTCCAGTTTAAGCACACGTCCTTCACGCACGCGCCCCATGACACCGCAACCAGAGCCGCATTGTGCGCAGGTTGACGCGTAATAGACTCCAACACCCGGCACCACGAAATCTTCAGGCTGAACAAACGACTCCACCAGTTCAGCGCCAGACTCGATCGAGGTGTTTCCGCAACCCGCCAGAGTGGCTGCCGCGCCGCTGATTCCCAACACACGCAGAAAATCCCGGCGATCGATTTTGCTACTGCTCATACACGCTCTCCCTTGCTTGCCGGTTACGAATCACTTGTGGCATTGCCAGCAGTCATTCGGCCCATTGCTCGTTTTCGTGGTATTTGCACTTTCCAGATGGTCCTTCTGGTGGCAGCTGACACACCACCCCATGGAAAGCGCCTTGACGCGGCGGGCTGTGGTCATGGACCCCACATCGCCGTGGCAATAGCCACACACTTCGCGCACCGGCCGATGTTCGCGGAAATAAAAGCGCTGGATATGGCGTTCGTGATTGAAGCGCACGAAGTCCGGAAGGTCGTGAACCTTTTTCCAGGGAATAGGTTCTTTTTTCTCCCAGTATTCGAACAGTTTCTTGATGCGTGGCTTGTCCTTGACCGACTCGATCATCTTGTGACAACCCATGCACTTGTCCAGTCGCGGAATGCCAGACACGTTGCTGCGACGGGCATAGGTATGGCAGTACATGCAATTGATGCCCATCTGCCCCGGTTCGGTACCCGCATGGGTTTTATGGGGGAATTCGATGGGCTGTTCGACGACCGGACCCAGAGCGTTAAACCCGTCATCCGTTTGGGAGCCAATCGGCCCGCCCTGGACAAAGGGTTCAGCCAAAGCAGCCGAGCACAAGCAACACAGCGACAGCCAGACTAAAATTTTTCTAACGTGAACTTTCATCCCAAGCACCTGTTTACAGAAAGATCAACCGGCATCGGGCATCAGGTCGGCCGCACGCAAGGCTGCCACACACATCCCGCGAAGGGACGTGCTAGGGCCGCCAAAACACTCCCGCAGCGCACACCAGCACATCTCGCGGACGTACTGGGGGCGCAGGGACTGGACGGGCCGAAACCGTCAGCTTTATTCAGGCGTCGATGACCGATTGATCCGCAAACGGAAAAAACCGGCCCGGATGTCACCCGAAAGGCAGCATCCGACGCCAGATACACGAAAAGGCGCCTTGCGGCACCTTTTCGTCATTTAGAGCTTTATGTTATTTAGGCTTTGCGACAAACCCGTTGCAATAACAGGTCGGGCAGATTTCGTCGTCGCCGGGATACAGCTTGCATCCGTGAACGTGCCCTTTGTCAT